>JANNMJ010000135.1:0-21282 GCA_031397815.1 Hymenobacteraceae bacterium
GGTGGGGGGACACCCCAATCGGCCACGTACTGCCATGCGACTACCACTCCGTAGTTTGAGTTTTAAAATTTGTCTGAAGGCTCCCAGCAATCTCTTCCCTTATGCACCCCGCCGCCCCTCTCCTCAACACCACCCGTCCGCACCTTTTCACCGTTCAGCCCGCTGATGTGGCGGATTTTACGGCGGAAGGCGGCCATTTCGTCCACGCCGTGTGCAGCACGTTCCGGCTGGCGCGGGCGGCTGAGTGGGCGGGGCGGCTTTTTGTGCTGGAATTGAAAGAGGCTTCCGAGGAAGGCGTCGGCACGTTCGTGCATCTCGACCACCACGCCCCGGCCTTCGTGGGCGAGGAAGTGCGGATGGAAGCCACCCTCACCGACGCAACCGAGGCCGGGGTCGTAACGTGTAGCTTTGCGGCCCGCGTGGGCGAGCGGCTCGTGGCTTCCGGGCGCACCGGGCAACGCATCCTTCCGAAAACCAAGCTCGAAGCGCACTTTGCGCGGCTGAAACCTAACGCGGCCCCCTGACGGACGCCGCGCCCGTCCTGATTCCTGATGGCGAAACAAGCCGATAAAGACGCCCCCAAAACGGTTCATATCCAGAACCGCCGGGCCCGTTACGAATACACGTTCCTGACCACCTACGTGGCCGGAATTATGCTGCAAGGCACCGAAATCAAGAGCATCCGCGAAGGCAACGTACAGATTCAGGACGGCTACTGCTCGTTTCAGATGGACGGCTCCCTTTGGATTTACGCGATGCAAATCGGGCGCTACACCGCCGGTACCTACAACAACCACGAGCCGCTCCGCGTCCGGAAGCTGTTGCTGCAAAAGCGCGAGCTACGGCAGCTACGCAACAAATCCGACGAAGCCGGGCTAACTATCGTCCCGACCCGCCTCTTCATCAACGAGCGCGGCTTCGCGAAGGTCGAAATCGCGCTAGCCCGCGGCAAAAAGCTCTTCGATAAGCGCGAGGACTTGAAAGCGAAAGACGCGAAGCGCGAGATTGACCGGTTTTAGGGTTTGGGATGATGCGACTAATTGCACAATTTTGAGAACGTAAACAAAGGCTCTTCGTTCGCAGGAAGAAGGCAACTTCTGGTGAACTTGCCCCTAGCAAATTCTGACCCTTGAGATGAGTAAGTCAACTGCTGACATTCCGCGAATTGAATATCTGCGGGTCAAGAATTACCGTGCATTGCACGATTTGGAACTCCGTGATCTTACACCCTTGACTGTACTGCTAGGGCCGAATGGTAGCGGGAAATCAACCGTGTTTGATGTGTTCGCTTTTCTCGCTGAATGCTTTAATACAGGCTTGCGCAAGGCATGGGACAGGCGCAACCGATTGAAGGAATTGCGAACGCGTGGGGCAGACGGCCCGATTGAAATTGAAATTAAGTATCGGGAGAGTCGAAAAGCGACGCCTATTACTTATCATCTTTCCATTTCAGAAACTGAAAAAGGCCCAGTAGTAGTCGCTGAATGGTTGAAGTGGCGCCGAGGCCAGACCGGAAAGCCATTCAAGTTTCTTGACTTTCAACATGGTAGTGGACAGGTAATAAGTGGCGACCTTCCCGATGAGAAGGACGAACGCATTCTAGAAAGCTTAGCTGGGGCAGATGTATTGGCTGTAAATGCGTTAGGCCAGTTAAATAAACATCCTCGTGTGGTAGCGTTGCGCGAGTTTATTACGGGCTGGTACCTGTCGTACTTAGCAGTTGATAGTACTCGCCATACCTCTGAGGCTGGTCCTCAGGAGAGATTGTCAGAAAAGGGTGATAATCTAGCTAACGTCATTCAATACCTATACGAGCAACATCCAGATCGCTTGGCTGAAATCGAGCGAGCGCTGGCCCAGCGTGTTCCTCGTCTTAAATCAGTGGGAGCAGATCCAATGCCCGATGGGCGTCTACTTCTGACTATTCGTGATGCGCCTTTTGCTCAACCCGTCCTCGCGCGTTTTGCTTCCGATGGCACTCTCAAAATGCTTGCTTATCTCACGTTGCTCAATGATCCACAGCCCCCGCGTCTCATTGCTATCGAGGAACCTGAAAACCAACTACATCCTATGCTGCTGAGAGGTTTTGCAGAAGAATGCCAAAATGCTTCCCTGCGCTCTCAACTCCTGATTTCAACCCATTCGCCCTTTTTGATTAATGCATTACAGCCCGAGCAAGTTTGGGTGTTGTATCGTGATGAGCAAGGCTACACAAAAGCTGTTCGTACTGCTGATCTAGCCGGAGTCAGGGAATTTATAGAAAACAACGGACAATTAGGCGACCTCTGGATGGAAGGAAGATTTGGTGTCGGGGATCCTTTCTTCCCGAATCGAACTCCTCGTCTTCGGCCTATACCGAAGAAGGCGAAAGAGAATCCGAAAGAACCAACACTCTTTGATGTAATTCCTGATTCGCCAAAGTCAACTGATTAAACTATGCGGGTGGAGTTTCTGGTAGAGGAGCCGTCGATGAAAGTCGCTCTTTACGCATTATTGCCCGCACTTTTGCCGGCGCCGACTTATGATTTTGAAGTGTTTGATTTTAGTTCGAAAGAACGCTTGCTAGCTAAGCTGCCTGATAGATTAATGGGTTACGCCAGCATGATTCGAAGTGGCGGTTACGATGACTTGCGTGTAGTTGTCTTAGTAGACCGTGACGATGAGGATTGTCGCGTGTTGAAAGAGCGGCTCGAAAAAATATCTCAGGCAGCAGGTCTGCATACTAAGACTACTGCTTCAGTTTTACCTACAGAAATTTTTCATGTAGTGAACCGGATTGTTTGTGAAGAATTAGAGGCTTGGTTTCTAGGTGATCTACTAGCACTCCAAAATGTTTACCCCCGGTTGACCGCTAGGCACTTCAACAAGAATCATCTTCAAGACCCAGATTCTGTTAAAGGAGGAACTTGGGAGGCATTGTTACGAGCTTTGCAAAAAGCTAACTATTACTTGCCGCCGTTAGCTAATAATTCTTGGAAGTACGAACTGGCTAAACGAGTCGGGCCGTATCTGAACTTGACGCCCCGTGATTCGCTGAATGGTAATCGCTCAGTTAGTTTTCAGTATTTTATCGCAGGTATAAAGGCAGTTATGCAGCAGCGATAATTTAAAACCTAGTCGCAGATCTACCCCAAACCCCGCCAACCAAAACCCATGTACGGCATCTGCCCCCTAAGCATTGCCCCCCTGCGGGCCGACCCCAGCGACCGCGCCGAGCAAGTCAGTCAGCTTGTGTTTGGGGAGTGTTATACGGTGCTGGTGGCGCAGGAAAAGTGGCTAAGGGTGCGCGTGGCGGCCGATGGGTACGAGGGCTGGCTCGACGCGAAACAGCATCTGGTGGTGCCGGGCGCGTGGTTCGAGGCGTGGGTGAATGCGATGCCGCACGCCCGGACGTTGGATGTGGTGGGCGTCGTGAGTGACTCGCACACGCGGGTGCCGGTGCAGCTAGGTTCGCTGCTGCCGTTTTTCGATGGCATGACGATGCAGCTCGGCCCCGACCGAAAAATGTTCTACAACGGCCTCGCCACCAATCCGCGTCAGGCTGCGCCTGAGGGGCTGCTGCTGCGGGCGGCTAATTTGTACCGGGGGGCGCCGTATCAGTGGGGCGGTAAATCGATTTTCGGGCTCGATTGCTCCGGGTTCGTGCAGCAGGTATACGGCATCGTCGGGGTGCAGCTCCCGCGTGATGCGCATCAGCAAGTGGCTATCGGTGAGGATGTTCCGTTCGTGACGCAAGCGCGCATCGGCGACTTGGCGTTCTTCGATAATGCCGACGGGCGCATCGTCCACGTCGGGATGGTGGTCGGCGAGGGGCAGATTCTGCACGCCAGCGGCGAAGTTCGTCTCGATTCCCTCGACCATCACGGCATCTACCACACCGGGCGCCGCACCTACACGCACCAGCTGCGGGTGGTGCGACGGGTGCTGTAGAGCGGGGCCGAAAGCGGGTTTCAGGTTTTCTGTCAGCAACTTCCGGGGCTGTTGCGGGGTTATGCGTACGGTTAGCCATTCCGCCCGCTGTGGTATCTTGGCCCGACCGGTTCCCCGCTTCTGCCGCCTAGCTGAATGGATCATAAAGTCCTTGTCCTGAACGGCGATTACACGGCTCTGGCCCTGACCAGCGTGCAAAAGGCGTTCGTGTTGCTTTACCTCGAAAAAGCCGATCTGATAGCGCCTTCGAGTCACGGCACCTTACGCACCGTGAATCGCGAATACGCCCGTCCGAGCGTTATTCGGCTGCACCGCTACGTGCGGGTGCCCTACAAAGGCATCACGCTGAGCCGCCATAACCTCATGCGGCGCGACAATTTCGAGTGCCAATACTGCGGCTCCACCCGCAACCTCACCCTCGACCACATGATGCCGCGCTCCCGCGGCGGCGATTCCGGGTGGACAAACCTGCTCACGGCCTGCTCGCGCTGCAATCATAAGAAAGGCGACCGCACCCCCGAGGAAGCCGGGATGATTCCGCGTCAACGTCCGCGCCGCCCGACGCTCGCGTCGTTCCTGCGCTCCAGCGCCGGGCACCTCGACGAGGCGTGGCATACCTACCTCGCCGAGCGCGCCGCCTAACATCGGGGCGCTGGGCGCCGTACTTTCGTCGGTATGCGCGTCCTGCTCTCCCTTTCCGTTATCGCCGCCCTGCTGACTTCGTCGGGCTGCCACCACGCCAAAACCGCCGCCGTCGCTGACCCTAGCGCCACCGCCAGCACCGCCCCAACGGCCGCGCCGCCGCTGATTCGGTTCGAGCGCACTCCGTGCATGGGCCGCTGCCCGCAGTTCGTGGCCGAAATCAGCGCCGATGGTACGCTGCGTTACGAAGGCAAGGCAAACGCGCCGAAAGAAGGCAAGCTGACGGGGAAAATTACCCCCGACGTGGTGAAAATGATTCTCTCTCAGGTTGATGAGATGGGTTTCGCCAAGTATCCCGAAGACGAATTCGGGAAGGGAATGATGGATGCGCCATCGGCGATTCTGACCATTCAGGGGCACAAAGTCAGCTGCACCGGCGGCGAGTGCCCACCCGACCTGAAAGCGCTGCACCGTTACCTCGATCAGGAGATCAACCGCGCGTTGGGAATCGGCGTGGAGTAAAGACGTAGGGACGCCTATTGGCGTCCTATCCAGACCGTGGACGCCAATAGGCGTCCCTACGCAGGTCCTCTAAATCGACCCCAATTACTTCTTCCAAACCCGCTCCAGCCGAAGCTGATTCATCGGGTCCGCCGTGAGGCCGTGGATGTTGGGCTGCGTCAGGCGCACCACTTCGTCGTAATACAGCACGATAACGGGGCATTCGGCGAGCATCAGGCGGTCGAGCTGCTGGTAGAGCTGCTGCCGCGTGGCCTCGTTCGGCTCGCGTTGCGCTTGCTCGTAGAGACGGTCGTAGGCGGCGGATTTGAAGTGAGTTTTATCAGGACCAGCCGGGGAGAAATTCGGCGAGTAGAAGAGCGCGAGGTAGTTCTCCGCATCCGGGTAATCGCCGAGCCACGACTTCGTCCAGAACCCCGCTTGCCCATTGTCCACCAACTCTTGGTGCGCGGGGCCTTGGTTGATATCAAGCTTGATTTCCGCGCCCACTGCCGCCCATTGCTGTTGCAGAAACTCGACTTGCTCGCGCTTCTCAGCTACCGTGCTCAGTGTCAAGCGCAATGGCTTTTGGCCGGGACCATAACCGGCCTCTTTCAGCAGCGCCCGCGCCCGTGTGGGGTCGAAGGCGTAACCGGGCACGGCTTTTTCATCGAACGACGCCAGTGCGGGCGGCACCATCCCCGACGTGCCGGGGCGCCCCACTGAGTTCAGCAGGAACCGCACGTAGGCGCGCCTATCAATGGCGTAGCTCAGGGCTTGCCGCACCCGGCGGTCGCGGAGGGCGGGGTTGGGTTCGCGAAGGTTCGCCGTATCGAGTTGAAAGCCGAGGTATTCAGTGTTGAGGTACGGCACTTTTTCGACCCGAAACCGGCCCGCAAAATCGGGCTGCGGGGTGCCGTCGGGCCGCAGAATCAGGTCGCGTGAGGATTCGCGGATGCCTGATAGGAAATCGAGCTTGCCTTGCAGGAAGCTCAGAAACTCGGTCTTTTTATCGCCGATGAACGAAATCTGCACCGCGTCGAGGTAGGGTAGGGGCTTGTTGTGCGCATCGCGGCGCCAGTAATTGGGGTTGCGGTGCAGAATCAGCGCCGTGCCTTCGTGCCAGACGTGAAACCGGAACGGACCGGTGCCGACAGGGTGCTGCCCGAAATCGGCGCCATACTGCCGCACCGCTTCCGGCGGCACCACGAATGCGTATGGCATACTCAACAGGCTCAGAAACGCCGCAAACGGCGCTTGCAAACGCACGATAACTGTGGAATCATCGGGCGCGGTGAAGGCCGAATCCAGCGGTGCGCCGCTCGAATCACTCACCACTTTCCCCCGGAAAATCCAGCCGCCCGTGGAGGCGGTCGCGGGGTCGAGGAGGCGCCGGAACGAGTACACCACATCGGCCGCCCGCACGGCGCGGCCTTTTCCCTGCGGAAAGCATGCGTCGTCGTGGAAGTGGGTGTTGGCGCGCAGCCGGAACGTGTAAGTGCGCGCATCCGCCGAAACCGACCACGAGCGGGCGAGCGCGGGGGCCGGATGGAGCGTGGAATCCAGCTCGACGAGGCCGTTGTAAAGCTGCGTCTGCGCCCAGATGTTGGCTTGGTTGCGCGCAAACGCCGGGTCGAGCGACGTGAGGGCGCCGCTCTGCTCGCTTTGGTTGTAACGGAAGACGCGGCGCTCGTCGGTGGGGGAGGAGGCGGGGCCGCAACCGGCCATAAAACACCCCAGCACCGCGACCAGCAGGCCCGCACAAAAGTTATCCACCGTCGGGCGGCAAAATGTGGAGAAAAACCCGCTTGTCCGAGCGTGGAACATTGGCGAAAAGGTGGTACGTTTGCGCAAGTTTACGGCTCACCGACGGCCCGCGACGCGCTGCGCCTTCTCGCTCTCTATGAAAGTCACGTACCCCGGTTACTGCGACCTTTTGTGCGAAATTGACGCGTTTGGCGTGATTTTCGGCCCTTTCGGCACCGCTAATCCTCTGACAAAGGGTGCGGAAGCAGCCGGGCAGAAGGTCGATTTTATTTCACTCCCGCACCATCAAGCCGTCCAGACGCCCGACGTGGAACGTATCACTACCAGCGATCAGATGCCCCTTTCGGCCTCTGGCGCAGTGGGGGTTTACGGGCGCCGGGGCGGGGAGAAAAAGGGCGTAAGCATGGTCGGCGTGGAACGGCGGACGGCTTCCGTGGAACAAATTTTTGCCGTGTAGGCCGAAAATGGGGTTACAATCGGCCGGGGGGTAGGATATACGTGCAGATTTCCCAGCCGTTAACGATAGCGCCAAAACGCTGTTCGTTCAGAATCAGAAACTTGTACGAACTTCGGATTGCACTAAGCAACGAAAACCTCTGTTTAGACGACGCGCTTCGGCCTGTCTGAAACGCTTCTCACTACTGAACCACCCAATGGGAAAAATTATCGCGGTCGCTAACCAGAAAGGCGGAGTCGGGAAAACGACTTCCGCCATCAATCTGGCTGCCTCACTTGCGGCGCTCGAATTCCGAACGCTCCTCGTCGATGCCGACCCTCAGGCCAATGCCACTTCCGGCATCGGCTTCGATCCGAAAGACATCAGCACCAGCATTTACGAGTGTATGGTAGACGGCACCCGCGCCCGCGATGCCGTTTTGGTCTCGAACGATATCGAGCACCTGCATTTGCTGCCGTCGCACATCAATCTGGTGGGCGCGGAGGTCGAGATGATCAACCTGCCGCAGCGCGAAGAGAAGATGAAAGAGGCGCTGGCGGACGTCGTCGACCTCTACGATTTTATCATCATCGACTGCTCACCGTCGCTTGGTCTGATTACCGTTAACGCCCTCACGGCGGCCAATTCGGTCATTATTCCGGTGCAATGCGAGTACTTCGCCCTCGAAGGCCTCGGCAAGCTCCTCAACACGATCAAGATTATCCAGAGTCGCCTCAACACCGATCTAGAGATTGAAGGCATTCTGCTGACGATGTACGACGTGCGGCTCCGACTCTCGAACCAAGTGGTGGAAGAGGTGCGGATGCACTTCCAGCAGCTCGTGTTCGATACGATCATTCCGCGCAACGTGAAGCTCTCGGAATCACCGTCTTACGGTCTGCCGGTGCTGTTGCACGATGCCGAGTCGAAGGGCGCGATCAGCTACCTGAATCTGGCGCGCGAGATCGGCGAGAAGAACGGGCTCCTCGAACCCACGCCTGCCGAAACCGACGACGATACTGCGGAAGCCACCGACCCCGATGCGCCGACCGACGAGTCGGCCGATACCGCCGCCGACCCGGCGCCCGCGCGCACTCGCTAATCTGTTAGTCTGACGCTGTTCCTTCTGCCCTTCACCTGCTTCTGATGACGGCTTTCGAGCCGGATGCGTATGGCCGAGAAAACTGAGAAAAAGCCGGAAAAGAAAAGCGGTTTGGGGCGCGGCCTCAACGCCCTGCTCGACGGCCCTTACGATGCCAAGAAAGACCTAGCGGTTGCGCGCGTGAACACCATCACGGGCATTCCGATTGGGCATATCGAGACGAACCCGTTCCAGCCGCGCGCCCGTTTCGACGAGGAAGCGATGCAGGAGCTGGCCGAATCGATTCGTCAACAGGGTATCATTCAGCCGATTACCGTTCGGCAGCTCGGGCCGCACCAGTTCCAGCTCATTTCCGGTGAGCGCCGCTTACAGGCGTCGAAGCTGGCGGGGCTTGACGCGATTCCCGCGTACGTCCGCAAGGCCGACGACCAGCAGATGCTGGAGCTGGCGCTGATCGAGAACATTCAGCGCGAGAACCTCAACGCAATCGAAATCGCGCTCTCGTTTCAGCGGCTCGTGACTGAGTGCAACCTCAAACAGGAGGAGCTGGGCGAGCGGGTCGGGAAGAAGCGCACGACCGTCACGAACTACCTGCGACTGCTGAAGCTGCCGCCGGATATTCAAATCGGGCTGCGCGACAACAAAATCACGATGGGCCACGCCCGGGCGCTGGTCAACATTGAAACTGTCGACCAGCAATTGGCGGTGTTTCGGCGGGTGGTGGATGAAGATTTGTCGGTGCGGCGCGTGGAGGAGATTGCCCGCGACCTCACCAAGCCCGCCAAGCGCAAGGACACCGAAGAAGTAGACCCCGCCGACCGCACCGAGCTGCACGAAGACCTCAAACAGCTCGAAACCCGTCTCCGCTCATACTTCGGTACGCGAATCGACGTTCGGTCGAATCAAAGCGGCAAAGGCGAAATCAAAATACCGTTCGCATCCGTTGATGAGCTGAACCGGATTCTGGAAATGATTCAGCTCGGCTGAGCTTGAGCCTGAGATTCAGAGCCAAAGCTTGAGAACAAGCCTGACGTGACGCCGTATCCGGTCGCGCTACCCGACTTTTGCTGCGTGAACCGTCCGTTATTTCTTCTGCCGATACTGCTCCTGCTAGCGGCGCCGCGCTTGGCGCGGGCGCAGGTCGTGACGGCCGGGCCTGATTCGGTGGCCGTCAGCACAACCGCCGCGCCCATCAACCCGCCGGGAATGAGTCGACCGGGAAAAGCCGCGCTTTGGGGCCTGATTCCCGGCGGCGGGCAGGTCTACAACCGCGATTACTGGAAGGTGCCGATCGTGTACGCCGCCGTCGGCGGAATGGCTTATATGGTAATTTTCAATAATGTACGGTACCGCGCATTCCGCCAAGCGTACCAAATCCGCACCGACGGCGATTCCACTACCGTCGATATGGGCAAGTACACGGCGAACATCCGCACCGAAGCCACCGTGCTGCGCGGGCAGGCGTTTTACCGCCGCAACCGCGACCTCAGCATCATCGGCACCGCGCTGGTTTACGGGATGACGATTGCGGAAGCCCTCGTCGACGCCCACCTCTCGACGTTCACCATTTCCGACGACCTCTCGCTCCGCGCCGCCCCCGCGATGCTGCCGCAGCCCGGCCGCTTCCCCACGCCCGGTCTCGGCCTGACGCTCACCGTTCGGTAGCGAATCGCCGCCGGATTACGGGTAATCCGGCTCACGGCGGCTCGGCCCAGACAACCCTTGCTAGTGGTTGCGGCCTCTATCCGCCACCGCTAAGCGAAAAAATTGCTTGCACACCACGCGCACGACCACTCGCGCTAACCGGTGAGCGGCGTTTCAATTCCGATTCGTTCTCCTATGAATCTTCTGCTGATAGGTTACGGCCGAATGGGCCGCGCGATTGCTGAGCTGGCCCCGGCCCACGGCTTCCAAGTGGCCGCCATTGCCGACCCCACGCACGGGCAGCCGCTGGAAGCGCTCGACTTAAAGGCTTTCGACGTCGCGATTGAGTTTACGCGGCCGGAAGCGGCGTTTGATAACATTGCCGCGTGCCTGCGGGCGGGTTTGCCGGTCGTAAGCGGCTCCACGGGTTGGCTCGACCGGTTCGACGAAGCCCGGGCGCTGGCGGAGCAAACCGGCGGGGCGCTTTTTTACGCGTCCAATTACAGCGTCGGCGTCAACTTATTCTTCCATTTCACTGACCTGCTGGCGCAGAAGATGGCGGAATGGCCCGATTACCGGCCCCGTCTCACCGAAATCCACCACACGCACAAGCTCGACTCGCCGAGCGGTACCGCGCTCACCACGGCGGCGGCAGTGCTGCGCCACACCCCGGCCCTGACCGGCTGGCAGGAAGTAGCCCCCACCGAACCATCGGCCCCCGACAAGCTCGCCATCGAAGCCCACCGCGAGGGCGAAGTCGTCGGTACTCACGAAGTGACTTGGCGCACCGCCACCGACGAGCTGACCCTGCGTCACGCCGCCCACTCACGCAGCGGCTTCGCCGATGGCGCGCTTCGGGCGGCCGGTTGGCTGGTGGGGCGGAGCGGAACCTTCGGCATGCGCGAGATGCTAGGTTTATAGTTGCTGTTTCGCTCGCACGTCGCACCTTCACGCTGGCCGTAACTTGCTCCCGATTTCGCGGCTGTTCTGCTGCCTTTCTTAAATGGATCTTACCTTCTGGAAGAAGAAACCCACTACGCCCGCCAAGCCGAAAGGAGCCGTGCGCGAGTGGACTGATGCGATTGTGTTTGCGGTGCTCGCCGCTACGCTGATTCGCTGGGCCACGTTTGAGGCCTACACGATTCCCACGCCGTCGATGGAAAACTCGCTGCTCGTCGGCGATTATCTGTTCGTCTCGAAGCTGCATTATGGGCCTACTACGCCCATTACGCCGTTGCAGCTTCCGCTCACGCACCAGACTATCCCCGGCACGAGCATTCCGTCGTTCTCCGATGCTATTCGGCTGCCTCAGTGGCGGTTGCCGGGCTTCTCCGACGTTAAAAGCGGCGATGTGGTGGTGTTTCACGTCCCGACGGAAGCCCAGTACCCGCCCGACCTTCGCACGAACTACATCAAGCGCTGCATCGCGGTGGCGGGCGATGAGCTGCTCATCAAGCGGCGTCAGGTTTACGTGAATGGTAAGCCGATGGAGAACCCGCCGCAGATGCAGTACGCCTACGTGGTGAGCGGCACGGGGGTGCTCAACGAAGAGACATTCTACCAGCGCGGCATCCAGACGCCCGAAGGCGACGGCTACGGCAACTTCCTCGTCCACTGCACGCCCGCCGTGGCGAAGGAGCTGAAAAGCCTGGAGTTCGTGAAGAACGTCGAGCTATACGCAAGCCGCACCGACAGCGCGGGCGTCGGCGACCCACGCATCTTCCCCAACAACCCCGACGCCAACATTCAGCTTCCGTTAGCCACGCTGGCGCCCCCCAAAGTGGTGGTGCCGTGGAATAAAGACAATTTCGGCCCTGTCCGAATTCCGAAAAAAGGCGCTACCGTGCAGCTCACGCCCGCCACCGTGCCGCTCTACCTGAAGGTGATTATGCGCTACGAAGACAACCCCGGCGTCAAGCTCGGCCCCGACGGCATGCTTTATCAAGCCGACGGCAAGCCGCTCACTTCCTACACCTTCAAGCAGAATTACTACTGGATGATGGGCGACAACCGCCACAACTCCGAGGATTCGCGCTTCTGGGGTTTCGTGCCGGAAGAGCAAATCGTCGGCAAAGCGGTCTTCATCTGGATGTCCTCGAACCCGCACCCCGAGCAAGGCGGCAGCAGCATCCGCTGGAACCGCCTCTTCTCTCTCATTCGCTAAGAGAAGGAAGGGTAAAAGGTCAGGATAAAAATGGAAAAGGGCGGAGCTGGTCTCCGCCCTTTTTGTTTTTACTCAGTCGGCAACAGTTCAAGTCGCCCCCTCTCCGCCAATTTTTAATTAATAATTCTTAATTATTAATTAAAAATCAATACCTCGCCAGCAGCTTATGCGTCCGCTCCGGAAGCTGCCGCGCATCCAGCACCAACAGTCCGTCGAGGGCATTGGAAAACGCGGGGTCGAGGTTGAAGCCGATTAGGCGGCCGTGTTGGCGCAGGTATTGGCGGAGCAGCACTGGCACGCCGAGGCCGCCGGGCTCGATGTCGGCTAGTAGGCGGTCGAGGGCGTCGAGGGCGTCGGGGGTGGTGGGGAGAAGGGTCATTGGGTCGGCTTCGAGGGCCGCGCCGGGCAGCGGACGGTAGCGGAACGGCTTGCGTGGCCGGACATGACGTGCCAATTCAGGGTCGAAATAATGCCGCGTGAGATACTGTGTGAGCAACGCCTTCGAGACTTCCGAAAACCGATTCGAGATGCTCACCGGCCCAATCAGATAATGATAATCCGGATGACGCGCGAGCCACGTCGCCAAGCCTTTCCAGAGGAGCGCCAACGGCAACGGCTGCCGCTGATACTCCGTCCGGACCCACGAGCGCCCCAGTTCCAGTGATTCGCGCAGCAGCGGTTTCAGCGGTTTCTTCAACCGAAAAAGCGTGTGCAGGTACAGCCCGCGCTTGCCGAGCTTCCGCAGAATCGGGCGGCCCGGCCCCAGACGGTACGCCCCGACGAGGCGCCGCGCGTCGCGGTCGTACAGGAACAGGTGACGGTAATAATCGTCGTACTGGTCGAGGTCGAGCGCCTTGCCGGTGCCCTCGCCGACGCCCCGAAACGTCAGCTCGCGGAGCCGACCGATTTCGCGCAGCACATTCGGAATCTCCTGCGCCTTGGTGGCGTACACTTCCCAATTGCGCGAGTGAACGAGCAGCCGACCGGGCCGCAGACGGGCCAAATCGGCCTCGATGAGCGCCGCATCCGTCTCGGCCACCACTTGCGGAAGGACGGCGGTGGGCGGCGGCGTGGCCTCGGCGCACGCCATTCCGGCGGCGCCCAGCGCGAAAACCCGCGCCCGCAGGTACGGGAGCAGATCGTTGGGGGAGAGCTGGAGCAGGTCGGGAGCGCGCACCGGGTGGCCGATGCGCACCTGCACCGTCTGGCCACGCTTGTTGATCAATTCGGCCGGGAGCCGCGCCGTGCGGAGCAGCGGATGCAGCAGGCTCAACAGTTGAAAAGCCGCCGAATTATGGCCGCTGAGCCATATCGGCACCACCGGCACGCGGGCGCGCAGCAGCAAGCGGGCGGCGGTGGGGTGCCATTCCGGCTCACTCGCCGGGCCGAACGGCGTGGTGGGGTGCGCGACTTCACCGGCCGGAAAAAGCAGCAGCGGAACATCGTTGTGGAGCCGCCGGAGCAGCTCGCGCACGCCCGAAACGTTCTGAGCGGGGTCGTCGGCGTCGGGGCTGACGAGCAGAAGCTGGTCGGGGATAACGGGCATTAGCGGGCGCAGCCGCTCCGTCGCGACGGCGACCAAATCCGGCCGCGCCTTGAGCAGCACGTGCAGCAGCACCACGCCGTCGAGGATGCCCGACGGGTGATTTGCCACCGCCACGAACGCGCCTTTGGCCGGTAAGCGCCGCAGCTCGGCGGGGGCGACTTCAATCTGAATCGCCAGCTCGCGCAGCACCCCCGCCACGAACGCCGCGCCGCGCAGGTGCGCCACGGCCTCGTATAATCGCTCCAGCTCAGGCAGCCCGGTCAGCGCATTGAGCAGCGGCCGAAGCATCTGCCGGGCGCGCGGCCCAAACAAGGGCGGATACGGAAGACCTGAGTCAGGAAAAAGCTGCATCATCGAAGAGACCGGTAGACGCGGCCCGAATAGCCGCCCTCAAACTTCCGGGCACTAGGTTAGCAGGGTGTTAGCTGTGGGTTAAGGTTTGGGTTTCGAGGGTTGAAGAGGGCCATCTGAGAGCCAGTTCGTTAATCTGTTCTTCAAAAAACTCCCCGCCCCGGAGGGGAGGGGTGGCCGGAACGGCCGGGGTGGGGGGACACGCAGATACAGCCCGCCATAGAACGTTTCATAACCGCATGCGGGCGGGCACAAGGCCAGCCCCTACCGGGGACGTAGGGGCGTGGCCCTGTGCCCGCCCGCATGTGGCTGCCGGTGCTCAGCCGCCCCCCTTAAAAAAGACGGCCCGCCGCCGCTACCCTTTCAGAGTAGCAACGACGGGCCGCAACCAATTGCCGGGCTTCTACCGAGCGCCTAGTTCCAACGCTTCGGGTGGCCGTATTTCTCGCTGCGGAAGTTGTTCTCGTTGCCGAGGAGCGTGACGCCGAACGCGACGACGTTGCCCTGCGGCCCGCGATTGTCGCGGAACACTTCGTTGAGGTTGTAGGTGGCGAACAGCTCGTGTCCGAAGATGCTGACTGAGCCGGTGAGGCCGTACTGGAAGTCTTCGAGGTTATACGAGCCGTAATTTTTCGGCTTCTTGGTATCGCCGTTCTGGCGGTACTTGAGCTTGGTGTGCGCGTTGATGCGGTAGCCCGCAAAACCACCCGCCGCCACGCTGATCGTCTCTTTGCCTTTGCTGTTGTGCAGCCGGAAGCCGAGCAGCACGGGCAGCTGAATGGTGGTGGTGGCGAGCTTGCTCTTTTCGAGCTGAACCTCATTCACCGAGTTACCGATACGCGTTACGTCCTCTTGGTCAATCCATTGCCGATTCTTGTCGAGCATATAGTTGTTGAACGCGAACTGGAAGCCGTAGCGCACGAACGGCGCACTTTTAACGGGTTTCAGCAGCCGCGTATCGGCCAGATACCCCAAGCTCACGTACCGCGAGCCCCACGTCCGGAGCGTCACCGGTAGCTCGGTGCCGTCGTTCGGAAGCGGCATTTGCGCCTTCCCGGCGTTGGCGAACGTGTTCAGCCCAAAGCCGAGCGACATAAACCCGTGCGTCCGATCTTCGTCGTAGCGCTGGCGCCGCACTTCCTTCACCGAATCTTCGTCGAACTGCTCATCCCCGATGCGCACTTTCGTCGAGCCGTCGGCATTTTCTTTCACGTGAATCCCCTTCCCCTTGATGCGGACGTTCGCTTCCGAGCGGCCGTCGCTGCCTTCCTGCACGCTCACTGAAATCCCCCGGCCCACATCCACGGTGGTGCTGGTTTCGGGGCGGTCGCGGTCGTTATAGACCACCACGCGCAGCTTTTCGGGCGCATTCGGGTTGTTGAGGTCGCGGGCGGGGTAGAACTCCATCGTGGTGCGCCCGGCGTCGCCAGCGGCTTTGCTCACGTTCTGGGCCTGCGTGATGTAGCGGTCGAGGAGCGCCATCAGCGTATCCATTTTGTAAGCGCGCAGCTTGCGCAGCTCGTCGGGGTTCCGGACGTAGAGCGTCATCGTGGCGCCGTCGGAGAGCTTGACTTGAATCGTATCGGTGGGGTTGGCAGCGGCCTTGGTGGCGCCGAAACCCAAGCCCATCAGGAGGGCGGCACTGGTCAGGAAAGCGGGAAAGCGGGACATACTGGTTCTGGGAGGGGGGATAAGAAGAGGGAGGAACAGGGGCGACGAAAGCGCCCGGCCCGGGGATTTTCGAGTGAAATGGGCAGGTAGCGTGCGGTGAGCGAGGGGAGCAAGGGACCAATTCGCGCCCTTTAGCGCCACCGACAACAGGTTGAGAAAAGGCTGATTTGTCTGGTTTAGAGCGAGATAGTCTTCATCACTTCCCGGCCCGCGAGGTTCGTCTCGATCGTTAGCTGACCGTCGGCGGTGTGGTCGGCGCGGTCGAGGATTTCGAGCACGCGGCCCGATGCCCGCCGGATCAGCGTGTTCGCGCTGGGCACCCGGAACTGCCGCCGTCCGGCCGCCTTTGACACGAGCTGCCCGACCGTCCCGCCGCCAATCTCGACGGTTTCATCGGCCTCGGCCATCGCGCGGTTACTCACGAATGCGGCGGCCGGAGCGGCGGCGTTCGGGTCAGCAGCGGGCCGAATCGTGACTTCCACCACGGCATCGGTCAGGAGGTCGGCCGTGCGGGTGGCCTCGTTGCGGCGCACCGTGTTGTTGCGCGCCACTAGCTCAGCAGTGGCATCGGCGCGGAGGCTGCGGAAGCGGGTCGAGCCGATTTTCTCTTCGATCACATCGCAAGCGCGGCAGTGTTGCACTTCGCAGAGCAGATGATCGTGAATCAGCGCATCCGTCACGCGCAGATTCGAAGCCAATGCGGTCGGCGTAGCCGCTTGCCGGAAGGCTTTCTGAACACGGGCCGTGTGCTGTTCGGTAGTAGAAGCAGCAGGCGCCGAAGCCACT
The DNA here is from genome assembly GCA_031397815.1 of Hymenobacteraceae bacterium. Classification (GTDB taxonomy): domain Bacteria; phylum Bacteroidota; class Bacteroidia; order Cytophagales; family Hymenobacteraceae; genus JANNMJ01. The sequence continues at coordinate 16,538 of JANNMJ010000135.1, forward strand.
TGGGCGACCGCTTCCACCCCTGAAGTCGATTGCGCTTCCACAGCTTTCACTGATTCCGAAGGCGCAGTAGCAGGTGCGCCAACAGATGCAGTTTCCGTCGAAGCCACGGCCTGTTCGGTAGTCGCCGCAGGAGCCAGAGCCGCAGGAGCCAACGCGGCCGGAGCAAGGGAAGTAGGTGCCAACACCGCCACTGAAGGCGACGAATGCAGCGGCTCCACATGTTGAATCGCCACGGTGCCGCCGCCGACCAACAGCAATACCGCTGCCGCGACGCGCACCGCCGGGCGCTGCCACCAGCTAATGGCGGTCAGCGAAGCGGTGGGTTGGCGCAGGGCCGCACCGCCACGGGCAGCCGTCATGAACGGGGCGGGGGCCGGAGCCGCCGTGGTGGGGGCGCCGTTACGGAGGAACGCGGGCAAATCGTCGTCGTCACCTGCGGCGGCATCGGCGGAGGCGTTCATTCGCTGCTGAATCGCGGCCCACGCGTTGGGGCGGGGCGGGGCGTGCTGTTCAGACAGCCCGCGCCGGAACAGGTCATCAAGTTCTTCGGGCTTCATTTTTCGTACGCTGGCTGGGGGAGGAGGAGGATAGGCCGCTGATTCAGGGGAGAAGCAACGGACGGAACAAATAGCAGGAACAGAGCGGAGAAGGAGGGAATCAGGAGAAATGGGTGGAGAAAAGTAAAAACGAAACTCAAAACGCAAGCAACAGCTTGCCCGCCGGGGCCGGGGCGAAAGCCGCCGTCTGCGGGGCACGCTGCCCGCGCCGGGCGAGCAGCCCCTGAAGCATCGCGCGGGCCTTGGAAAGCTGCGATTTACTGGTGCCTTCCGTGATACCGAGCATATCCGCGATTTCCTGGTGCCCGTAGCCTTCCACCGCGTAGAGCGTAAAAACGGTGCGGTAACCGGTCGGGAGCTGCTCCAGAAGCGCGAGCAAGTCGGCAGCCGCCATATCACTTTCTACGGTAGCGGGGGCCGAAGCGGCGGCCTGTCCCACATAATCATCGACCGAGAGGTGCAGCGGCTCGCGCTTACGCAGCAACCGCAGACTTTCGTGCACCATAATCCGGCGCACCCACCCCTCGAACGAGCCACGTCCTTCGAACTGAACGACGTACTTGAACACCTTCACAAAGCCGCCGACGAGGGCGTCTTCGGCTTCCAGCTCATCGCGCAGGTACCGCCGACAAACTGCCAGCATCCGGGGCGAAAGCTTCTGGTAGAGCGCCTCCTGAGCGCGGCTATTGCCGGCACGCAGGGCAGGGAGGAGGGCGTCTAGGTCAGTCACGGGGTTTTCAGCAGTGAAGCCGGGGGAGGGGGCGGTGGTCAGGTCGCAACCGGCTCCGGGGGTGGGGTTCTGGGGCTAAGATAACGCTAGCTTAATTCAGGTTGCCCGGCGGATGAAAAATGTCAGAGCCCGCTCCCTACGCATCCCAACGCATCTTTGTACCCCGAATGCGCCAACCGTCTCCCGCCGTCCCTGCTCCAAAACATCCGCGCCGGACGTGGGCCTTTCCGGTGGCGTACTGGGGGTTCTGGGTGGCGTTTTTTGTGCTGGCGCGAGGGCTGTTTCTGGCGTATCACGCGGGCCTGACTGCGGCGCTCCCGGCCCGCGAAGTGGCCCTGACGTTTCTGTACGGCATTCGGCTCGATGCCTCCTTGGCGGCCTATTTCGCGCTGCCCGCACTCGTCGGGCTGGCGCTCGGCAGGCGCTTGCCGCCGTCGCGCCTCGGCGCCCGAATCCTGCTGATTTACACGGTGCTGCTGCTGATGGCGGCGACGCTGGCGGTGGTCGTGGATTTGGAGCTGTACGGCCATTGGGGCTTCCGCATCGATACTACGTTGGCGCAATACCTCAACACCCCGCGCGAGATGGCGGCTTCGGCGGGCGCGGCGCCCGTGGGGTGGCTGGTGGCGCTGTACGTCGCGCTGGTGGTCGGCGGGGCGTGGGCGTATCAGCGGACGCTGGGCCGGTGGGCGGCGCGCACAGCCCCGGCGGTGCCGCAGTGGCGCACGGCCGGCATCGCGCTCGGTTGGGCTGCGCTACTGGTGCTGCCCCTGCGCGGCGGCTGGCAGCAGATTCCGGTGAATCAGAGCGACGTTTATTTCTCGACCCGACCCTTCGCCAACCACGCCGCCGTCAATGCCGGTTGGAACCTGCTTTACTATGCCGTTCGTGGCGAATCGGCCCAAAATCCGTATCAATATTTCGCCGATTCGACCGCCTCGAACGCTGTGCGCGCCCTCTACGCGCCGGCCCGCCAACCGGCCACTCCGGCGCCGCAGATTCTGCGTACGCGTCGGCCGAACGTGCTCGTCATCATCCTCGAAAGCTTTACGGCGAAGCTCGTCGGGAGCGTGGGCGGCGAGCGCGGCGTGACGCCACAGCTCGATTCCGCCGCTGCTGATGGGTTGCTTTTTACGAACATTTATGCCGCCGGAAATCGATCAGAAAAAGGCCTTGTGGCGATTCTGAGTGGCTTTCCGAGCCAAACCACCACCTCTATCTCGCGGGTGCCGCGCAAGGCCGAGCGCCTGCCGCACCTCGCCCAGCGGCTGCGCGGCGCGGGCTATCGGCGGGCGACGTATTGGTACGGCGGCGAGCTGGCCTTCGCCAATATGAAGGCCTACCTGCTGGCGGGCGGGTACGACCGCCTCTTCGAGAAACAAAACTTCCCCGCCCGCCTCTACGATGCCAAATGGGGCGTCCGCGACGCCGACCTCCTCCCGCGCCTCGCCGATTCGCTCCGCCGTCAGCCGCAGCCGTGGCTCAGCACGGTGTTCACGCTCTCCTCGCACGAGCCGTATGACGTGCCCGGCCGCAAAGCCTTCCCCGGAACCGACGAATCCGACCGCTTCCGCAACGCCGCCCACTACACCGACCGCGCCGTCGGGCGCCTCCTCGCCACCCTCCGCGCCGACCGCCCCCGCTGGGATTCCACCCTCGTCGTCCTTATCGCCGACCATGGTCACCCGCTCCCCGGCCAAACCCCCGAGTACGACCCCGCCGCCTTCCACATTCCGCTTCTCCTGACCGGCGGGGCGCTCAAACCCGAATGGCGCGGCCAGAAAAACACGCAAATCGGCTCCCAAACCGACCTGCTCGCCACGCTCCTCGCGCAGCTCCGCCTCCCCACCACCGACCTCCTCTGGAGCCGTAACCTCCTCGCCGCCATCCCCGCGCCGTGGGCGTTCTACGTCTACAACGACGGCTTCGGCCTCGTCAGCCCCACCGGCAACCTGATGTACGATAACGTCGGCCGCCGTTCCATTATCCGCGATCCCGGCATCACCGACCAGCAACTCCGACAATCCCAAGCCTTGATGCAGGAAACCCACGCCGATTTCCTGCGGAGATGATTCCGTGTGCGGTTACACGGTATCACCGAAAGCAAACGGCCTGCCTCCACACGCGTGGAAGCAGGCCGTTCGGTTCTTCAACTTCTCCCGAAATCAAACGCTCTACCGCAGCGTGAACTGCCGCGTAGGGCCGTCGTTAATCGAGATAGAGGCAATCAAATCGCACGGCGCGCCGCCGATAGGGTCGTAATCGAGGTACGCGGTGCGGTTGCGGGTGGTGTTCATAATCGAAATCTTACCGTCGACGAAGACGTGGCGGCCCGAGCAGCCCGCTTCCATCCGCTTCACCAGCGGCTCGCCGCTCACGATGTTCGCCATGTAAGAGCTCCCTTTGCGGTTGACGCCAGCCGCCGTGCCCGTAATGCTGAGCTGCGTGGGGACGCCGGGAGACGCGGTGCGGGTCACGGTGCGATCGCAGGTCCAGGTAGCGGTGCGACCGTCGGCGAAGCGGATTTCGCCACCCGTCACCTGCACGCGCCACACATTAAAATCGGTGTAGGTGATGACTTTGGTGCCGAGGTGCTGATTATCGTTCACGAAATAATTATTTCGGGTAATCGTGACACTCGCGCCCGGCGTATGCGGCTGCCCCGCAAATACCGCGACGAGCTGCCCGCGCCGCATCCGCCCGTCGATCCCGGCGCAATTGGTGGTGCCGAAATCGAGCGTCAGGGTGCGGGTTACGGGGTCCCAAGTGCGGGTCGCGCAGCCCCCGACACTCGCCAGCGAACGGCGCTCGGCGGCAGGGGATGTCGTGGTGATGGCGCGGCTCATATCGGTCGGCGTATCCTGCTCGATTAGCTCTGCGATGGTGGCGTCGTCGTTTTCGCCGGTCGCTTGGTCTTCCGAAGTCGCTACCAGCTCGTCATAAATAGGCGTAGCGTCTTCCTTTTTATCACGGTCGCACGACGTCATCGTCGTAGCACCGAGCAACAGGGCCAAGCCGAGCGTCAGGGTCGGCAGCCGAAAGCGGAGAGGGGAGATGGACGTAAACATGGGAGTAAATGGGGTGAGAAAACGAAGGCACGGTAACGCGGAGTTTCGGCTCCGTCGTCGGAAGGAAATTAAAATCGAAATAAAACCGGTCGCAAAACCAAACCTCGCTACCGGCCATTCCTGCTCCCTGAGAACGGCGCATCGCAAGGGAGTTTAACGCGGGAACGAAAAAAATATTTTTAGTTCCGACAGCCCACGTATCGGCCTCTCTCCGAGCCTTCGCACCTCCGCGCCCTCACGCGGGGCTCTGCCCTATGGCTTATACACAAGTGCAAAGCCGAATATAAGGCACACTCTTCTGCTCGCTTGGCTAGTGCATTTGCAAGCTCTAGAGCCACTTTTTCCGATCAAATATCAGAAACAACATAGTCTTCTGAATCAACCGAAAAG
>JANNMJ010000161.1:0-40307 GCA_031397815.1 Hymenobacteraceae bacterium
CCGCCAACCCCGGGCTGTGGAGTAGAACCCCGTTGGGGTTCGCATTGTGCATAGCATCGGGGAACCCCAACGGGGTTCTTTTCCAAAGCCCGGGGTTGATTTCGCAGAAATCTACCCCGGGCTCGGGCAGGGCCCCAAATCGTCTCGGCACAACTTTTGGCTTCGGACGGATATCGTCATTTTCTCTCCTCTCCGATGCGTCCTCTTTACACTTTCGCTCTTCGGCCTGCGAGCTTTCTCGTGGCTTTGCTCCTGCTGGCCTTCAGCGCCCGCGCCACTGATTATGTGCGGGCACGCATCTACACGCGCGGCGGCGAAGCGATGCAGCTTTACGTAGACGGCGTAGCGGCTGGGCCTATCGGGGCCGATTTCCGGTTGCCGACCCTCCCCGCCGGCTACCACTGGCTGGAGTTTCGGTTCCCGAACCGCCGCCTCCCGAACCGCGTCACGGGCTTCCGGACGCAGGCGTGGTTTGCGCCGGGCTTCGAGTCGGTGTACGAGCTGGACGCCTTCCCCGTACGCCAACGGATGAGCCTATCGCGCGTCAGCTGCACGCCGCTCAACGGCGTGGTGTACCAAACCCAGCCGCAGTATCAAGAGCCGCTGACGGGCGGTTATTACACCGACCCCAACGCCGCCGTGCAGTGCGCTAATATGCTGGCGCCGCAGGATATCAACTCGCTGCTAGCGTCTATCCGGACGCGCAATTTCGAGAGCACCAAGCTCAGCGTGGCGAAACAGGCCGTCGGCAGCTCGACGATTCTGGCGCAGGACGTCGCGCAGGTTATGCGCACGTTTGAGTTCGAGAGCAGCCGCCTCGATTTCGCCAAATTCGCCTACCCGCACTGCTGCGACCAGCGCAATTATTTCAAAGTGAACGATGCCTTCGAATTTGAGTCGAGCGTCACCGATTTGCAGAAATTCACACAGAACGGCCGGTAAGCGAGCCTTGTCAGATTGTAAAGAAAGCCCCGTGACTCGGCCAGAGTCACGGGGCTTTTTTTATGGGCTTCGCAGTGCCGAAGATCCTCACCTCAACTAGCCATTTCTGGCAGATACTCGTGAATCAGGTCTGACCGTTCGCCGGTTTCGCGGTCGATGACGATGAGTTTTTTCGTTTCTGAGAACGACCCCATATCGCTGTCGGAGTTGATGAGAATGGCGCCCATCATAAACACGTAGCGGCACGGGTAATTGGTAGCCGCCACGAGGGTTTCCATTCGCTCATCAATCGCCTCGTAAATCACCTCAGTAGCCTCTTTGATGGGTAGATCGGCCGTCAAAATCCGGTCTTTGGCAGCCGCAAGAATCTGCTCGATTTTATTCATCTGATAATCAAGCTCACTGCTGCACCCGACTTCAATAGTCCCCGCCATGAGCTTGGCGAGGGCGCCGCGCGCCGCCCCGCAGCATCCCGAGGGTTTGTGCTGTCCGAAGCGCATAATCTCACCAATGGCGCCGGTTTTTGCCACGCCGATGTGCGGGCCGTAATACAGGTACACTGCGCCATCGTCGGGGACGTGACCCGCAAAGGCGCCCATTCCGGTCAGGCCGGTGAAAGGAAAACCATCGAGACCGCCCATCTTGAACGGCCCCCGAAACTCCAGCGCCCGCGCCGGATATTGAATGCTGTTGACATCATCGGAGCAGATGCTGTCGGCGAGCATAATCTGACTTGGTTCGAGGGAGAACCGGTTTTCGAGGAGATCGATGAAGCGATTGACGCTATCGATGGTGGTAATGGCGTTGGGGTAATGCTGGCGAATAATCGCCACTCGTTCGCGCTTGAGCATCGGAGGTCAGTAAATAAAGGCGAGAGGAATTAAACCAGAATGTCGTTCATCGGCGTGATGGCGGGCGGCAGGTCGGTTTGGCCGAGCATCTCGCGCATATCAATCTCGATGGTGCGCGAGATATTACTAATCGGCACATCGTTCGCGCCGCCCTCGAACGGATTCGCAGAGCTATCACCAACCATATCGAGCGCCACGAATACCCACGTCAGCAGCAGCGCGAAGGGTACATTGAACCACACCGTATACCCATCCAAAAAGGTGCCTTTGCCGATTTCGTTGAACTCCTTAATCAGCCCGAACGGCAGCAGCAGGACGAAGATGTAGAGCAGAATGGTCGAAATCGACGAGAAATTGCGCGGATACGGGAAGTTTTTGATGCGCTCGGCGCGGCCCTGCATATCGTAAAAGTTGGTAATCGCGGCTTGAAGCTGCATCAGCTGCAGCTCAGTCAGGCGTCCCTCCCGGCTGAGGTCGTTGACGACGTGCGATTGCGCCGCCATTAGCTGCGTAGCGCGGTTTTTCTTGGTCAGAATCTCCTGCTGCTCGGCAGGCGCCAGATATTTCGCCAGCTCATCGGGCAGCGGCACGACGTATTCGGGCACCACGTAGAGCTTGGAGTACTCGACATTGGCGGGCGTCTTCATGTTCTCCCAAATACGCGGCTCGCGTAGCTGATACCGCAAGGCCGTAAGCCACGCGAAATGACGATAAAAAATCGTCTCGACGAGGGCATTTTCGGTGGAAGGCAGAAAATCGCGCACCATCACCCCAAACGCCCGACTGGCATTGATGATGCCGCCGTAAATCTGCCGGGCTTCCCAAAGCCGATTATAACTGGCGTTGTTCTTAAAGCCGACGATAAACGACACCGCTGTACCGAGCATCGCCACCGGCACCCAGCTGATGGAGAGAAACTTGAAGCCGCAGAGGCGGTACAGGAGCGTCGGGACGAGCGCGAGAACCGCGAGCTTATAAATCTCACGCCGCGTCCACACCAAAAAACCAACGAACGAGTATTTCCGACCTGCGTGCATAGGGCAACAAGGAATGACTTACGGCAGTAAATGTATCCGCATTCCAGCATAAGCTGGTGTGACCGGCTTAGTAATCAGCTACCAAAGCGCATTGGCAGCAACAGTCTACAGGAATTACAAAACAAGCAGGGGCGCGCGGAAAAACTTCCGCGCGCCCCTGTCAGGCGATAAAAAAAGGCGTGGCCGACGCGCTACCGCAGGCGGTTCGACGAGCGCACCAAGTCGTCGTCGCGCTTGATGAAGCGGTTGGCGAGCACGTTGCACACCAGCGCCACCATCGGCAGCCAGAAACCGGGCAGCTTATCGCCGAGCACCGTGGCGGGCTGACCGGGCGTGCCGCCCAAATAAAACTCCGCCTTGTACACCACCGTGTAAACGAGCGCGCCGAGCGTGCCCGCAATCAGGACGGAATTGAGCAGGCCGAGCTTCATTTGAAACAGCCGGTTGCGGTACTGAAAAATCTCATAAAGTGCCACCGCCGCGGCTGCCAGCGCCAAAACGCCGATGTACCACACGCTTTCGGGCGTGTGCTGCGAGGAGCTGATGGCGCCCGTAGCGGCCGTCTGCGCACCGCGTACCGACGACAGGCCGAATGCCGTGAGCGTGGCGACTTCGTTAGTAGTAGGGTCAGTTTTCGACCAGAGCGGCAAGGCCACAAACGCGACCATCGAGAGGACGATCAGGGCGAGAAAAACGGATTGAATTCGCTGAATCATGGGTTGACTGAAGGGAGCCGACGACGGCCCGAGGTGGCAAAGGCGGTAGTTTCGCGCCGCGAAAGTACGCCGCCCGGCCTGTGGCGGTTCCCGCGCTCACCGGCTCCCTAAATCCGAATCAACCACCTGATGTCAACTTCCCAACCCACTGCTACCGCGCAACCAGCCGTTTATGTCGTGGATGCTGTCCGGACGCCTATCGGGCGCTTCAACGGCACGCTGCGCACGGTACGCCCCGACGATTTGGCCGCGCACGTCATCCGCGAGCTGATGGCGCGCAACCCGTCGGTGGACCCGGCCGCGATTGAAGATGTGATTTTCGGCGCCGCCAACCAAGCCGGTGAGGATAACCGCAACGTGGCGCGAATGGCCGCCCTACTCGCCGGGCTGCCGACGAGCGTGCCCGGCACCACCGTCAACCGCCTGTGCGCGAGTGGCTTGCAAGCTATCATCGATGCCACCCGCGCCCTGCGCTCCGGCGACGGCGACGTGTACGTGGCCGGTGGAACCGAGAATATGACCCGCGCGCCGTTCGTGCTGGGGAAATCGGAAGGTCCGTTCGACCGCGGACAGACGATGTACGATACCGTTCTCGGCTGGCGCTTCACGAATCCGAAGCTCGCGAAGCTGTATCATCCCTACGCGATGGGCGAAACGGCCGAAAACGTGGCCCGCGACTGGCAAATCACACGCTTGGAGCAAGACCAGTTCGCGCTCGAATCACAGCAGAAATATGCCGCTGCTGCCGCTGCCGGGCGCTTCGCGGATGAAATCGTACCCGTTCCGGTGCCGCAGCCCAAAGGCGAGCCGGTGCTGTTTACCACCGACGAGCATCCGCGCCTCTCGCCCCTCGAAAAGCTCGCCGAGCTGAAGCCCGCCTTTAAAGCCGCCGCCGACGGCGGCACCGTGACGGCCGGTAACGCGTCGGGCCTCAACGACGGCGCCGCGGCCGTGCTGCTCGTCAGCGAGGCGGCCCTCAAACAATATAATCTGACGCCGCTGGCCCGCGTGGTAAGCTGCGCGACGGCGGGCGTCGACCCTGCCGTGATGGGCATCGGGCCGGTTCCGGCGGTGCGGAAGGCGCTGCAACGCGCTGGTCTGACCGTAGCCGACCTCGATTTGGTGGAGCTGAACGAGGCATTCGCGTCGCAATCGCTCGCCTGCATCCGCGATTTGGGCCTTGACCCCGCGAAAGTCAACGTCAACGGCGGCGCCATTGCCATTGGGCACCCGCTCGGCGCAAGCGGCGCCCGCATTACGGCCACGCTGCTCCACGAATTGAAGCGGCGCGGCGGGCGCTATGGCATCGCGACGATGTGCGTGGGTGTAGGGCAGGGCGCGGCGGTGCTCTACGAGCGCGTGTAAAGCGTGCAAATCAAGAGCTTCCATCAGGCTCTCAAGCGAAAAATCAAAAAGGGCGCCTTATTATTGGCGCCCTTTTTATTTAAGCCTCTTCTATCCAAAGAAAACCAATGGAACCCGCTGAAATCATTCCTTTACCCTCGGGCGGACGGCTGCGGCCGTGGACGGAAGCCGATGTGGACACGCTCGTGGCGCTGGCGAACGACCGCACTATCTGGCGAAATATGCGCGACCAGTTTCCGCATCCTTATACGCCTGACAATGCCGTTTTCTTCCTGAACAACCTCGCCAATAACGCCGAATTGGGCATTGTGCGCGCCATCGAAACGGCGGCGGGCACGGTGGTCGGCAGCGTGGGCATTCATTTCAAGAACGACGTAAACCGCCGTTCCGCCGAAATTGGCTATTGGCTCGGGACCGCGTTTTGGGGAAGCGGCCTGATGACGGAAGCCGTCCGCACCCTCACTGATTACGCCTTTTCAGCGTTTGACTTGGCGCGGATTTACGGGCTGGTTTTCGCATGGAATCCGGCGTCGGGCCGGGTGCTGGAAAAAGCAGGTTATATGCTCGAAGCAAGGCTGCGCGATGCCATCACGAAGGATGGTGAGACGATTGACGGCTTGCTGTACGCCCGGCTGCGGTAGGCATCTATTAATATTCACCAAAAAAACTCTACTGCCACCGGATTTTCTGCGTGGCTTTCCCCGCGTGCAGCCGCGTGGGAACATGCCGCAATAACGCATCGCGCAGAAAAGCGAGTAGCGGCAGCCGCACGAACGTATTGTGCACCACCAAACTCACTTCCCGAACCGGCTCCGGCGCCTCGAAACGCTTGAGCATCGGATTGGTGCCGATTTCGTCGAGGACGGACAGCTCGGGTACCAGCGTATACCCTTGATTATGCCGCACGAGCTGCTTGAGGGTTTCGATGGAGCCGCTTTCGTAGGTAAACGGACGCTCGGCCGCCGCTGCTGACGTGCCGCAGATATTGAGCACTTGCGACCGAAAGCAGTGCCCCTGCTGCAATAACCAGAGGTTATCGATGGTCATATCGCTGGGTTTAATGGTTTCCTGGCCGAAAAGCGGATGCTCCGGCGAGACGTAGGCGAGAAAAGGCTCGTCGATAATCGGAATTTCGCGCAGCTGACTGTCGTCGAGCGGCGTGACCAATAGGCCGACATCGAGCCGATGGTCGCGCAGGCGCTCCATCAGGTGCTCGGTCTGTAACTCGTCGATGCGGATGCGGAGACCGGGGTAGGCTTGGGCCAGCTCGCCGAGAATGAGCGGCAATAGGTAGGGCGCCAGCGTCGGGATAACGCCGAGCCGCAGCTCGCCAACCATCTCGCCTTTTTCCAGATTGACTACCTCGCGGAGCTGCTGAATGGAGCGCAGGGCTTGCCGGGCTTGGTCGATGACTTTGGCGCCCGTGCCCGTCGGCACCACCCCGCGCCGGTTGCGCTCGAAGAGGCGCACGCCCAGCTCGTCTTCGAGCTTTTGTACCTGCATACTCAGCGCGGGCTGCGTCACGAAGCACTTTTCAGCGGCAAGACCGAACTGCCGGTGCGTATCGAGGGCGACCAGATACTCAAGCTGTTGAAGGTTCATCGGCACGGATGCTGAAGCCACCGAAGGTAGTAGCTACGCTGCAAATGTATAACCATCGCTGATACTAACATCAGTCGAAACAATTTTTGGTGATACATCTTGTGGTAGACCTTTGCCGTACTCCAACGCAGAAAGCCCTTCCACCGCCTCCGATTTATGTCAATCGCCTTCACTGCCGCCCAATTCGCTGTAACGTCGCTGATTCAAGCCCGCCGGGCCGGCCGGCAAGTGTTGCTTGGGTTGCTGGGCGTGGGACTTTGGGCGGGTAGCCACGACAGCAGCCGCCTGAGCGCACGCCTTGATAACACCGTCCACCACGCGTGGCAAATGGTGGAAACGGGCGATTAACAAGCGACGGCGTTCTCTGGCAAGTATCTCCTTCATCACCAAAACTTCTTTCGTTATGGCTGATAACACCCAACCGAATCGCCTGACGACCGCTGGCGGCCGTCCGATTCACGACAATCAAAATTCTGTTTCGGCCGGTGAGCGTGGGCCGCTGCTGTTGCAGGATTATTTTCTACACGAAAAACTCGCGCATTTCAACCGCGAGCGCATTCCGGAGCGCGTTGTCCACGCGAAAGGCTCGGGGGCGTATGGCACGTTTACGGTCACGCAGGATATTACGCACCTCACCCGCGCCAAGCTGTTCAGCAAAGTCGGGAATCAGTGCCGGATGTTTGCCCGTTTCAGCACGGTGGGCGGCGAAAAAGGCTCGGCGGATACTGAGCGCGACCCACGCGGCTTTGCGCTGAAATTTTACACCGAAGACGGTAATTGGGATTTGGTCGGGAATAATACGCCGGTGTTTTTCGTGAAAGACCCGGTCAAATTCCCCGATTTTATTCACACCCAGAAGCGCGACCCGCGCACGAACCGCAAATCGCCGACGATGATGTGGGATTTCTGGAGCCTCAATCCGGAAAGTCTGCATCAGGTGATGATTCTGATGAGCGACCGCGGCACGCCCGTCGGCTACCGGCACATGCACGGCTTTGGGTCGCACACGTTCTCGTTCCTCAACGCCGCCGATGAGCGCGTGTACGTCAAGTTTCACTTCCTGACGGAGCAGGGAATCAAGAATTTCACCGCCGATGAAGCCACGCGGATGAAAGGCGAAGACCCCGATTTCGCGCAGCACGACCTCGTAGACGCCATCGACCGGGGTGATTTTCCGCGCTGGAAGATGCACGTTCAGGTGATGACCACCGAGCAAGCCGCCAATTTCCGCTGGAACCCCTTCGACCTCACCAAAGTCTGGCCGCACGGCGAGTTTCCGCTACAGGAAGTGGGCGTGATGGAGCTGAACGAGATTCCAGTTAATTACCACGCCCACGTCGAGCAGGCGGCTTTCGCGCCGGCCCATGTCGTGGATGGCATCGGTTATTCGCCGGATAAGATGCTGCAAGGCCGCATCCTGAGCTACCCCGATGCGCAGCGTTACCGCCTCGGCGCCAATTACGAGCATTTGCCCGTCAACGCGTGCCCTTACGGTTTCAGCAATTACCAGCGCGACGGCAAGATGGCGCTGGCCGATAACGGTGGCAGCGGCCCCAATTATTTCCCCAACTCGTTCGACGGCCCCATAGAGGATAAATCGGTCAGCGAGCCGGTGGAATATTTGCCCGATACCGTCGCCACACGCTTCGACCGCAACGCCGGACCGGGCGACGACGACCATTACACGCAGCCTGCCAACCTTTTCCGCCTCCTTGATGCGGGTGCTAAAAAGCGGCTGGTTGAGAATATCGTCGGGGCGATGAGCGGGATCGAAGGGCCGAAGCGCGAGCTGATTATTCAGCGGCAGCTCTGCCACTGGTTCCGGGCGGATATCGGCTTAGGAATGGCGATTGCGCAGGGCCTTGGCGTCACGGCGGAAATGCCGATGCACCACGCCCCCGCCGTGGCCTAGCAGCGGAAGCGCCCTTTAGAAACGAGTAACCGAGTGGTCGGCACGAGTCAAATCCTTGATTCGTGCCGACCACTCGGCGTTTTCGGGTGTTGTTTTGCACCGATGCGGTACTTCCTTGAGCTAGCCTACGACGGCACCCACTTCAACGGCTGGCAGATTCAGCCCGGCGCAACCCGCACGGTGCAGCAAGTGGTGGAAGAGGCGCTCGGCAAGCTCCTGCGGCAGCCCATCGCCCTGACCGGCTCCGGACGCACCGATACGGGCGTCCACGCGCATCATCAGCCGACGCATTTCGATCTGGAAACCCCGATTCCGGATACCGCGCAGCTCCTGTTTCGGCTCGCGCGGCTGCTCCCGCCCGACGTCAAGCCGACGGCGCTTTACGCCGTTGCCCCGGACGCGCACACGCGGTTCAGCGCCATTTCGCGCACCTACCATTACCACCTTCATCAGCGCCCCGACCCTTTTCAGAGGTTTTTCAGCGCCTTCGTTGGGCACCCGCTCGATGTGGATGCGATGAACGTCGCCGCCGCCCACCTCCTCGGCGAGCACGATTTTACCACGTTCTCGAAGACCGGCGGCAACACCGCGCATTACCGCTGCCGTGTCAGCGAGGCGCATTGGTTGGCTGACGGCTCCGCCGGCACGCTGCGGTTTACGATCCGCGCCAACCGCTTCCTGCGTGGGCAGGTGCGGCTGCTAGTCGGCACGCTGCTCGATGTTGGGCGCGGGCGCCTCACCGCAGATGATTTCAGCGCCGCCCTGCACGCGCAAGACCGCACCCGCAGCAGCGGCGCCGCCCCGGCTGAAGGCCTGACGCTCTGGCGCGTGGAATATCCGGGGGCGGGAATCAGAATCGATTCTGAATAAAATTTTCAAAAAACAAAGTACGCAAAAAAACCTGCCGGAAAACCAGCAGGCTTTTTCACTTCACATTTAGAACCCAGAGTCAGAAAAAGAATAAGTTAGAAAAAGATTGGCGTGATGAAGCGGCTCCCGAGCTTCCTCGACGGGCCGCTGTGCTTTACGGCTGCACCATCAGGCGCTGCGTATGCTGCCGCCCGCCGGGGGCGCGCACTTCCAGGAGGTAACAGCCCGCGCCGAGGCCGCGCAGGCTCACGTTCGCTTCGGCAGCGGTGGCGGGCTGCACGAGCACCACGCGGCCAGTCAGATCGAGGAGGCGGACTTGCCGCCCGGCTTGCGCGCCGTCGGTGAAGCGCACGTTGACCGTTTGCTGCGCCGGGTTGGGGTAGAGCTGCGGCCCGACTGCCGCGTCGGCTTCGGGAGCGAGGCCGTTGGGGCGCTGAAGGGTCAGATTCTGCCCGTTATCAGCCCCGAGCACGCTCCCATCAGCACGCACTACGCGCAGGCGGTACCGGGTGCCCAATGGCAGGTTAGCCGGGAGCGTGACGCTGATAGGCGATGCCGTCCCTTGACCGATGATAGTCGTTTGCCCGCTCCGGAACCGGCCGAACTCATTGGACAGCTCAACGCGGAAATCGCGCTCAGCGGGCGTGAACGGGCCTTCGGTGGTGAAGGCGATGTTGTAGGTCGAGCCCGTGGTGAGCGTGGCTTGCGCCAGCGGTGCGGTCCGCAGGAAATGCTTCGAGTAACGGGTTATTCGTACCGTTGGCCCTTGTGATTCGTCTACCATAATAGCCCGGCACCCATTATCGGCATCGATGGGCGCTGGCAAACCCCGCGTGGAAGACGTCCAGGTCTGGCCGCTGTCCAATGTTACTTGATCATAACTCCAGCCAACGCGGGGCGACACGAACTTAACGGGTGTCATTACAGGTGCGTAGGGCAAATTTGTGCCGGGGATCTCCGTCCAAGTCGCGCCACCATCGGTGGTACGAAACATCTTAAAGTCGACTTTCAGGAACCCGCGGGTCGGAGTCGAAAATGCTATTCCCCCGTAGTATGTCGCTGGGGGTACAGTGGTTAAGGGCTGCCAAGTGGCGCCGGCATCCGTGCTCTTGAATACGTGAGTCTGGCTCGTAGCGAAGGCCGTTTGCGCGCTCGTCCAAGTCACGTGTCGCAGATCATCCATCGTACCGGAAGTACAGGTTATCCACGTTTGCCCACCATTTGTAGTGCGAACGATGGTTCCTCTTCTACCAACGCCCAATCCGCGCTTAGCGCCTTGATAAAAATCCAGCGCCCGCAGAAAATCGGAAGGCAGACCTGACGAGGCAGTCCACGTTTGGCCACCATTCGTTGAGCGGTAGATGGTGACGGTGGGGTATTGGGTGGCTAGAAAGAGGGTATCCGCATCCGGGAACGCGGCAGCGGAAAAAGTAGTTAAGCGCGGCGTATTGGGCAAACGACTCCAAGTTTGGCCTTGATCCAGCGTCCGGATGATCGCATCTTGAGATGAAGCCATGTAGCCATGGTCCGGATCGGGGAAGTTTAGCGCCTCCACAAAATAGGCTTGCAACACGCGCGAACGCAGAGTCCAGGTAGCGCCGAAGTCGGCAGAATACCAGATGCGCCCGCCGCCGCCCACCGTCCAACCCACGCCCGACGGACGAAGCACCATCGGCGCGTGAACTGATGAATAAAAGGAACCCATCATCCCTGATCGCTGGTACGGATCACCCGGCCCAGCGGGGGCAGCCGTGTAGTCGGCCATCGGAACAGCCTCCCACGATTGCCCATTAGCCGATAACCGCAGCATATCACTAGACTGAGTAGGGAAACCGTCGTGCGCCAGCAGGTGCTGCGCATCAAGCATTGCAAAAGAGTTATTGGTGCCACCGGTTATTCTAGGTGGGGGAATTGCCCTCTAAGTGCGCCCGCCGTTGACGGTTGAGAAAATTCGAATAGTATTTATACTCGCATCCCGCGCTAAGCCACTACTGTCAGTAGTGAAATGGACTTCTCTTAAATCGGTGAATACGTTGAACGTCGCCGAAGGAAGCGAATATGCCCGCCATGTATGGCGCCCCAGCCGCACCTGAATCATCTGCCGCGTCACCGAATCGCCGACGAATATATACGCCGTGTTCGCCGACGGCACGCTGATCAGGTTGCTTAGGCGAGGGACGCTACTTAAGTAAGGGAGGCCGCTCAGGCTGTCGCGCACTGCCCACGTCAGGCCGGCGTTGGTGGTCCGGTAAATCACCATCCCACTTGGCAGTCGCTGCTGAAAAATCAGCGCTTCCGTAGCCGACAGGAAAACCGCCTTACCGGTCGGGACGGCGCGCGGCGCGCTCCACGAGTCGCCGCCGTCGGTGGTGAAGCGGAGTCGGCCGCGCACTCGGGCGGGTAGCGTGGCGCTGGAATCGTAGCTCACGACGCCGTCTAGGGCCGAAAAGAATGTTTTCAGACCTCCTGGCGCTGCGTTTGCGCTGACTTTCCACGTCAGGCCGCGGTTGGTGGTGCGGTAGAGCCGGCCGCCATAGACACCGCTGGTGATGACCAACGTCGAATCGTTGGGCGCGCAGAGCGCATCGGGGTTATAACCAGGCTCGAAATCGAGCGCTTTCTCCGGATGAGAAGTACGCCAATTGAGCGAGTTACCGGCGGGGTTCTGAGCCAAAGCCGAGGAGGCAACGGCAAGGGAGGCAGCGAGCAGCAGCAAGCGGCGGCGAAAAGCAGAGAAAATCAGCATTAGGAGAAAAAGGGAAATGTTGGAAAAAGAAAATTCATTAAAAGCCGAGCCTTACGGCTGCACCATCAGCCGTTGGGTCTGGGTGCGCCCATCGGGGGCGCGCACTTCTAGCAGGTAGCAGCCCGCGCCGAGGCCGCGCAGGCTCACGTTCGCTTCGGCAGCGGTGGCAGACTGCACGACCACGCGGCTTTGCCGCAGATCGTGCGTTGCACTGGAAGGGTCGGTTGTCACATTTGCCCACCACCCATAGCATGAACGATGGCTCCTGCTTTTACGAAATGGGCGCCAATTCAGTGGATTAGCCACCGGCTGTTGGGCGTGAGCGGCCAAAGCAGTAGCTAGGCCCGCTAACGCCAGCGCCTGACGCGCCGCATTCAGCTTATACATGGAAGTGAGAGAGAGATAAGGAGGGTAGAAAGAGTGTCTTTCGGTTCCGGAAATTACCGGATCCCCCTACCCGACTTCAAACCCCACCAAAATACGATACGCTTTTGAGCGAATGGGCGGCGTTTTTCGCGAAACCGTTCATCCTGAAAAAACCGCCGTTCACTAGCCGAAATGCCAGGTTCACCGAGCGGAGAGCCAAGTTCATCGAAAAGTTGTTGCGCCTTTTTCGAGGAACCGCTATCAGAGGCTGAATCGAGAGCAAAAAAAAACCTACCGGTAGTCCGGCAGGTCTTTTCGTCTTCACATCACTTATAAACAGATTAATCCGCGGGCCGCACCTCAATTCGGCGCGGAGTTTCGTCGTCGTCGCCGCGGCGGGTGGTGCGGAAAGGGAGCCGCACGCGGAGCCGGTCGTGGCTGAAAGTGGCCTCGATGCGGTCAGGGTCGACCTGCGGCGGCAGCGTGAACTGCTGACGCAGCAGCGGCACGCGCAGATCGTTCGGGAGCTGCTCGGGCGCCGCGACCGGTTCGAGCGGCGAGGAGGCCGAGGCAATCGTGAGGCGTAGATTCTGGTCGAGGGAGATATCGAACGCCTCCGGGTCGAGGGAAGGCGCCGCCACCGTAATGACCACATCGTGGCGACGTTGGCGCACTTGAATCGCCGCCTGCGCAACACCGCCGTTGAGGGTGTTGAGCAAGTCGAGCTGCGGGCCGAAACCGCGCAGCGCGTTGGTATTACGAGCTAGTTTCATCGGTGGCAAAAATTTGATAGTCAGCGCACTTGCGCTACCCGGGAAGTACAAACGCCGTACCGATGTCGGTACGTACACGAATCGGCAGGGTTCTGAAAACAAGACGCCACATTGGCCGAAAAGGCTGCTTACCTAATACTTTTCGCGCCAGTTTGGCGGGCAGAAATGTTACTCGCTCGGCTCACGTCGCGCTCGATTTCTGCGCAGCTCACTCTTGAGCGCCTGCCGGGAAGCGCGCTGTCCTGAGCGGCGACGTAGCTTCGTTGCGCCGCCGCTCACGACGGCGTTCCAACCTTTCCGCAATGCGTAAACTCTTCCTTCTCGACGCGCTGGCGCTGATTTACCGCGCCCACTTCGCGATGAGTAAAAACCCGCGAATCAACTCCAAAGGCCTGAATACCGGGGCGATTATGGGGTTCACCAACACGCTGCTCGAAGTGTTGCAGAAGGAGCAGCCGACGCACATCGGCGTGGCGTTCGATTCGGCGAAAAAGACGTTCCGGCACGAACAGTTCGAGGCGTATAAGGCGAACCGGCAGGCGATGCCCGAGGATCTGGCCGCCGCCATTCCGTACGCGAAACGCGTGGTGGCGGGCTTCGGGATTCCGGTGCTCCTCGTCGATGGCTTTGAGGCCGATGATATCATCGGGACGCTGGCGCGACGGGCGGAAGAGCACGGTTTCGAGCAGGTGTTTATGATGACGCCCGACAAGGATTACTGTCAGCTAGTGACCGAGAAGGTCAAGGTTTGGCGTCCGGCGTTTATGGGCAACGGCCCGGAAGTGCTTGACATTGCGAAAGTTCTGGCGAAATTCGAGATCGAGCGCGTCGATCAGGTAATCGACATTCTGGGTTTGCAGGGCGATGCGGTCGATAATATCCCCGGCATTCCCGGAATCGGCGAGAAGACGGCGCGGACGCTCGTGAAGCAGTTCGGGACGGTCGAGAATCTGATTGCGAACGTCGATCAGCTCAAGGGGAAGCAGCAGGAGAATGTGCGGAATTTCGCGCAGCAAGGCCTTCTTTCGAAAGAGCTGGCGACGATTCACACGAACGTGCCGCTGCCGTTCGAGCCGGAATCCCTGCAATACACTGGCCCACAGGAGGCGATTCTGCGGGAGCTGTTCGAGGAGCTGGAGTTTCGGCAGCTCGCGGCGCGTATTCTGGGCGGGAATGAAGCCGCTGGCGCCCGCGCGGTAGCCAATAAGCTGAAAGCTACTGTTCCAGCTCCGGCCATCGGCGCGAAGGCCAAAACCGCAAAAGCGGGCCAAATGGACCTATTCGGAGCACCCGCAGCGGCGGCAGAATCCACCGAAACCGACGATTCAGAAGCCGCCGATACTACAGCGGTGGCAACGGCCGCGCCGGAATGGTCGGATGACTGGGCGCCCCAAGCGGGGACGGCGGCCACAGTCAAGAAAACGATTCGCGACCTGCCGTACCGCTATCACCTCATCGAGACGCCCGGTGACCGGGCACTGCTGATTCGGGCGTTACGGGCGCAGGAAGAGCTGTCGTTCGACACCGAAACCACGTCGGTGGATGCCCTCACGGCGACGCTCGTTGGAATGTCGTTTTGCTGGGAGCCGGGCGAGGCGTACTACGTGCCCGTGCCGCCCACCGACCGCGCCGCCACGCTCGCCATCGTGGAAGAGTTTCGGGAGATTCTGGAGAATCCGGCGCTCACCATCGTCGGGCAGAACCTGAAATATGACTTGCTGGTGATGCGGCATCACGGCATCAGCCTGCGCGGCAAGCTCTGGGATACGATGCTCGCGCATTACCTGCTGGAGCCGGAGCAGCGCCACGGGATGGACTTTCTCGCCGAGATGTTCCTCGATTACATCCCCATCCCGATTACCGACCTGATCGGGCCGAAGGGCAAGGGGCAGAAAACGATGGCCGATCTGGCGCCCGCGCAGGTTTCCGACTATGCCTGTGAAGACGCCGACGTGACGCTCCAGCTCAAGCGCATTTTCGAGCCGAAGCTGCGCGAAAACGGTCTTCTCGGGCTGCTCCTCGACTTAGAAGGGCCGCTGGTGCCCGTGTTGGCGGCGATGGAGGAAGAGGGAATCCGGGTCGATGTGGCGGCTTTGCAGGATTACAGCGTTCAGCTCGGGCAGGAAATCAAGGAGCTGGAAGGGCAGATTTACGCGATGGCAGGGCAGGAATTCAACATCGGCTCGCCGAAGCAGATTGGGGAGATTCTGTTCGATAAGCTGAAAATCGGCGGCGAATCGACCAAAAAAACCCGTACCGGGCAGCACGCTACCGGTGAGGAGATTCTGAGCGTTTTGGCGGCCGACGGGCACGAAATCGCGCAGCTGCTGCTCGATCATCGGCAGCTCACGAAGCTCAAGAGCACGTATGTCGATGCCCTGCCGCTCCTGATTCGGCCCGCCGATGGGCGCGTTCACACCACGTTCAACCAGGCCGTAGCGGCTACGGGGCGCCTGAGCAGCACCAATCCGAACCTGCAAAACATCCCCATCCGCACAGATAAGGGGCGCGAGATCCGCCGCGCTTTCGTCCCGCGCGACGCCGACCACCTGCTCCTCGCGGCCGACTACTCGCAGATTGAGCTGCGGCTGATGGCCGATTTTTCCGCCGATGAAACGATGCGCGCGTCGTTCGCGCAGAAGCTCGATATCCACACGGCGACGGCGTCGAAAATCTTCCACATCCCGCTTACCGAGGTGACGTCGGAGCAGCGGCGGCGGGCCAAAACGGCCAACTTCGGCATTATCTACGGCATCTCGGCCTTCGGACTGGCGCAGCGCCTGAAGATTGCGCGCAAGGACGCCGCCGCCCTCATCACGGCCTATTTCGAGGAGTTCCCCGCCGTGAAAGGGTTTATGGACGACGCCATCAACAAGGCCCGCGAGTTCGAGTACGTGACCACCCTGCTTGGCCGCCGCCGCTACCTGCGCGATATCAACTCGCGCAATCAGACCGTCCGCGGGTTCGCGGAGCGCAACGCCATCAACGCCCCGCTCCAAGGCACCGCCGCCGACATCATCAAGCGCGCGATGATTGATATCCACGCCTGGCTCGCGGCCCACCCGGAGCTACGCACGCGGATGATCTTGCAGGTCCACGACGAGCTGGTGTTCGATGTACCGAAGACGGAAGTGGCCGTGGTGGCCGAAAAAATCGCGGAGCTGATGATCAACGCCCTGCCACTCCCCGGCGGCACGCCGATGGAAGTGGAAATCGGAATGGGCGATAATTGGCTGAAGGCGCACTAAGCGAACGTCATGAAAACAGAGCGCCCGGTCTCGGAGATTTCCGGGACTGGGCGTTTTGCTTGTTGTAGCCTTTATTACCGCGCCGTGAGCGTCACCGTCTCGGTCAGGGCCGAGCCATTGACGGTTTTCTCGGAATTGAAGAGCACGAGCTGGGTGGCCGTCAGCTCCTGAATGGTGTATTGGCGGCGGACCAGATCGGGGTCGTTCCGAAGAATCAGGGCGGTGCCGTCGTCGGTCAGGCGCCAATAACCCTGCGCAACGGTATCGGCCTGTGGCGTTACGCAGGCCTGTTGCGATGGATGCCACACCAGCAGCGTATCGATCAGAAACTGCCGGTAATTGTTGCGGCGACACGCTTCGGTTTCGGCGTAGAGATCATACGCTTGGCCGTTATACGTGGTCGTGCGCGCCGTTATGCGCCAACGCGTAAGCGCGGTATCGGCGGGCGTGGCGCGCCCGGTGAGCAGCGCCTGCTGATCGAGGAGCGGCGCCGAGTATTCCTTGGTACAGGCGGCGGTGCCGAGGAGTGCGCCAGTCAGCACGAGCAGCGCGGCGCCCGCGGGCAGCACCCGGTTCAGCAAAGGCTTACGTGCGACGAGTGGATTCACGGCAGCAAGAGCGGTGAGATTGGCGCGCGACGCGAACGTGCGGCGGCGCGGTTCCCGCCGTCAAAGTTCGGCGCGGGCGGGCGTTCGGCCAAGCTTACGCAAAACGGCGGTCCGGCACCGCCCGAAGGTTGTGCCGAACCGCCGTTTAAGACGGGTAGTGAACGCCGGTTACGGCACCTTCACGCCACGGTAACGCGCCGCGTCAAGCTGCGGGAGCGTGGAGCCGTATTTCACGTTGATGATACGCAGCATCTCATTGGCAATCACGGCGTAACCGCGCGGCGTAGGGTGCACGCCGTCGAGCGAGAAGAGGTTGCCGGTGATGTAGCTGGTGGTGTTGTTGGTGGCGCTTGTCACGGTGCCTTCGCGGGAGACACGGTCGAAGAAAGTGTAGGCGTCGAAGACGGCCAGATTCTTCGATTCGGCCTTTTTGCGCATCACCAGGTTGAAGTACGCGGTGCGCGCTTGCACGCTCTGCTGCTCTTCGTCATCGAGGATGAGCGTGCTCGGCCACGGGTTTTGCAGCGAGAGGCCGAACCGCTGCGTGGTATCGAGCTGGAGAGTGGTCGTGAAGTCGTTGAAGGAAATCGCGAAGCCGCTACTGCGCAGCCCTGATTCGATCTGGTTGTAGAAATCGAGCCAGTACTTCCCGCGCCGCTCCCCGATCAGCGGCACGTAACCGCCCGCCGTGAGCGTGAAAAGCTGCCGACCGCCGGTGGCGGTTTTGATATCCGAAGCCAGAATCGTTTTGCGCAGCGTAGGCGGCGAAACGACCGGAATCACCCCAAACGCGCCCGTCGTGATAATCAGCTCGGTGGCGTTGATGGAGGCCATTTTGGCCTTCACATTCGGCCCAACGGCGTTGAAGAACGGAATGGCGGTCACGTTCGGAATCAAGCCGACGACGCCCTTCGCGCCGCGCACCGTCAGCGAGTCAATCAGCTTGTAGGCCCGGCGCCGAAACACGGCGGTATCGGTCAGGCCGTAGGTGTCGGGGTCGAGGGCGGCCGTGGCGCCGCCGGAAGTGGAATACCCTAGGACGTCGTTGTTGCCGAGCCAGCACGTGAAGAACGTCGGGCGTGAGGCGGCCACGCGCGCCAAGTACGTCTGATTCGTCAAGCCATCGGGCTGGAGGCGCTCAAAAAGTGAGTTGTAGGCGCCCGAAGTGCTATTTGGATTCCCGAGGGTCGTGGTTTCGATCTGCGACATCCGCAGCCCCGGCACGCCGAGGTTGTTGATGGGCGTGGTGAACTTGGTATAAAGCGCCCCACGGCTGGGGGAATTGCCCCGAATCGCGAGGCTGTTAGTGACGCTTCCCAGAATCGGCGAGCCGAGGGCGTCGAAGCCGTCCAAGCGGAGGTAGCCGGTGCCGTTGGCTTGCGCTTCGGTGAAGAGCGGCTGCACGAATTCGCCGCCCCCGGCGAGGGCGAATTGCTGCGCCAGCATGCTCGGGTAGGAGTTGAGCTGACCCTCGCGGTATAGGCCGTTGTCTTCGTAACCGGCCGTGAGCGAGTTACCGACGGAGATGTAGCGGCTGAAGTCGGCGGAGCCGGAAGTGGCTTTGGGCGCTTCGTCGGAGCTCGGCTCGCAGGCGGTGAACGTGGTGGCTAGCCCCAGCAAAGCCAGTTGGAAAGCGGGGCGGCGGAGGAGAGAAAACGTCGTCATGGGTTCAAAAACAGAGCGTCGATGCGAAATCAATCAATGGAGAAAGCCAGACGTTAAAACTTGTAGTTCAAGCCCGCGCCCACGACACTGATATAGGTCTGGAAAGTGCCCGCCACGCGGTCGACCGCGACGTTATTGGCTTCCAGCTCGGCCTGCGTCTGGGTGCGCTGCTTGAAGGCGAGGAATTCGTAAGCGAGGTCGATATCGACGTGCTCGCCGATGTGAATCGATGCGCCGGTGGTGCCCGCCAGACGGTTGGCGTCAGGCGTTTCGGGCGTGATGTAGCCGTCGCGGACAGGCGTTTGGTCGAAATAACCGCCCAGACGGAGCGTCAGGGCATCCATCACGCGGTATTGCCCGCCGAGCCGGAAGGCGAAGCTGTCCTTGTAGTTGCGCACCGACGTGGAAGTGGTGCTTCCGCCGACATTGCCGTCGAATGCAAAATCGAGCGACTTATACGTGCTCCACTGCGTGAAATTGACATCTGCGCCGACGGTAAGCTTCTCCGTCGGGGTGAAACCGATGCCGATGCTCGTAGTGGCGGGCAGCGGGAGCGTGGCGTCGAATTTCTTCGCCGTGAAAGCCGCCCGCACCGGCGCCGCACCGGGGATATTGTTGAGCGTCACGGTGCCGCCCTTCACCTTCATATTCACCTGCGAACGGTAGCTGATCCCTACGGACAGCATCTGCGTCGGCTTGAGGTAGATACCCGCGTTGAAGCCGGTGCCGGTCGCGGCACTCTCGCTTTCGAGCTTGATGTTGGCGTTGGTTTCCTGCTGGTTCGTGAGCGGAATGTCTTTCCGCAAATCAACATACCCCAACCCGTACACGAACCCCGCACCGATACCGAGCCACTCGGTCACCTGATACGAGAACGTGGGCTGAATGAACCCCGAAAGGAGCGCAATTTTCGTGAGCGAATACCGCCCCGTCCAGCCGGAGCCATAATCCAGCGTAGCGCCGAAGGGCGTGTAGATGCCGATACCGGCCGCCCATTTACCGGGCTTACCGTCGGTGCCTTTCGGGCCGAAAGCGGCGTAAAGCTGCGCGGGCGTGGCAGTGGTGTGCTTGAACGAGAAGTTTTGACCGGTGGCATCGTTGCGGTAGGCCGTGCGCGCAATGGCGGCGGCGGCGCCCAGCGTCACCCCCCGCTCGCGGACAAACGCGAGCGCGCCGGGATTGAAAAACATACTCCCTTGGTCGAGCGCCAAGCCCGTACCGATGTGGCCCATCCCAACGTTTTTCTGGGCCGCCAGATTAACCTGAAAACCGCCGGCAAGGGCCGGTGCCGATGTAGTGAGCAGCGCCAAAGCTGCCAGTGAGAGTCGCGAATTTCGCATAAGCGTGAGGAGTGAAAACAGAGGGTCTACCGCGACTTGCCGGGCTTCGGCAGGTCGCGAAGTAAAAGTAGGCCTTTCCGCGAGGACATACTCGGCTTGCAGCCTATTTTTTGGGTCGATTCTGAAAACGATTGCGCCCTACGGAGAGCGCCGCGCTACCGCGTGAACCGCTCGTTGGCGGTCAGCAGGTGCATCCGCACATCACGGCCGCTGATCGGGTCGTTGTAGGGAACGGCTTCCAGACCGGGCGCTTTGCTCCGGCGACCGTCCATAATCGTCACCACTTCATCGCCGATGACGTGCAGCTCCGGCGCCCCGGCGCGCCAGACGGCGCCGGTTTCTTCGGAAACGCCTACGCCCAGCGTGCGCGGCTCCCGCAGCACGGCGTGCGCCAACCGCCCGAACCTCCCGCGCTCGGCGAAGTGCGTGTCGATGAAGACGCCGGGCACGAGGCCGAGGCCCGGCTCCGTCCGGACGCGCCCGCTCAGGAGTGCCCGCCAGCCGTGGCCCGCCACAATCATCCGCTCGCCGAGGGCGGTGGCCCCGGCGCTGGTGCCGGCCACGGTGAGGCCGTCGGTGCGGTAACGGTCGAGCAGGAGCCGATGAAACGCCGTACCGAGGAGCGCCGTGGTGACGCGCTCCTGGTCGCCGCCGGTGAATAAAACGAGCTGCGCCGCCGCGAGCCGCCGGAGCATCGAGAGGTTATCGGGCCGCACGCGCGACGAAAACTGCATCACGCTCACCCCGGAAAAACCCCGCCGATGCAGCGCCGCCACGTAATTACGCCCCGTAACGAGCGGCCGAACCGGCGTGGCCGTCACGATAACTTCCACCCCGCACCGCCCCTCGGGCCGCGTCTCGCCGTGCGCGGCGAGCCAGTCGAGCATCGGGTTGTCATCGCCGCCGCCCCAAGCGACGAGCGTGCCCGTGGGAGGCGCAACAGGGGAAACGGCGGTCGGCATAGCCCGACGAAGGTAGAACGGCGGATGTTTTGCCGCCGAACCGGCACCTCAAACCACGCGGTGGCCGTATGGCGGTAATGCGCCGCGCGCCGGGAAACCGGTTGGGGGCGCGGGCTTTTCGGTTTCTGTCGATTTCGTCGTTTCTATCGATTTTGTCGATTCTGTCAATCCGGTCAATTCTATCGAGATAGCCGCGAGCCGCGGTTGCTGTCGGATATTTGAGGCCTCAACCGCCCGGTGTCTGCTTATCCGACACTAGCGGCGGTTTTTATCCCACTTGTTTCAAGCAGCTTATGCAGCTTCGTTTCTCCCTGAACTACCGCGCCGAGTACGGGCAAGTGCTGGTCGTGTGCGGCTCCGCTCCCGAGCTAGGAGCTTGGGACGTGCTTCGGGCCCCGACGATGCGCGTCGTGGCCGGTGACGCCGATTGGCTCCTATCCGTGGAAGTGCCCGATGCGGCCGCCCTCCTCACCTACAAATACGCCCTGCGCGACGAGCGCACCGGCGAGATTCACTGGGAATGGGGCCCCGACCGCACCCTCGCGCTGGAGCCGCGCCGCTTCCGGACGATGGATTTATTCGACGCGTGGCGCCCGACGCAGGAGGCCGATAACGTGCTGCTGTCGGCGGCGTTCACGAAGGCGCTGATGCGCCGGACGCCCGCTGGCGCACCCGTGTCGGGCACCGAAAAAACGCCTGCCGCTGCCGGAAAAGGCGCGGCGCGTAAAGCCGTCGCCCGCGCGTTGGTGCGCTTGCAGCTCACGGCGCCCCGCGTGCCCGCCGAGCTGATTCTGGCCGTCAGCGGCTCCGATGCGGCCCTTGGCGCGTGGGACGAAGCCAAGCCCGTGCTCCTCGACAGCAGCGAATACCCGCGCTGGACGACCGAGCTGGCCCTCGCCGACCCCACGCAGGCCGTTCAGTACAAATACGGCCTCTACGACCCCGCGCAGAAGCGCATCGTGGGCTGGGAAACGGGCGCCAACCGCACGTTCGGCCCCTTCCCTACTCCCGCTGAAGGCCAGCCGACCTTGACCGTCCGGACGGACGAGTACTTCCGGCACCCCGGCGGGCCGTGGCGCGGCGCAGGCGTGGCAGTGCCGGTTTTCGCGCTGCGGAGCCGCAAAGGCAGCGGCGTCGGCGAGTTTCCGGATATCAAGCTGCTCGTGGATTGGGCGGTGCAGGCGGGGCTGAAGCTCGTGCAGGTGCTGCCGATTAACGACACCGTCGCGAGCCATACGTGGCAGGATTCTTACCCGTACGCGGCCGTTTCGGTCTATGCCCTTCACCCCATCTACCTGAATTTGCAGGCGATGGGCACCCTCAAGGACAAAGAGGCGCAAGCCGCCGTGGACCGTGAGCGCGAGCGCCTGAACGCGCTCGAAACCGTGGATTACGAGGACGTGATGGAAGTGAAAGCCCGCTTCTTCAAAGACCTCTACGACCAAGACCGCGACGTTTTCCTCGCCGACCCCGAGTTTCAGGCGTTTTTCCGCGAGCAGAAGCATTGGCTGGTGCCGTACGCGGCGTTCTCGGCCCTGCGCGACCGTTACCAGACGCCCGATTTCCGCGAATGGGGCGAGTGGGCGACGGCCACCGACGAGATGCTCGAAAAGCTGACCTCGCCGGAGGCGCCGGATTACGACGATTTCGCCGTCCATTATTTTCAGCAGTACCACCTCGACAAGCAGCTTCTGGATGCCACGCGCTATGCCCGCTCGAAGGGCGTGGCGCTCAAAGGCGACTTGCCCATCGGCATCTTCCGCCATTCGGTGGAAGCGTGGCGGCAGCCGGAGCTGTTCAATATGGAAGCTCAGGCGGGGGCGCCGCCCGATGATTTCTCGGTGACCGGCCAGAACTGGCGCTTCCCGACGTACAACTGGGGCAAGATGGCCGAAGACAATTACGCGTGGTGGCGCGGGCGGCTGACGCAGCTCTCGCGCTATTTCGACGCGCTGCGCATCGACCATATCCTCGGCTTCTTCCGCATCTGGGAGATTCAGGGCGATTCGGTGGAAGGGCTGTTGGGGCACTTCTCGCCGTCGCTCCCGCTCCCCGTCAACGACCTGCGCCGTCAGCTCGGCTGGTTCGACCCGAAGCGGATGGCGGAGCCGTATATCCGGTGGCATATGCTGACGGATATCTTCAACACGCAGGCTGAGGCCGTCCGGAAGGAATTCCTCGACGATTACGCGTATGGGCAGTTTAGCCTGAAGCCGGGGCTGCGTAGCCAACGCGAGATTGAGACCTACATCGCCAGCAAAATCGAGCAGGAACCCGCCCGCGCCGACCACTGGGCGTGGGTCCGGACGGGCCTGTTCAAGCTCGTCAACGAAGTGCTGTTCTTGGAAGCGCCGCTCTCGAACGGCGAGGCGTTCGACCCGCGCATCACGATGGACCAGACGTACTCGTTCCGCGAGCTGGATTACGAGACCCGTCGGAAGCTGCAAGACATCTACACCGACTACTTCTACCGCCGGCACGAGGAATTCTGGAAAGCCCAAGGCCTCATCAAGCTGCCGGTGATGAAGAACGCCACCGATATGCTCATCTGCGGCGAAGACCTCGGAATGGTGCCCGCGTGCGTGCCGCCGGTGATGAAGGAAACGGGTATTCTGGGCCTCAACATCCAGCGGATGCCGGGCCAGCCGGGCATCGAGTTCTTCCACCCCACGGATGCGGCGTACCTGTCGGTCGTCAGCCCCAGCTCCCACGATATGAGCACCGTGCGCGGCTGGTGGGAAGAAGACCGCGCCGCGACGCAGCGGTTCTACAACGTGATGCTCGGGCACGGCGGCGATGCGCCGTTCTACTGTGAGCCGTGGGTAGCGCGTGATGTCGTGGTGCAGCACCTCTACTCGCCCGCGATGTGGGCCATCTTCCCGATTCAGGATTTGGTGGCGATGGACGGCAGCATCCGTCGCGTCAACCCCGCCGACGAGCAAATCAACGTGCCCGCCAACCCGACGCACTACTGGCGCTACCGCTTCCACATCCCCCTCGAAGACCTCCCGAAAGCCGAGGACTTCACCCGTAACCTGCGCAAGCTGGTCCGCGAAGCCGGGCGGGAGACGGTGAGCTAACGGCTCCTCTTACGCTGATTCTTGAACATCAGACCGCCCCGTCCGAAGCTGCTTCGGGCGGGGCGGTTTGGCTTTGACAGGCTTACCAACGGCTTTGTTGGGCTTACCGGTCGCTTTGCTAGACTTACCGGGCGCTTTGCTAGGCTTACCGGAGACTTTGCTAGGCTTACCGGGGACTTTGCTAGGCTTACCGGGCGCTTTGCTAGACTTACCGGGCGCTTTGCTAGGCTTACCGGAGACTTTGTCGGACTTACCGGACGCTTTGCTAGGCTTACCGGAGACTTTGCTAGGCTTACCGGGCGTCTTATCCCACTTACCGGAGACTTTACCCCACTTACCGGGCGCCTTACCCCACTTACCGGAGACTTTACACGGCTTACCGAGCGCCTTACCCCACTTACCGGAGACTTTACACGGCTTACCGGGCGTCTTACACGGCTTACCGGGGATTTTACACGGCTTACCGGGCGCCTTAAACGGCTTACCGGGCGCTTTACACGGCTTACCGAAAAATGTAGTAACGTCTCTCCGAGACGCGTGTCGTTCGGCGGCAATTGCAACGCGTCTCGGAGAGACGCTGCTACGTTAAAACACTACCACACTCATCGCCAACACGCCCAGCGTGACCACCATCAGAATCCCCACATAACCCGTAAATAGCAGCGAGCCTTTCCAGAGCGTGCGCCCGTAGGTTTGGCCCGAATACCGCCGCAGCGCCAGTACCCAGTAGACCCACATCGCTAGTATCGGCACGATAGGCGGGATTTTTATTGATGCCGGCAGTACCAGACTGATCAGCAACAGGACGCTCAGGAACAGGAAGAAGAAGGAGTGCAGGTTGATCGAGAAGATGAGATTCTGCACGTACAGCGGCCGTTGGCGGCGGTAGAACAGCTTGAGCAGCAGCGCAAAGACCGGCATCAGGAAAAACATCCCCAATGACAGGTTCTTGACGAACTGATGCTGCAAAACTTCCTTCTTGGTGCTGAGCCGGGCGCTTTGGCGGTAAGCGCGACGTTTCCAGAAAGTAGGCTCATCGCCGCGCGCCCGAATCAGGGAGTCGAGGAAGGCGTCGCTGCCGTTGGCGATTTTCTCCATCAGCGGCTTATTGGAGAAATCGCCCGACTTGAGGGAGAGCATCCGAAAATCGCCGGTGACCTTGACGGGTGCGCCGCTGTGGGCACGGGCGTACTCGATGCTATCGCGCACGGCTTTTAGCGCTTCGGGCAGGCTCTGCGGTTCGGATGATTTCTCAGTGGCGGCGGCTGGGGTGGGCGGGGTTTTGCGCGCGGCAGTGGTATCGATCTGCACGAGCGGCTTGCCGCCGAATATCTCGTGGTCGGCGCCCTTTCCCAATAGAAAAAAGAAGGCGATGGAGAGCAGCACGTACAGCCGCACGGGCGGCACGAACCGCGCCCGTCGCCCTTCGAGGAAATCGACCGTCAGCTTGCCGGGGCTGAAGATCAGCTCGCGGAAGGTGCTCCAGACTTTCGAGTCGAAATGAAAAAACCCTTCAACCGCTTCCTCCACGACGTGCCCGAACGTCACGTTCACGTCGTGATTCGGTTGGCCGCAGGTGGGGCAGAAATTTTCGCCCGCGCTCAAATCGGTTTGGCAATTCGGGCAGACGGGCAGCTTAGCGGCGTGGGCAGACATCAGACGAGCGACGGGTTGAATGGGTCGGCGGTCACAAAGGTGCGGAGAGACGCTGCTACAGCGTAGCCCGCACGCCGAGCTGGAAGGTGCGCGCGACGGGGTACGCGCCGTTGTCGTGCCCGGCCCACGCACCGGTGGCGCCGGTAGTACTCACATTCGGGTCGAACCCTTTGTAGGGGCCAACGACGAGCAGGTTCAGCCCGCCCATCCAGACTGTGAACTTGCGGTTCTTCTCCAGATTATTCCAAACCTCAAAGCTCACGATGGCCTGCGTGAGCCGCACGTGCGACCCGCTCGAAAGCACCCGCTCGCTGAAGAGCGCCGATTGCTGCGCCCCGTTGATGCCCGGCACCTCAGAATCAGGGTTTTGGGCCGACCAATAATCGCGCGCCTCCGTTGAGGAGTTGGTGTTGCCGGTGGGCACATCGAGCAGCAGCCGGGAGTAGGTGAAGACCTGATACCCGAACATTCCATCAATCTGGATATCGGCGCTCCAGCGGCCTTTGCTCAGGTTTTGCGTCAGGCTCACGAGCTGGCGCGGCAGGCCGCTGCCGAGGTATGTGGCATCGCCGGGGGTACTGGCGACGCCGTCGCCGTTGCGGTCAACGTAACGAATCCACCCCGCTAATGGAGTGCCGACGGGGTACACGCCCTGCTGCTGATAGCCGTAAAACGCGCTCAGCGGCTGCCCCGCTACTTGCGGCTGGCCAAAGAGGGTTTGGTTCTTATTCACGCCGCCGTCGTTCAGAACGCGGTTTTGGTTGAGCGATACGGCAAGGGTGGTGCGGCCCGAAACACGTCCCCCCCACCAATCGCGCGTGATGGCCATTTCCAGCCCCCGGTTACGCACCTCCTGATCGGCACGTATGAAGAGCGTGTAATACGGGTCCGTGCCGCCAGGAATTAACGCACCCACCGCGCTCTGGCTATAAGAATGCCGCGAGTAGGCCGTCAGGCTGCCGCGCCAATTCGCAGCCCATTCCAGCCGGCTGCCGACTTCGACCTGATCGACATAAACCCCACGCGCGCCCGTCAGATTGCCCGCCACTGAGCCAATACCGCTGACGAACTGCGGGGAATACGCCGGGATCTGCACCGAGGCATACTGCCCCAGATTAGCCGCCCCCGTTCGGCCCGCGCCCACCCAAAACACTAGGTCTTTCAGCACGGATTTGCTCGCGAAGTCGCTCGTTTTCCCTACCTCCCATTTCAGCTGCGCGTTGGGGTAGACGTTCGCCTGGATTGGGCCGTCGAACGGGGCAGGGTCGGTGCTGAGGCGGAAGCCTACTTCGGCTGTAAGGCCTTTGTGCCACGCATAGCTGGCAAAGAATCCGGGAGTTGAAAGGGCGATGGTTCGCGAGCTACTACTTTCCGGCAGATAATTGTAAGGGAACGAAGGAGCCGGAATCCGCTGGCTATTGACTTCGCGGTCGACCTTCTGCCATAGCAGGCTGGCTTCTAGCTCTAGATTATCGTAGTTCCCTACTGCCCGCTGCCATACCAAATCCACTCCGAGCGTTTTGTTGGTACTGGTGGCGTCGGTGGTGCGGTCTGGGAGAATGGGGCGTAAGAAAGCGTTTCCGGTGTACTCGGGGCGGTAGGCCGTCAGGTCGGTGCGGGTGCGCTCGTAACCGGTGCGCACGGTTAGTTTCAGCTCCTCTGAAAAGGCGTATTGGGCAGTGCCCTGCGCGAGCAGCGTGCGGGTGCGGGGCGTTTGGTAGCTGTATTCGGCGAGCATCACGGGGTTGGTGAAGCCGACCGAAAGATTGGGGATGATGCCCGTATTGCCCAGATTATAGCTCCCGTCGGCGTTGCGGACGGGCTGGGTGGGCGGCGCGTACAGCGCGCTGTTGATGACGCCATCCGCCATGCGGCGCTCGTCGGATTGGCTGCCGAGGGCGGTCGCGCGGAGCGTCAGTCGGTTACCCAATAGCCGTTGCTCGGCCGTCGCCCGCCCCGTGAATCGCCGCAGGTTCGACTCTTTTACCACCCCATCCTGCCGCAAATAATCGGCACTGACGGTGTAGATCGGCCCACGTTTCGAGCGGCCATCGAGCGCCACGTAATGCTGCTGCGTGAGCGCCGTGCGGAAGATTTCGCGCTGCCAATCAGTAGGAGTATCCACGGAACCGGGCGTAACATCTTGATACACGCCATTCGTTTTTGCTTCCTGATAGATACCCGCGTAATCAGCCGCATCGAGCAGCTCATACCGCCGCCGCACTTGCTGCACCCCGAGATGAGCGGCATAGCGCACCCGAAACTTGCCACTATCGGGATTAATGTAGTTGAGACCCCGCCGCGTAGTTAGTACCACCACACCATTGGCACCTTGGCTGCCGTAGCGCGCCGTGGCCGCCGCTCCACTCAACACTTCCACCTGTTCAATGTCCTCAGAAGACAACGCAAGCAGCGGGTTTGGCATCGGCCCGGCTATTCCCGCAATATCAGCGGATATTCCCGGCCCCAGATTCCCCGTAAAAACCGGGAAACCATCCAGAATATAAAGCGGCTCCGGATTGCCGAAAGCACTGGTAGCCCCCCGAATCCGGACGGCCGCCCACGCGCCCGGCACCCCTGAGTAAGGCGTTACCTGCACGCCCGGTATCGCCCGCAGCTGCTCCTGTAGGTTGAGCGCGGGAGTGAGCTTGCGGTCAACAAGCGCACCGGTGTACTTACTGCTTATGTGGGCATAAGCGGTCGGTGACAAGGAAGGTGTAGCGGCGTAAGAGTTATAAATGACAAGAGCTGGAACGCGCACCTGTTCCGGCCCGTCCACTGACAACGACGACGGCACACCCGCAGGCGCACCCACCAAACTGGCCTCCGCCGCTGCCAACGGCGTTTGGGCGTAGCTGCTCAGCGGCAGCAAAGCACTTAGCACGAACACGGCGCCCCACTGACGGGCGGCGCCTTTCGGAGTAGAAAAAGTCATCAACAGGAGAAGAGAAAAAGCTGTTTACCTCGGCAAGTTAGGCCGGAGCGAGAGCCTGTCGCGCGTCACCGCCCGCGCTTCCAGATGAAGCCATCCAGCACGTAATGCGTGGCTTGCGGCACCGCCAGCAGCGGCACGAGCCACGTGAGCACCAGCGGGTGCGTGATGTGCGGCAGCGCCTGAAACCAGCCGAACACAGCCGCGTGCTCGCGCCAGACGAGGCCGTCCCAGAGGCCTTCTTCGAGCCACGCCAGCGCCACAATCAGACCTAGAAACCCCAGTACGGCGGGCCACAGCCGGAAGCGCGAAGCACGAACCGGCGCAACCGTCGTCTGCCCCGCCCACACCAGCGCGAGGTACGGCACACCGTGCGCCACCACGTTGAGGAGCGTGAAAACCAAATCGGCATCGAACCAGACAATCCCGACGAGCCACGACGCCGCCGTGCCCACCAGCAGCAGCGTGCGCGGCCAATTCAGCGGACGGCCTCGGCGGGCACTGCGGATTTCCTTCGCCAGATACAGCACCCACAGCGCGGCGTAGAGGACGGTGAGCGCCAGCCGTCCGGCGGGCCAGTCGAGCTGCATAATATCGCCGGGGACGAACCAGTTGAACTGCCGGGGCGGCGCCAAATGCCACCACGCCAGCGGGTAAAGGGTGGCGGCATAAATAAGGATTTCATCGAGCCGCTTGCCCTGATTATCGGGTTCGTTATCAGGTTCACGCCGGTTGTAGAGCCGCAGAAAACCGTATTGCTGCCGCACGAAATGCCATACGGCCACGTACGCCAGCACCCGCCAAAACCCGCCCGCACCGGCCGCGCCGTACACCGCCGCCCCCACGCCCCAGCACGCCAGCGGCACCACCACCAGCAGCGCGGTCAGGCGACGGCGCCGGTGCCGGTCGAGGTAAGTACGGAACAGAGTGCTGTAAACGTGCGCCACATCCACGAGCAGCACCAGCGCTACCCACGCGCCCAGCGGCACATCGCCGCCCCCGGTCCGGAGGCGGGCGGGCAGCAGCGCCACCACCAGCAGCGCCACAAACGGCGGCGCCAGAATCAGCCAGCCATCGAAGCGGGCCGACTGAATCCACGGCTGAATCGAGGGCTGAATCGATTTTTGAATCGAAGAAGAAGAGGCAGATTTCACGCGGCCACGGCGGCTAACGACTGCCGCACGGCCGCCGCCGCCCGCTCGCCGTGATGAAAAGCTTCCTCGAAAACCGACAAGCCGCTCAAATCGGTGTGGGCGAGCCAGATGCGGTGGTCGATGGCCTCGGCGAGGCGCTCGCGGCCCGAATGCCAGAGCGTGCCGGGCGTGGGCGCAGCCATTCCGTGCCCCCACAGCCAGCAATCGACGGCCGTGACGAGCGGGACGAGGTGAGGATGCAGCGTTTGCAGCTCGGCGAGCACCAAAGCGCCCCACTCGTCGGGGGAGCGACGGAAGGCGCGGCGCCGGGCCTCAGCGGGCGGCGCGTCGGTGAGGGGCCAGTAAAGCGTGAGCACGAGCGGACCGGGCGCAGTAGTGAGGTGCTGATGATTCGCGACGACGTACCCGAGCGACGTGCCGCCGTGGCGCACGTTGTCCCAGCATACGGGCGGGCCGGGGCGGTCGTCGGGCACATCGGTAACCGTCAGGTTCGCCACGAGCCACGGCGCGTGGTGGCGCGGGTGCGCCGCCAGTCGGGCCGCATCCGCAGGAAAATGCGCCGTCAGCAGCCGCTCCGCCACGAAAAGCGGCGTAGCGAGGACGGCGCGACGCGCCAGAATCCGGGTCGTGCGCTGCGCCTTGACGTCGTACGCCAGCGCCGACACGCCGCCGTCAGGAGTCGGTTCCAGACTAAAAACCAGCGTTTCGGTGAGAATTGGACCGGGCGCGGCGGCGCGCAGATGGGCCGCCAGAAAACCGTTCCCCTCCGGCCACGTCAGCACATCCGACGCATCGGCGTTCGCCGCCCGCCCCTTCCGCGCCGCGAAA
Source organism: Hymenobacteraceae bacterium (assembly GCA_031397815.1). Taxonomy (GTDB): domain Bacteria; phylum Bacteroidota; class Bacteroidia; order Cytophagales; family Hymenobacteraceae; genus JANNMJ01. Next base: position 30,654 of record JANNMJ010000161.1, read on the forward strand.
TAGTGAATGCCCGCCCACGCCGACACCGTGCCGAGGATCGCACCGTAATCATCGCGGCAGCAGTAATCGAGGTACGTCCGCAGGTGCGCCGAGTGATAGCCGTTACGGTCGAGCCACGCCTCAAACGTCTCCTGGTCGAGTTGGCGCACGGCTTCATCCGTGGAAGAAGCATCGACGGGAATGGCAAACCAATCGCGGCCATCGGCGCCTTTCGCGTGGCGCTGCGTTTCGATGAAGGCGAAGAAACGCGCTATCTCCGCCCTTTCCGCGTCGGGCACGCCCAGCTCGGGCACCAGCCCCGCCTGCCAGCGCCCTTGAATCAGCAGGCGCTCCTCAGGGGCGTGGCAGAGGTGGAATTCGTTGTAGATGGGAGTATTGGTGATGGGGTCGAAGCCGGTGAGCGTGCCGGTTTCGCGCAGGAAATCAAGCAGCGGGGCATCGCGTGGGTCGGGCACGGGCAGGTAGTGCGCGCCCCACGGGTACGCCGACGCCGCATTCCGGCCGCTCGCGGCGTTGCCGCCCGTACCCGGCTCCAGTTCCACGAGCAGCGTATCCGAGTGCCCCGCCCGGTGCAGCGCCCGTCGCGCCGCCAACCCGCTGATCCCCCCGCCGATAATCACCACCTCCACGCGCCGCTCTTGGGTAGGCGCGGGCAGCCGCGCTGGACCGTCGCCGCGCAGCAAGTGGCCCGTGGCGTGCCCGGCGCCGCGCAACGTAGCCCGCAAGGGCAGACGCGTGGCAGACGCACAGCTTGGCGCCGTCAGCAGCGCCGGTCCGGCCAGCAGCAAGCTGGTGATCGAGGCGGTGGTTTGGCGGAGAAAGGTGCGACGAGAAGGCATTTTTTTAATTAATAATTAGTGATTAAAAATTAATAATTTGCAGACGTTGGCAGGGATTGGCAAACGCGGTTTTCACGCGGGGCTCCAGCCCCGTGTGGATTATTTGCAGGTCTCTTGACCTGCCGTTAGCGCGCCGAGCCCCCGCGTGAAGGCCCGTAAATGAAGGTTATCACTTGCGTAAACTTTCCCGGTGGTTGCACGGATGTTCCCGGTGGTGGCACAAAACTTCTCGGTGGTTGCACCAACCTCCTTGGTGGTTGCACGAATCTTCCCGATATCGGCACGGATGTTACCGGTGCCTGCACAAACTTCCCCGGTGCCTGCACAAACCTTCCCGGTGCCTGCACAAACCTTCCCGGTGGTTGCACAAACCTTCCCGGTGGTTGCACGGATGTTCCCGGCCGTTTTACGTCCTGCTTGCACTTTTATGGCCGGCTTCAATGCACATACGGCCCCCATTCCTCCTCAAAACTCTGCACCAATGCTTGATTATTTAGGCGATTTATGGCCGTCGGGACTTCGGCCATATCGGGTGAAAATGTTTGCATCTGCCGGATGATGGCGGGCGTCAGAAACCGCAGATTGGGCGGGAGCGGTCCGGCGTCGGGGCGCCAGGTGCCGGGGGTGGGGGCGGCCAGCACGTAGCCCCACTCGCCGAATGAGGGCACCCAGGCGTGGTAGGGCATCGTTTGGGCGAAACCGGCCGCTGATAGAGTGTGGACGACGCACCAAAACGAGCGGCGCGCCACGTACGGCGACGTCGCCTGCACCACCACCAGCCCGCGCGGCGCGACGTGCCGCCGGACTTCCTGATAAAAAGCCGTCGTGTAAAGCTTCCCGACGGAATAATTCGCGGGGTCAGGGAAATCGATGAAAATCAAATCGTAGCGGCCCGTATCGGCGCGCAGCCATTGGAAGGCGTCGGCGTTCGTGACGCGCACGCGGGGGTTGGTGAGCGAGCCGCCGTTGAGGCCGCGCAAAACGCGGTTCTGCTGGAAAAGGCGCGTCATGCCGGGGTCGAGGTCGACGAGCTGAATCGGCCCCAGATGCGGGTACTTGAGCAGCTCGCGCACCGCCAGACCGTCGCCACCGCCCAGCACGAGGACGCGTTGGGCCGTGGGCCGCGCCTGTGCCGCCGGATGCACGAGCGCCTCGTGGTAGCGGTACTCATCGGCGGAAGAAAATTGGAGATTACCGTTCAGGAAAAGGCGCAGCTCGCGGTTGTTGCGCGTGAGCACGATGCGCTGATACGCGGTGGAACGGGCGAAAATCACTTGGTCCTGAAACGCCATCGACTCGGAGTACGTCAGGATGCGGTCGGCGGCGAGGGCCACGCCGCCCAGCGCCAGCAACGACCCGATAATCGCCACCAGAAAGCCGGGGCGCCAGCGCCGCGTCTCGGGAAAACGGTACAGCACCACGGCCGCCACCACCACGTTGAGCGCCCCGAACAGCGTGGCCGTCCGGATGAGGCCGAGGTGTGGCACGAGCACCAGCGGAAATACCAGCGACGCGAGAAGCGCGCCGATATAATCGAACGTAAACACCCGCGCCACCAGCTCGCGGAACGCAAAGCGCGGCTCCAGAATCCGCATCAGCAGCGGTATTTCCAGCCCCACCAGCACGCCCGTAAGCGTCACGAGCGCGTACAGCACCACCCGAAACGACTGCACGTACTCAAACAGCACGAACAGCAGCGGCGCGCTCAGTCCGCCCACCAGCCCCACCAGAATCTCCAGCCGGATAAACCACCGCAGCAGCGGCTCATCGAGCCATTTCGACAGCCACGACCCAATCCCCATCGCGAAGAGATACGCGCCGATAATGGTCGAAAACTGCGTCACCGAATCGCCGAGCAGATACGACGCGAGCGTCCCCGCCAGCAGCTCGTAAATCAGGCCGCACGTAGCAATCACCGCCACCGACCCCAGCAGCAGCGCCGGGCGGGCAGTATCGGCAGCGGTTACGGCCTTTTCAGCGGCCCCGTCTTCCTCTAGCGTCGCCCTCACCCGTGAATGGCGGCGCTGATGATGAGCGCCACAGAAACCATAAACGCCGCCACCACGATAGCCAGCGCGGTGTTGTGTTCCTGTAAGATTTCGCGCCAAAGCGTCTGCGGCGTCAGCTTTTCGACGATGAAAAACGCGAGTAAAAAAATGGCGATGCCAATCGCCGAGTACACCACCGACGCCGTGATGAGCTTGAAATTGAGGTATTCCATGAGGGGGAGCTGAAGAGGGGAAAGCGGCTTATTTATGGAAATAGCCGCGCGAGTAGCGCCCGCCGCCGTGGCCGCCGCTGGTGCGCGTGCCCGAAGTAGGCGGGCCATCCGACGATTCCACGTCGTCGCCGAGGAGGCGGGTGCCGGTTAGGCCGGCGTAGGTATAAATGCCTATCGCCGCCAAACAGATGAAAAAGTATTTGCGAAGGGAACGCGACATACGCGACATAACAGCGGATTAAAAAGGACCAGAATGGATGAGAGCCGTTTATTCGTCCGGCGTAAACTCACTGTTATACCAGCGTTGCTGCTCGTGATTACGGCGGCGAAGCACCTGAATAACCGGCCAGATCAAGATGATGACCAGCACGACAATCAGGTTTGAGGTAAGAGGCGTGTTTTCCATCACGATCACCTGAAAGCCGGTCGGCTTACCGCCATCAGAATAGGGGCTGAAATTGAAGTGGTAACGTCCCGCCGGAATCCCGCCGAGCGTTGCCTGTACTTCCCGACTGCCTTCGGTCCAGTTTTCTCCGCCGTCTAAGCCCTCGTAGTATTCGGGAGCCTCTACAAACTCGTAGGTCTGGCCGGTTTGGTCGTTGACTAATGTGGCTCCCACTTCCAGCCAAGAATTGGTGATTTCGGCGGTCAGCACCACACTCAGCGCCGTCGGGCCTTCCACATCGAACGATTCGCTCACGATAGGGCGGCCTGCCCCGCCTATGACCGGAATACCCGTTTCCGGGGATAATTCCGGTTGAGTGGCGTAATACTGACGCATCACCACTTTATCGGGCCGAAGCATCTGCAACCCCAAGAAGACGACGATCGCCAGCGCCGCCAACCCAACCGCGAGTTTCAGCAGGAGACCACTATCCTCCTCGCCCGGTGCGGGCTGAATAGCGCCCACGCCCGTTCGCTTGCCCAAGTCTTGGCGCGACACTCCAAACGCCGCCGCCAGCTCATCGGCATCGACGTGCTCGGCGCGGTACCAAGCGTTGGGCACTTTGGCACCTGGGGCCGCCTCCCCGACGAGCATGCGCGGCGGCGCAATAAACTCCCAGATATTTAGCGTGCTATCGTCGGTGGGGTTCCAGTCGAATTCCCCGATAGCCGCCGCCAGCCGGGGCGAATATTGGTGATAAATAGAATAGACCGTGCCGTCGGCGGGGTCAGTCACGATGGTATCGCGGGCTGGACGGGCGCGCTCGATGTCAAAACCGCTTTTAGCAGGCTCGATAAACGTCCAATGGCCATCATAGACGGCCAATTGCGCCGCCTCACCGGTTTTTTCCTCGCGCAGCACGTATTCGAGCCACCGCGCCGTTTGGTCTTTAGCTTCGTAGCAGTGTAGCACCCCAAGCACGCGCCACGTCCGTCCGCGAAACGCGCCCGTGCTACCAATCGGCAGCGCCGGTTGCACCCGAAACTGTTTCTTGAATTCGACAATCCGCTTCGTCGGCTTCCCGTCTTCCACCTGAAACAGCACCAAGCACTTCGGGCACACGAAATGCGTACTGTTGACCTCGTCGTAATACCCGACCGCAGTGCCACAATCCGGGCAAGGCACCGAGTCAACGGGCGGCGAAACGCGGAGACTGATTTTATCTAATCTCTCCTGACTCATCGGCGCACCTCGGTATACGTCAGCTCCTCGGCCCCGAAAAACGCCCGCGTGGCGGCGTAAAGCTGCCGGGCACGGTCGGAATTATCGCGCTCGTAATTCGACAGAAAAACATCGAACGTCGCGTGCCCAAATTCCGGCCACGTATGCAGCGACAGGTGCGATTCCGTGAGCGCCACCACCGCCGTGAAGCCCCCCAACCGGCCATCGGGCTGCGCGGGGAAGGCGTGCCACGCGGCGCCCACTTCCACCAGTCCGAGCGCATTAATCTGCTGCGCGAAAAACGCCCGGCAGCCCGCCAAATCGGTCAGGCGTGGCTCAGGCGCCCGGAAAGCAGCCAGCACATGCAGGCCCGGTGAATAAACAGGAGAGGGAGTAAGCAGCGACATTAGGTCGCCAAGATACCGCAGGCGGCGGGCTGTGGCGCGTGCCCGTGCCCCGGGTTTAGGCATTGCTTATTGGCGTTTTCGTATCTTTCGGCCCCACCATAAAAGCGGCGGGCGGTTACCAAGCCGCCGCCCCCTCCCCCACCCATGGAAGTACGCGACAGCAACGGCACCCTCCTCGCGGAAGGCGACACCGTTCACATCATTAAAACCCTCAAAGTGAAGGGCCACCCCACCGACCTCAAGCGCGGCCAAGTAGTAAAAAACATCCGCCTCACCGACGACGCCGACGCCATCGAAGGCCGCGTCGACAAAGTGACGCTCGTGCTGAAAACGATGTTTCTGAAGAAGGCGTAGCCGCGCCGCTTTTTGATGAGAGCTTACTGAAAGCCTCGCCTTAACTGGTGAGGCTTTTTTAGTGGCATTTCTCCGACCCAGTGGCACAAACGTGCGCGCAAGTGGCACGGATTTCCGCGCTGGTGGTACAAACGTCCGCGCAGGTGGCATGGCTTTCCGCGCAGGTGGCACAAACGTCCGCTCTGCCGTCACGAATGTCCGCGCAGGTGGTACGAATGTCCGCGCAGGTGGCACGAGTCTCCGCTCTGCCGCCACAAACGTCCGCGCAGGTGGCACGGCTTCCTGACCCTGTTTTACAGGATTCGGCAGCCAGCAGATTGAAACCCAATATCACGAATCGCGCGGGGCTCCGGCCCCGTGCGGGCTATTCGCGGGGCTCCAGCCCCGCCACCCCAATCGGCGCATTCCTAAAATCCGCGTGGCCAGCTCTGTCCCAGAGATGGCGTCAATAGGCGAATCAACGCCATCTCTGGGACTGAGCTGGCCACGCGCGATAACGGCAGGTCAAGGAGACCTGCGAATAGGCCACACGGGGCCAGAGCCCCGCGTGATTCGTCCACTGCAAATCCTTTAATTACGAAAGCGCCACGCAGGGGCGGGCCTTGTGCCCGCCCGCGCACGGTGGTTTGCCGCCTACTTTCGTTTCAGATGAAAACGCTTCTCTTCCTTGTGTTGCTCGTCGGCGGGCTGATGCCTTTGCAGGGTACGGCCCAGATTCAGTATGCCCCGCCGGTTCGGAAAACGGCGCCCGAAATCGCCCCCGATACGGTGATGGCGCCGGAGCTGTCGGGGTTGGGTGACCCGCCAACCGACCCGCCAGCCGCCGAAGACGAGCGCGTTTATACCTACGTCGAGCAGATGCCGGTTTTTCCGGGCGGACCGGCCGAGCTAGCCAAGTTTCTGACGAAGCACTACCGCAATCCGCCCCTCGACCGCAATTCGCCGTCCGGCACGAAGCTGCACATCCGCTTCATCGTCGATAAAACCGGTGCCGTGCGCGACCCGGAAATCCTGCAAGGCATCAGCCCCCTGCACGATGCCGAGGCCCTGCGCGTCGTGCGGCTACTTCCCCGCTTCCAGCCCGGCCGCCAAAACGGGCGCCCGATGAATGTTTATTACACCGTTCCGCTGATTATCGACGCCAAGTGAGGGCGCTTGGGGGCGCGTAGTTTCCAGGAACAGCAAGCGGGCGTCGCGCTTTTCCACGATTTCGGCCAGCCCAGCGGCTTTGTGGACGAACAAATTGTCCACGGCGTGGAGCGGCACGCCCTGCGGAGCGCGCTGGCCGCCCGGGGCGCGGCCCACATATCGCACACCGAAATGTGAACCACTCTAAAACGGCCGGAGCCGCCCCCGACCGACTTACTGTCGCCGAACCAAGCGGTGCATATGGCGCGGCCGCCGCGGCCGCCAAGACCGCATCTGCCGTTCTGTTCAGCATCCGCGAACTGGAAGTCCTGCGCCTCGTAGCCGCCGATTGGACGAGCCAGGAAATAGCCGAGCACCTCTGCATCAGCCCGCGCACCGTGGAAACGCACCGCCGAATGATGCTCGAAAAAGCCGGTACCCGGTCGATGATCGGCCTGGTGTCGCAGTCCGTGCGCCACGGGTGGGTAACGGTGGTGTAGAAGCGCTAAGGAGCGAAAACGGGCCGGTCACTACGTATTTCTATGTAGTGACTGGTCGAAAAAAAGTTGAAGACGTGTCGAAAAATCAGTGCTGACACTGATAGGCGAGGGTAGGGGGTTACGCCACATTTGTGATGTTCGATCACTAGTCGTTTTGCCCCGCTTTATCTAATGGCCATACGCTATTCGCTCGTCGGAAATAGGCTCACCCCCGACCCCAACGATATGCGGGCGCAGGTGGAACACGGCGCTTCTATTGGCGTCGAGGAAATCGCCGCCGCCCTCGTCAAGCCCCAGCTCGCCATCGACGTCCAGAAGCTCAAAGGTGCCGCCGCCCACACTATCCTCACCGAGTTGAACCGCTACCTCCGCGACGACCTCCGCGCCGGGATGGAACGGCTCAAAGACACCCACCCCGACGCCTATAAGGCGCTGCACGAAGCCTCGCAGGTCGATGACCCCGCCTACCGCCAGCGGAAGGCGAAGCAGGGGGGGGGGACAGCAATCATTTTGACATTACCAAAAACTGACACCTTTTTTCAAGCAACGTCATGTCTATCAAAATTCTACAGGTCAAGTTGGAAGGTAAAGCGGATCTTCACGAACCTCGTGTCCGCCTAGAAGGCATGTTCATCAATCTTTTCACCATGGATGGTGGCGCTACTTGGGAAAACAAAGGAGTGCAGATAAAAATTGACAACAAGCTAGAATACTTTATGACTTGCAAAGCAATGAGCGGGACTGATTGGACTTTCACGATAAAGGATAAAGCAGCCAAGAAGAAGCTTCTTGAAGAAGACGGCACTACCGGCGAAGAAATACCTAACTTCTCTAAGCTAGAAGGCTCTTTCGATGTCAACCCCGATGTCACTCCCAAGATCGATGCGTAAATTTTCTACCTCCTTGCTAGTTAGTTTTCTCGCTGCGACTTCGGGAGTCTACGCCCAGACCTCTGTCTTACAAGACAAGTCAGGCGAAACATCTGTCCTGGTCAAGGACCAACCCGTAATAATCAACGCGGGCGATGCCAACGTAACCGTTAATACCGGTTATGGCTGGGCGCGCACAGCTGCCAAATCCGATAAATTTATCGGCATCAACCTCACGGTTAAATCTGAAGAAGGAGTCGCGGCGCTGCTGGAAGGATACAAGTTCAAACCTGATTACAAGGCATCGATATATTTTGCCTTAACCCCCCATGACACTGCTCACCCATCGACAACGCATACGGTTTATCTTGCACCATACGTAGGAAAATCTTATTTCAACTTGCTACAGTCGGACACCACGAATACGTTCGACAAACGCAATTTCGGAAATGCTGGCGTAAAACTAGGTTATAACCTATTGACGGCACTCGGCAACAACTCAATTATATTGGGTGTTTCAGCAGACGTTGGCCAGTTGAATAATCTATCAGCATTAAAAGAGGCGGAAGTGTATCAGACTGTAACAGCCAATCAGACGACTCGATTGACTGACAAAGAAATCGCTTATGCCGGAAGCTACACAACTTTCACCGGCGCGCGCTTTAATTTTGATGCCTATGTTTTCCCAAAGCTAATGGGCGGATTGATCGGACTGGGTGGTTACAGCCGTACGCTGACAGGCGGGCCAGCACCGAAAACCAATGCTGGCCTTGGGTTCATTGTCGGGCAAAAAGGGGCACCGTCCCATATTGCCGTCGGGGTGTTCTACCAATTTAAGGACATCTTCGATCAAACCACCAGCGACAAGAAGCTGCTTGAAAGAAGCGGTATCAACGTTGTCGCAGGGTACAAGCTCTAGCACAGAGCGTATACCCTGCCCGAAAATTCACTCGCCAAGTTTTTTTTCTCAATTCCATGTCCTCCTTTATTACCCAGCTTGCCTTGGTTTCAGAAACTAATCAGATAGGCTTATCCGAAGTTCTAAAAATCAGCGCGGCGCTACAGAAGCAGATTACGCGCGATTTTGGCCCTCTATGGGACGTGCGCGCCACCATCGACGCGTTCGCGCGTCTGGAAGACGTACCGGTCGGCTATTGGCCGATTGTCATCAAAGATAGTATACCCTACAAAGGGGCCGCGGGTATCCACCTCGACCGCAACGGCCAACCGTACGCGTTGGTCCGTGCGAGCGACGGAACGCCACTCACGTGTAGCCACGAATGCCTGGAAATGCTGGCCGATCCGTTCGGCAATCGATTCGTCACCGGCGACTCCCCCATTCAAGGCCAAGGGCGCGTACAGTTTCTGCTCGAAGTCTGCGACCCCTCGGAAGCCGACCGCTATGGCTACCCGGTCAACGGCATGATACTGTCAGATTTCTACACCCCGCAGTATTTTGACCCGGTAGCCAACTCGTCGGTTCGCTACAGCTTCACCAATAGCATCTCGCGCCCCCGCGAAGTATTGCCCGGCGGCTATCTGAGCTGGCGAGTGCCCGAAACCGGCTTGTGGTGGCAAGCTACCTATTTCGGCGGCGGTCTAGTAAGGTGTGCAAGTCGTAGTTTTGGGTATGGTTTTCACGCAGCACCTGTGCGCTCACTGCGGCAGTGAACAAATTTTCCGCAACGGCAGCAAGGGCGGCCGCGCCAAGTACAAGTGTAAAGCGTGTC
>JANNMJ010000173.1:0-3365 GCA_031397815.1 Hymenobacteraceae bacterium
CACCAACGAGGAGCTGCAATCGGCGAACGAGGAGCTGCAAAGCACCAACGAGGAGGCGATGACGAATAAGGAGGAGATGCAGAGCCTCAACGAGGAGCTGATGACCCTCAATATGCAGTATCTGAGCAAGACGGAGGAGCTGAGCCACGCCGCCAACGACATCAAGAACCTCCTCGACGCGACCGAAATCGCGACGATCTTCCTCGACAACGACCTGATAGTGAAGCGGTTCACGCCGCCCGTCACCCGCATCATCAATCTGGTAGCCTCCGACGTCGGGCGGCCCATCACGCACTTCGCCTCGAACCTCCGCCACGAATCGCTCGCGAAGGATATTCAGCAGGTCCTCGACCGCCTCGTGAGTACGGAAATCAATATCCAGACCACCGTCGGCGATTGGTACGCGATGCGCATCCTCCCGTACCGCACCCTCGATAATTACATCAGCGGCGCCGTCATCACCTTCACCGATATCACTGGCCTCAAGCGCCTTGAAGAGCAGCTTCAGGAAAACGCCCGCTTCACCGAGACGATGCGCGTTGCGGTCCGCGAGCCGGTGATGGTGCTCAATATTCTGCGGCGCATTTATTACTGCAATCACGCCTTCGCGACACTCGTCGGGAGCACCACTGGCAAGCTCACCGGGATGCCGCTCGAATTGCTCAACAGCGGCGCGTGGCTCCACCACCCCCTCCTCGACCAGCTCGCCCGCCTCTTCGACACCAACGACCCCACCACCGACGCGTTCGACACCCTCCCCTTCGACCTCGACCTCCCCGACCACGGCCGCACCCGCCTGCACCTCTACGGCCGCCGCCTCCAACACGACGGCAAGCCCACCGACCGCGTGCTGATTGGGGTAACCGAAGTGGGAGCCGTGGGGTGAGGGGGGGGCAGCGGGTGCCCGGGGTAGATTTCTGCGAAATCAACCCCGGGCTTTGGAAAAGAACCCCGTTGGGGTTCGCATTACGCATGGCATCGGGGAACCCCAACGGGGTTCTTCTCCAAAGCCCGGGGTTGCCCAAAGCGCAGCGTGGGCTACCCCGGATGCGCGTGGGGGGGGCGCGCGGGTGCCCGCTGGGAGCGCACGAGTCCCCGCCAAACCCACCCGTATCCACGCGCCATACCGCAAAAGCCCGGGGTAGATTTCAAAGAAATCAACCCCGGGCTGGCGCACGGCTACCCAGCCGGGCAAGCAAAGGGTTCACGCCCCCACCCCCACCCACCGTTTACCCCGCATAACGCCAACTAGCTACTTCCCGCAGATTCCGCTACCTTCGCTGATGCCCTCAACGGAATACTTTGGTCTACGGGCCGACAAGCTCCAACATGCCTTGGAGCGTCTTCGTAAGAAAGCGGAACTGCGGCGGGAGGAAATGCCACTTCCCGCCATTACTCCCGACCAGCTTCGGAACGCATTGCAGGAGCTGCAGCTGCAACAGATAGAGCTGGAATTGCAGTATGAGGAGCTGATGGTGACGCAGGCCGAGACCGAGAATCTGCGGGTGCGTTATACCGACCTTTTCGAGTTCGCGCCCGTCGGATACGTCGTTTTTGATGTACTCGGCGTGATTCAGGAAGTGAACCAGCGCGCTACGCAGCTCGTAGGCAGCTCGCGGCCCCGGCTCAAGAGGCGGCGTTTTCTGCTGTTCGTGATGCCCGAGTGCCGCGAGGAGTTCCTGCGGTTTACGGTGGAAGTGATGTCGGCGGAAGGGAAGAGCCGGAGCATCGACCTGCTCATGTGCCGCGAAGACGGTACCCCGTTTCACGCCCACCTCGAAGGCCTCGCGCTTCCTAGTCCGTGGGGGAGCCGCCAGTGCCGCTTGGCCGTGACCGATACGAGCGCCCAATTTCAGACCCCGGCCGAGCTAAAGAACACCGTCGCCCCCCCCGACGAGGGCGAGTCGCGTTTTCATCGCCTCTTTGCCCACTCCGATGACGCCATGGTCCTCCTGCGCAACAGCTACGTGCTGGCGTGCAACGACGCGACCCTCCGCCTCTTCGGCATTACTGACGAGAACAACCTCATCGGGCGCCATTTGGCCGCCGGTGCCCCCGCGACGCAACCCGACGGTCGGCCGTCGCGAGCGGTTGCCGAAGAAGGGCTGCTGTGGGCGATGCGCTTAAACCGCGCCGAGTTTGAGTGGATACAGCAGCGCGCCGATACCCGCGAGCCGATGTGGCATCAGGTGCGCCTGACGCGTCTTTCAGGAGATGACGATGCGCTGGTTCACGCCGTCTTCCGCGATATCACCCCCCTCATGCGGCAGGAAGGCGAGCTGTACGCGCAGGAAGAGATTTTGCAGCTCAGCCTCGCCGCTGCCAAACAGGGCCTCTGGACCTGGGACCCCACCACCGACACCCTCACCCTCGACGCCCGCACCCGACAGGCGTTGCAGGGCCATTCCGAAGTGATTCCCGACGAAGACGGCACCCTCGCGCCGCTCCTCCGCATCCTGCACCCCGACGACCGCGCCCGCGCCGAAATCGAGCTTCGCCAGTGCTGCACCTCGCCCGGCACAGTGGACTTCGAGTGGCGCGTGATCTGGCCCGATGGCTCCGTGCACCGCGTCGTGTCGCGCGCGCAGGTGCAGCCGGAAATGTCGGGCGCTCCCATGCGGCTCAACGCCGTGATGGCTGTCGCCCCCAACCCCGCCGCGTAACCCCCTGCGCCCGCCGCGCCGGTGCTGGCTCGCGCCAACCCCCGCCCGGCGGGCGCGTACGTTACCCTTTCATCCATTCGTCCATCTCCGCCGATGCTTTCCCGCCGTAACAAGCTCTGGCTTGCCGCCACTGCCATTCTGGGTTCCGCCGCTGCCGTGGCCGTGGTGGCACGCAAGCCGCCCGCGCCCCTCCGCACTGCCGCGCTCGTCGATTTAGATCAGTATTTGGGGCGCTGGTACGAAATCGCGCGCCTTCCCAACCGCTTCGAGAAAGGCATGACGCACGTCACGGCCGAGTATCGCCGCGACGCCGACGGCGGTATCGAAGTCATCAACACCGGCCAACGCGACGGTAAAGTAAAAACCGCGACCGGCCACGCCACCGTCGCCGATGCGGCGAGCAACGCGAAGCTAGAAGTCAGTTTTTTCTGGCCCTTCGAAGGCAATTACTGGATTCTGGAGCTTGACCCCGATTACCGCTGGGCCTTAGTCGGCGAACCCTCCCGCGAATACCTCTGGATCCTGAGCCGCGAGCCGCGCCTCAGCCCCGAAGTGGTGAAGAACCTGGTGGCCCGGGCGCGGATGGATGGTTTTGCCGTAGAGCAGCTGATTTATACGAAGCAGTAGGGGTTTTTTGGGGGGAGGTGGGGGGTGGTGGAGGCGCCCGGCGCGTGCCCGGGGTAGCCTACGGCAACCCCGGGC
>JANNMJ010000241.1:0-62089 GCA_031397815.1 Hymenobacteraceae bacterium
CCGGGTCGGCCCCCCGGCCATATCGGCGGCCGCCCATCTCCCAACACCCCCTTTGGGGGGGGGTGTTGTTTCTGGCGGTGCCGTCGCCGTCGTGGTGCGGCCCCGCCCACCCCCACGCCCGCTTACCGCGTCACGAGCACCTGCCGGGCGCCGGAGCCGCAGCGCACCACGTACAGCCCGGCGGCGAGGCCGGTCAGCTCGAAAGTGGCTTCTTCTGATTGGGGGTTTACGGCGCGGCTCATCAGCAGGCGGCCCATCCCGTCGTAGAGCTGCACGACGGGCGTACCGGTTTCGGCCAGCGCCCAATCCAGCACGCGGACGGTCAGGCGGGCGCCGCTCGGGACGGGGTTCGGGTATGGCACGACCTGCACAATCGTGTTCCCGACGCGCGGCACGGCATTCGGGCGGGCCAGCGTGAGGGTGAAGATTTGGGCCGATACGGCCGTCGCGACACTCGTAGTTAGGCTGACTTGGCCCGTTGAAGTGCCCGCCGGAACCGTCGCGACGGCCGATTTACCATCCGCCGCCGCGCTGAACGTAAGGGCGGGCGTGCCGTTGAACCGGATGGCCGTAGCCGCCGCCAAGCCCGTGCCCGTGAGCGTGACGACAGTACCGACGGGGCCGCGAATCGGCGTGAGGGCATCGACGTCGGGGGGCGTCAGGACGGTGTAATCGGTGGCGCTGACGGCTTGGCCGCCGCTGGTCAGCACACTGATGGGGCCGGTGGTGGCGCCGTCGGGCACTTGCGCGGTCAGAAGCGTATTGCTGCTGACGAGGAAGCTCTCGACGGCCGTGCCGTTGACGCGCACGCTGGTGGTGCCGAGCAGGTTGGTGCCCGTCACCTGCACCTGCGCGCCGATGATGCCGCTGCCGGGCGCGAGCGCCGTGATGGTCGGCGGGGGCGGCACAGTTACGGTGAAGCTACCCGCCGAGGTGGCGGTGCCGCCCGGCGTAGTCACGCTCAGCACTCCCGAAAGCGCGCCTACCGGCACCGTGACCGTGAGGCGCGTGGCGGAATGGACGGTAAACGTCGGCGCACTCACGCCGCCGAACCGCACCGTGGTGGCGCCGGTCAGGTTCGTGCCCGTCAGCACCACTTGGCTCCCCGGCGAACCGGCGGCCGGACTGAACGCCACGATGGTGGGCGGCGGCACCACGGTGAAGGCGGTGGCGGGCTGCATCAGTCCGCCGGAAGCGAAGACCGAGATGAGGCCCGTAACGGCCGTGACGGGCACAGTGAACGACAGACTGGTGGCGCTGCTCACGGTCAGGCCCGTCACGAGGACATTGCCGAGGCGCACGGCCGCGACGCCCGTGAAGTTGGCGCCCGTCAGGCTCACCGTCGTACCCACGGGGCCGCTGGTGGGCACAAAGCTCAGAATCACGGGCGCCGGGGGCGTGGTGATGGTAAAGGCGCTCGCCGACGAAGCCGAGCCGCTAGGGGTGGTGACGGAAATCGATCCCGTAACCGCCCCCACCGGCACTGTGGCCGTGATTTGCGTGCCCGACTGCACCGTGAAAGTCGCCGCCACATTCCCCCCAAACCGCACCGCCGTGGCCCCGCTCAGCCGCTGGCCCGTAATCACCACGAGCGCGCCCGGCGAACCGGCAGTGGGCGTCAGACTCGTGATAACCGGGCCGGACGGCGTGACCCTAAAATCGGTGGTGGCGCGGGTGAAGCCGCGCGGCGTCAGGACGGTGAACCGGCCGGTGGTGGCGCCGCCCGGCACGGTGCACGTGATTTGGGTGGCCGAGTTGACGGTGCCCACAGCGGCCGTGCCGTTGAGCTGAATGCTGGTGGTGCCGTTCAGGCCCGACCCGGTGAGCACGACCGTCTGCCCAACGGGGCCGCTCGTGGGAGAGAAACCGGTGATGACCGGCGCCGTGCCAGCGAACACCGATAGCGAGGTGGCGGTGGTGGCAGTGCCCGCTACCGTGCTCACCGAAACCGGGCCGCTCGTGGCGCCCATGGGAATGGTGGCGGTGATTTGCGTGGGCGAATCGACGGTGAACGTCAGGGCATCGATGCCGCCGCCGAAGCGCACGCTCATGGCATTGGTGAGGTGGGTGCCGGTGAGCTGCACCATCGCCCCGGCGACGCCGAAGGTGGGCGCGAGGATAGTAAGCGTTGGCGGCAGAATCAGCGTAAACGGCCGCATCGACTGCGCCATTCCGCCCGCCGCCACCACGAACAGCCGTTGGCCGGTAGCGGCGCCGACGGGCACCGGCACGGTCAGCTCAGTAGGGGAAACGACGGTGAAGCCGGGCGCATTAATGCTGCCGAACCGCACGGCCGTGACGCCGGTGAAGTTGCTTCCGAAGACCGTAATCACGCCCCCAAGCGGCGCCCGCAACGGCGAGAAGTTGCGCACGACGGGCGCGGGGGCGGTGGTCACGCTGAAGCTGCTGGCGCGCCTCGACCAAGCCAGTACCGAGATTATGGCCCAGCTGAATGAAAACGGGCGAAAGCTGCCGCTCGACCAGTATCTGAAGTACCTCAACACCCCCGAATTGCTCAACGCCAACGCGTCGTTCTACAGCCGCGTGGCGCGCATCGGCGACGGGGCCGACTACCGGGGCGTTGGCTTAGTGAGCGAGTGGTACGACACGAACCTGCATATCTACGCCAACATCCTGCGCCGCATCCGGCCCACCGACAAGGCTATCGTCGTGATTTACGGACAAGGGCACGTGCCGATTCTGAAGTCGCTCTTCGCCACTAACCCCGATTTCGAGGTGGTGGAAGTGAAGGACGTGCTGTAGGGCGTTTACAGTTCGATCCATAACGCACCAAGCTGCATTCCTTTCATCAAAAAACGCCCGACGGGAAATGCTTCCCGTCGGGCGTTTTCGTGTCGGTCATCTGCCCTACTACAGTTCAGCCAATACAGTTACAGGTTTGTACTGCACTCCATCAGCGGTGAATAAAGCAAAGTGTGCTTTACCGCACATGATTCTGTCCTCCTCTGTGGGACGCAGCTTCTGCCATTCCAGATCGCTCTTGGTTTCGGCTACGAAATAGATGCGGGTATCGCGCTCGAAAATCACAGCCCAATCGGGCAGATAGTCGCCCAGTGGCGTCGGAATCTTGAACCTGCGCGGCAGCTTGAAGAAGAACTTCACCTTATCGTCGATTTCGCATTCCTCGGCGAATTTTCGCTCGGTTTTGCTATCGACTGGGGTGTAGTTGTAGATAGTGCGGTCAGGGTTAACAGTGGGTTCAGCCAGCCCACTTACATACCGCTCAATCTCTTCGTCCTTGAAAATCTGCATCTCGTACTCCGCCCCCGCAATGCGCTCGTACTTAATGCCCGCTACCAATAGCGCGTTGAGGTTGCGCCGAATGGCAGCCACTACGGTATCAAGGAACATTTGCGGGTTGATAAGTAGCTCGCCTACTCGCCCGGATTCTTTCAGAATGCGGAAAATGGTGGGCCGGGCTACTTCTACCCGTTGTTGAATATAAGCGTAAACGTCGGGCAAGGGCACGGGGCCAGCTTCGGCGTCGCGGTCGCTCTGCGCTACTGCTTTTCCGCTGATGCCGTGTTCCCCGTAAGAGAGTTGTTTCTTGACTGCACGGAGCTTGGGGCGCACGGTTTCGTTACTGGCGGCGGTGTCGCGCAGGTCTTTGGCGGTGGCGACTACCAGCGCGTCCGAATCCAGCTCTACCCGGTAGCGCGTGCGGTGCTTGATGCGGTCCCAGATGTCGAAGAAGAGGGGACAGTTTTCGCGGGTCAGCTCTTTGCGTAGCTGCACGAGCTTGCGCTCGCGGTCGGCGGGTTTGATACGGTCTTTGAAATCGACGCCGGTTTCTTCTTCAATCTCCTTTTGTAAGGCCTTCGAGAAAGTCTCATAGCTCTCGTTGGCGACTACCGTCAGCACGTTAATTTCTTTGTCCTGTACCCGCCGGCCGGTGCTATCGACGGGTAGGCGCAGCCCGCGCCCGATCTGCTGCCGCTTACGGGTTTCGCTCTGGGTTTGGTTGATAGTGCAGATCTGAAAAACGTTGGGATTGTCCCAACCTTCGCTCAGGGCCGAGTGCGAAAAGATGAACTGCACCGGCTCACCGGCATCGAGCAGCAGCTCTTTCCTCTGCATAATCAGCTCGTAGGTGCTGCGGTCGGCTTGGGTATCGCCGGATGTGTCTTTGGGGCCGGTTTTCTTATCCTGCGAGAAGTAGCCATCATGGACTTTATCCGCCTCAAAGGGGACCAAATCTTTATTCTGCGGCTTGGCGGCTTCCGCCCGAAAAGCGTTCTCAAAAACTTCTACCAATGGGCCGGGGCCGACCGTTTTAGTCGCCTCGTCGTACACGCGGTAAGACGCCACCCGGTCGAGAAAAAATAACGACAGCACCTTGATGCCCCGTCCGCGCAAACGTCGCATTCGGTCGAAGTGCCACTTGACGGTTTGCTCGATCTGAAACTCGATCACCTTCGCCGACACCCCGCCCAGTCCTTCGCCGACGTGCACGAGCCGCCCGCTCGATAGCTCGATGGTCTCTTCGGCGGGGTTGATGCCGTTGACGACATAGCCGTCGCGGTACTGCTCGCGGTAGCCGGAGAGCTTGTAGAGGTTATCGCCGGGCTTTACCGTTACGTCCTTCACCACGGGGCCGCCCGTGTCTTTGTTGACCAGAATGCGAACCTTGGCTTTCACGGCGGCAGCCGTTTGCGAGAAGCTGCGCACATCGACCAGCGCCGTGTTGCCGCCGCCGTCGGCCGTAATGCCGTCTACGGCAATCTGCTTCACCAGCCCCAAGTCATAGGCCTGAACCGGGTTGAGCGAATAAACCTGATTGTACAGCGCCTTGTGGGTGGCCGAGTAGCGAAGCGTGCAGAGAGGATTCAGGTCAGCGATGGCGGCCTTCCGAATGTCGGATTCCATATTCTGCGGCTCATCGACGATCACAATCGGGCATACCCCTTGGATGTAGTCGATGGGCTTCACGCCCGACTCGCGCACCTTCCGGATGATGGTGGCATCACCGGCAAAGGCGTCGATGTTCATCACCAGAATCTGTAACGAGTCGGCAGTGGCGAACTGCCGCAGGGCGGTGAGCTTGCCCGAGTCGTATACGGCGGCATCGACGGGCGGGGCGCCGTAGAGCGCCTGCAAATGGTCGCGGGTGGCGGTCAGCGCTTGCACCGTGCCCTCCCGAATGGCGACGCTCGGCACCACGATCACGAACTTCCGAAAGCCGTACGTGCGGTACAGCTCATAAATAGTGCGCAGGTAGGTGTAGGTTTTGCCGGTGCCGGTTTCCATCTCCACTGTGAGGTGAGGGCCGGGCAGCTCCTCGGTCACGGTTTTGATTTTGCCGGTTTTAGGGTCTGGCACCGCCCGCTTATAGGTCATCGGTTCGAGGGCCGCCGATTCGGGTAGCGTGTGCTCGCGCTGCACGGCGCGAAGGTTTTCGAGCAGCTGATCTTCCGAGAGCGTGAGCTGATTGGCGACGCCCTGCTCGGTCAGCTCGATGGAGCCGCTGGCGGCACCGCCCGTGAGCGCCACCGAAAAGGGCGCTTTGCCCAGCGGTTGGCCCTCAAATACGCGCACCACGGCGGCTACGCCGGCTAGCTGATGTGGCTGGCCGGGGTCAAATTGAAGCTTGATCATCAGAGATAGATGTAGCGCGCAGCTTGCTGCGCAACAAAATGGGAAGCTCTTTTTCTTGTGAATGGCGCAGCAAGCTGCGCGTTACATTGCTCGTGAACGGTGCAGTTAGCTGCACGCTACGGACCACCAAGGTCGGCGGTCAGGGCTTCAGCCCACTGAGGCGATACATACAGACCGTGCCACTGGTACCACTCTTGGCACAAGCCCGCCTTGCAAGGGTTGAGGGCTGTGTAGCGCACTGCTTGTCCTACACCCGGCCATCCCCCGCGCACTACGTGGTCGTAGGTTTCAGATTGCCAGAAGCGCCCCTCACGCCCCAGCAAAACATTGGCAGCCCGCGCCGTCAAGCTTTTCCAACGTTGAAGTAGACTTTGCAGCGACAATGCAAGCGGTGCGGAAGGCATCGTCAGCACGATATGCACGTGATTAGGCATCAGGCAAGCAATTAATACGTCTACGGCGGCGGCGGCGGCTTGCTCGCGCAGGACAGCAAGCGTTAGCGCCGCTACCCGCTCATCGGCTAACCAAACTGGGCCATAGCGGCCATGTTCGAGATGCTGCTCTACCGCTGCGAAGTAGCTCCGCTGGGCTGCAACAACGCGGGCAGCGGTTGTAGCGGGGTCGTCGCCGGAGCGTGCAACGCGGGCCATTTCGTATTCAGCCCGCAACTGCTGTATACACGTTTGGGGTAATGAGCCGTGCAGCCGGGCCGTCAAGAAAAACGTAGCTCCCGGCGGGTGCCAATGCGGTAGATGCCGACTGTAAAATTCGCGATCCATTTCGTGGTGGTACCGCGTAGCTTGCTACGCGTTAAATATTATATGGAAGATGCGTAGCAAGCTACGCAGTACTTAAATGAGTTGTAGCTCTACGCCCGCGTCTTCGAGCGTCAGGCGGGCGTTGTTGATGGCTTCGTCGGGGCGGGCGGGGTCGAAGAGGCGGGCGGGCACCACCAGCCGCTTTGGCCGGGCAGCGGCGCAGGCGGCTATTACGGCCTCGTCGATAGCGGATAGCGCGAGCCATAGCTCGCCGCTCGCACCTACTATATGCACCGGCACCTCGCCGGTTTTTTGCACCACCACCGGCGTATCGAGCGGTTGCCCAGCCTTGAGCAGCAGCTCCGTGAGCATAGCGGCCGAAGCGGCGTCGGAGTAATCCTTGAGCGGCTCCTGAAACAGCGCCAACTGGCCGAGCGCCGCTTCGGCGTCGGGCACGTCGGCGCGCCACGGTTTGAAGTTGGAGTATTCGAGCCGGTAGGTGCGGAAACCTAAATCCAAGGCATCAGTGCCGCCATCAAGGGCCAGCTTACCGGTTTGGGCGGCTTTAATCTTCTCCCCCGCTTTCTTGATGCGGGCTTGGGTTATATCGGCGATAGTGCGGTAACCGGCTTTGTATTCATTCTTTCCTTGCTCTACAAGCTCGGGGAGCTGAACTAAAATAAATCGCCTTTTCTCTGATTTTTCCGAATTAAGCGCCATTACGGCGTGGGCAGTAGTCCCACTACCAGCAAAAAAATCAAGTATTACATCCCCCCCCCCCCCGGAAGTAGATATATTCAATAGGTGCTTAATCAAGTCAACTGGCTTAGCATGTGAGAAAACTTTTGAACCAACCATTTCAGCTACTTCTGCTGTGCCATCTTCATTCATCCCGTGGTTATCCCACCAAGAATCAGGTCGTATCCGCATGTTTTTACGATCAGCAAGAAACACCTTCTGCACTGGAGCTGTATTGCCTTTTTTTCCAAATATGATTCTACCATCAGCAATTCTTGCCAAAACTTCCCTTTCATTAAAAACCCAGTACCTGCCTTCTGGCGGATAATAAGTGGCGCCTGTTTTTTTGTTCTCAATTGCAAAATAAGGCCCTTCGTGATTGGCAGACAGATCAGACGTAGTCCAAGCTCCACGCTTATCCTTATCAGGGTTTTTGTACGTTTTTTTAATGTATTCGTCTGTCATCGGAAACCCAAGCAAGTTAACTTCCTTGTCCTTTTTACTTTTAGCAAAGCACACGATGTAATCATGCACAGGGGGGATATCACCGACGTTATTACCGTTTGTTTTTTTCTTCCATATGATATTACCCACAAAATTCTCCTCCCCAAACACCTCATTCATCAACATCCGCAGGTTATGCACTTCGTTATCATCAATCGACACGAAGATCACCCCATCTTCCCGCAGCAGGTTGCGGGATAGGTAGAGGCGGGGCCACATCATGGAGAGCCACGCCGAGTGGTATTGGCCGGATTCTTTGGAGTTTTTCTGCCAGAGATCTTGCTTGTTGAGGAAGCCGGCATCGTCGGTATGGCCGGCGCGGCGGAGATAGTCTTCCTTGCGTTCGGAGTAATCGTCGGGGTACACGAACGAGTCGTTGCCGGTGTTGTAGGGCGGGTCGATGTAGATCATCTTCACCTGCCCGTGATAGGCGTGTTGCAAGACGCGGAGCACCTCCAGATTTTCGCCTTCGATGAAGACGTTCTGAGTGGTATCGAAATCAACGCTACGGGCGCGGTCGGGAACGAGGGTGGCGGTGGTTTGGCGCTGCACTTCGCGGCGCGCATCGGCTTTACCGGCCCACGAAAGCTCGTAGTGGTTGGGCGCCGCGATTGCATTGGCATCGCCAAGTGCCGCCTTGAGGCGGTCGAAATCTACTTTGCCTTCGGTAAAGGCGTCCGGTAGGAGCTGACGTAGCTGCTCGATCAGCTCCTGTGTAAGGTTTAGGCTTTGGCCATCCATAGGTAACTTTTAAAAAAAGTGTTTAGGAGCAGACAATCTGCTCGCCCCCCGAACATACGCCGCACCGTGCGGACCTACCGCTAAAAGTAGCGCGGAGCTTGCTCCGCTTCCGGTGCATTACACGCAGCCTTGCGAGTTCGATGGATTACGCGGAGCAAGCTCCGCGCTACGTGTTCTGCGGCTATCATTCGACACATAGCCGCTATCATTCGACACATAGCCGCTATCGCTCGACACATAGCCGCTATCGCCCGACGCATAGCGGCTATCATTCGACACATAGCGGCTATCGCTCGACGCATAGCGGCTATCACTCGACACATAGCGGCTATCATTCGATGCATAGCGGCTATCACTCGACGCATAGCGGCTATCGTTCGACGCATAGCCGCTATTGGAAAACCACGGAAGCAATAATCTATACTTACTAGGAAATTATTTCGGTTTCGTCTTATATATTCGTGCCGTTCCAGCGGATTTAACAGCCCGCAAAGCCAGAGAAATGGGGCGCCTCTATCTGTTTTTTTTCCTTTCCCTGTCTACTTCTATGGCTTTCAAGGAACGTAAGTCGAAGGACCTTTCTGATGCGCAAAAGCGCGACGCCGGCCTCAGTGCCATTGATTCCAGCGGCAATCTCGACCTGAGCAACAACCTCACGCAGGTGGCTTACCGGGCGCAGATCGACAAAACCGCCCTTGCCCTCGATGCCCACAACACCGCGTTGGCCGAAGCCGACAAGCGGGGCAACGTGGTCAAGGCGGAAGAGAAGATTCTGCGGAAGCTCTCGTCGAAAATTCTGGCAGCCGTGGCGCTCAAGTACGGCCTCGACTCGTCGGAATACGAGCAGGTTGGCGGCACCCGCGAGAGCGAGCGCCAGCTTCGGGGTCGTCGCTTGCCCAAGCCGACGCCTCCGGCCGCGTAGTTGAGGCGTTGGGGTTCGGCCCCTTGCTCATCTGCTAAAAAGCCCCGTGGAAATGCTTCCACGGGGCTTTTCGTTTTCTAGTTATTTGAAATTGTTTGAAACGCCCTTGAAGCGATGGCCGATTTTGGGGCTGAATTACCTACATCGGGGGCTTTTTACTTCGGAAAATGCTTCCGCGAGCGCTTCGGCTACCCGCCGTCGGAGCACCCCCGGCGCGGGTGAGCGGGCAGCGGCCGGAATCGGCGGCGGGTGGAGGTTACTTTTCGAGAGCGGCACTCGTCATGTCGGAACAGGGCCGGTCGCGTGCGGCTAAGCCCCTATTGCTCACCCCCTTCCCTTATCCATCACATGCGTCTTCATTACCTCTTACTGCTGGGTATTCTGCTGCTGACGGGTACCGCCCGCGCGCAGACCTTCACATTCAGCGCGAGTGCAGGCATCCCCGATGACCGCACCGAAACGTGTTTTCCGATAGTGGTGAGCGGCTTGCCGACGCGCGCCGATTCCACGTTCGGGCTGATGGCGGTGACGCTCAACATCACCCATTCGTATGATTCGGACCTGCTGATTCGGATGCGCTCGCCCATGGGGACGTACGTGACGCTCGTGAACCGGCGCGGCGGCAGCGGCGATAACTTCGTCCAGACCATTCTGCGCGGCAACTCGCCGGTGCTGATTGCGAACGGAATTGCGCCGTTTACGGGAGCTTTCCGGCCGGAGCAATCGCTGTTCACCTTCAACGACGGCAGCGACCCGAACGGCACCTGGAACCTATGCATCACCGATATGGTCGGGAGCGATTCGGGGATTCTGAACAACTTCAGTATCGCGTTCGGCGCGAACCCGCCCGTCGACCCGCCCGCGCCGCCCGCGCCCTGCTCGATGACCAATCCGGCGGGCTGCGTTTGTCAGGATACCACGCAAATCGTCTGCGACCTGCTGCCCGATATGATTGCCTCCGGGCCGATCATCTCGCAGCAGCACACCGAAACCCCCGGCAACCTCAGGCTCTCGAACGCCACGCCGAACATCGGTTGGGGACCGATGGAAATCCACGGCACCGGCCAGTGCTTCTGCGATACCGTGGCCGTGGCCTGCGGCACCATTTGCCCGAACGGCGACCAGCCCAAAGAGCGCATCAGTCAGCGCATCTACCGCAAAACGTCGGCAACGGCGATGTCTTCCTTCGACCGGCCCGCGGGCTATATGAGCTATCACCCAAGCCACGGCCACGTCCACGTCGACGGCTGGGCGCGGTTCTCGCTGCGCCGCTCGACCAGCAATCCCGACGCCCGCACTTGGCCGATTGTGGCACAGGGCGCGAAGGTGAGCTTCTGCCTGATTAACCTCGGCGACTGCTCGCGGAACCCCGGTTGGTGCGTCGGCAGCAACGGCCAAACCGTGACGCTGGCCGACATTCCGAACGCCGGTTTCGGCAGCGTATCGGGCTGTGGGCGCGACCAAGGCATCTTCACCGGTCACCTCGACATCTATGGTCAGGGACTGACGGGGATGGAGATTCCGCTTAACAACGTCTGCAACGGCAATTACCAGCTCGTTTCCATCACCGACCCGGACGATAACTTCCTCGAATCCGACGAAAACAACAACTGGGTAGCCGTGCCGATTACGCTCACCCGCCAGACCGCCCCGCCCGCCCCGACGTTCTCGTGGTCGCAGATCGGCAGTAACCTCGCGTTCTCGACCGGCAACCTGCCCGTCGGCGCCACTTTCTCGTGGAACTTCCACGACGGCTCGCCCCTCGACACCGTCCACAACCCGACGATTCACAACTTCCTCACGCCCGGCGTCCACACCGTGACGCTCACCGTCACCAGCCCGTGCGGCGTCGACTCGGTGACGCGCACGATTACCGTCCTCGGCTTGACCGACAATGAGGCCATCGCCCCCGAATTCCGCCTCCGCGCCGCCCCGAACCCCACCGTCACCGGCACCACCACCCTGCGCTACGGCCTGAGCCGTCCGCAACCGGTGCAGATTGAAACCTTCAACCTCCTCGGCGAGTGCGTCCGGCGCCTCGATCTGGGCGTGCAGCCCGCCGGTGAGCAATCAGCGGAGCTGGAATTCGGCAGCTCTTTGCCAGCGGGCGTCTACATCGTCCGCCTCCGCGCCGAGCGCGGCACGCAGACGGTGCGGGTGGTGAAAGAGTAAGTAAAGGGTAAGCTCGAAAAAAGCGCTTCAGGTTATCCAGCGGCCCGTTTCTCCAGCTTGAAAGGAGAAGCGGGCCGTTGGTTTTTTCATTGATTTTGCAAGAGCGGTTTCAGAGTTGATGCACGCTCGCGTAGGGACGCCTATTGGCGTCCTATTCAGACCGTGGACGCCAATAGGCGTCCCTACGCACATACACTGACCCTAAACCTGCTCTAGCAAGCGGACACATAGGCCACTCCCCCGCACACTCTTCCGCTATTTCTGTATCTTTCCCGAACCAATTTTCCTCTCTCTCCAATTCCCCCATGCTTCGAGGTATACTCCTCTTTTTACTGGCGCTGCTTCCGGGCCTGACCTCGGCGCAGACCTTCACTTACGGGCCGTCGGGCGGCTTGCCCGACACCACTGAAACGTGCTTCGCGCTCAACGTAACCGGCCTGCCCACGCGCGCCGACAGCACGTTCGGCCTCAGCGCGGTGCAGCTCAACATCACCCACTCCTACGACAGCGACCTGCGGATTACCCTCCGTGCGCCAAACGGCACCACGGTGCTGCTCGTCGACCGGCGCGGTGGCGGTGGGCACAACTTCATCGGCACCGACCTGCGCATGGACGCCCGCGTGCTGCTCCTAAACGGGCAAGCGCCATTCTCGGGGACGTTCCGGCCGGAAGAATCAGTGAACGGCTTTAATAATGCGCAAAACCCCAACGGCACGTGGCTGCTGTGCGTGCGCGATATGGCCGCCGCCGACGTGGGCGTGTTGAACGATTTCCGGCTCGTGTTCGACGCCAACCCGCCGCACGACCCGCCGCCGCCAGCCGCGCCTTGCTCGCGCACCAACCCGCGCGGCTGCTACTGCGCCGATACCACCCAAATCGTCTGCGATCTGCTGCCCGATATGACCGCCTCCGGCGAAATCATGACCCAGCAGCACACCGAAGTTCCCGGCGCGCTGAGCATCTCGAACGCCACGCCGAACATCGGCTGGGGACCGA
Organism: Hymenobacteraceae bacterium; assembly: GCA_031397815.1. Taxonomy (GTDB): domain Bacteria; phylum Bacteroidota; class Bacteroidia; order Cytophagales; family Hymenobacteraceae; genus JANNMJ01. The sequence goes on from JANNMJ010000241.1 coordinate 12,448, forward strand.
TGGAAATCCACGGTTCCGGCCAGTGCTTCTGCGATACCGTGGCCGTCGCCTGCGGCACCATCTGCCCGAACGGCGACCAGCCCAAAGAGCGCGTGCTGCAAACGATTTACCGGAAGGTGCGAGCCGATTCTATCGCGAGCTACACCCGCGCCGCCGGGTACATGAGCTACCACCCGACCCACGGGCACGTGCACGTCGATAACTGGGGCGAGTTCTCTTTGCGGCTGCGCGGCGCCGGACCCGACCCGCGCACGTGGCCCATCGTGGCGGCGGGCACGAAGCTGAGCTTCTGCCTCATCAACCTCGGCGACTGCTCGGCGAACCCCGGTTTCTGCCGCGACAACAACGGCGCGATGCTCACGAAAGCCGACATCCCGAACTCGGATTTCGGCGACGTCACCGGCTGCGGGCGCGACCAAGGCATCTTCACCGGTCACTTGGACATTTACGACCAGAACCTGCCGGGCATGACCATCGACCTGCCGAACGTCTGCAACGGCTCGTACTGGCTCGTCTCGACGACCGACCCGAACAACAACTTCCTCGAAGCCGACGAGACGAACAACTCCATCGCCGTTCCCATCACGCTCAACCGCCAGATGGCCGCCCCGACACCGGCGTTCACGTACTCGCAGGTCAACAACCAGTTCGCTTTCAATGGCAGCGGCATTCCGGCCGCCGCCCGTTTCCGCTGGAATTTCCACGACGGCACCCCGGTGGATTCCGTCAACAACCCCACCGTTCACACCTTCGCGGGGGGCGGCGCGCACACCGTCACGTTCACCGTGCTGAGCCAGTGCGGCACCGATTCGCTCACGCGCACCTTCACCGCCCTTGGCACCGTGGATGAGCGCACCGCCGCTCACTTCAGCCTGCGCGTAGTGCCGAACCCGACTACCGGTCCCGCCACCCTCCGTTACGCCCTCCCGACGAATGCGGCCGGCGTGACCGTGGACACCTACAACGTCCTCGGCGAGCGCGTGGCGCGCCAGCAGCTCGGCGCCCAATTGGCCGGTGAGCAAACCGCTTCGCTCGATTTCGGTAACGCGCTTCCGGCTGGTATTTATATCGTTTGGTTGCGGACCGAGAAGGGCGCGCAAGCGGTGCGGGTGGTCAAGCAATAATCGCAGATTGAGCGGATTTTTTGATTTCGCTGATTTTTGATTTCTTCATTGATTGATAAATGATAAACCGCCCCGGTAGCCTTGCAGCTGCCGGGGCGGTTTGGTTTGGTGACTGTTACTGACAGTTGCAGAGTGGCAGAGTGGCAGCGGTACTTACTGAGTGATGCGAGCGCAGATGCAATAGATGCGGATGGCGCGGCTGTTACTCGATGTGTTTTCCACGTTCAGCTGCCAGACGCTGTCGGGCGAGTTGGGGCGGGGGCCGCTGTAATTAACTCTGATAGAGGTTTGCGCGCTGTTATTGTCGCGGTGGCCGCCGCCGCCACCCACCAGGTACGTACCGCTGGGGCAGGAGATGGAATAGCCCGACCAAGTGTTGCCATTGAGGCTGTAATCGGCAGAGAGCCGCACCAGACCGAGCGACGCGTTGCCCGCGACCGTCAGGTTCGATAGCGTGGTGGTGCCATTCGGCGCAATCTGCACGGCTTCCACCAGATTGCCGCCATTGGTGGTGCGCAGGTTCAGGCCGATGTTGGTACTCGAAAGCGGGCTGGGGATGCGGGCTTGCACATAGGCCGTGCCGCTGCTGCCGTTGTAAGGCGCCAGATACAGGTGCCCCGGCAGATAGGTACTCTGCGCGCCCCCACGGTTGGGGTCGTCGACGAGGTAGCTATCGCCGGGACCGTCGACATCGAAGGTGCCGCGCGGATCGACGGTCCCGATGCCGACTCTCCCCCCCGGCGTGATACGCATCCGCTCGTTCCAGCCCCCGACGCGCCCCGTCAGGAAGCGGTGCGTGCCGACGGCTTGGTTATTCGGCCCGGCGTAATAGTCGACAGTCCAGCCGCCGCCGTGGGCGATTTTGGGGCCGTTGACGCCGTAATCAGCCAATAGGTACATCTTATCGCCGTCGTTAGAGCTGTAGCGAATCGGCCGCGTGGCGGTGTGGTTGCCGAGGTTATCGCCGCTACGGGTCTTATCGGGCAGGAAGACCCAAGTGCCGCCCGTGGCATACCAGAAGCCTTGGCGGCCATCGGTCTGAAACACCATCAGCCCCGTAGGCGGGGAAGAGATTTGAGCACGGCTCGCCGAGTCCATTCGCGGAATCAGCAGGCCTTTCCCGTTCGCCTGAATGTCGAGGGCGGCTTTAGCATTCGGCGTCGTGGTGCCGACACCTACTTGGGCGAAAGTCGGCAGCGCCGCGCCCAGAATCAACCCCAGCAACCCCGCCGGGACGATGCGTAAACGTGTGACCATACAAGTCGAATTGACAACGATTCATTTGAAATGAAACCCGAGCAATGACTAGTAGGCAGAAGGACGTTAGGCGGTAAAGGACTGTGAGGAGAGCCGGCAGAGATGAGGATATAGCATCCTCACCAAGAAGCAGATAGAAGCCCAATAACGGGCTTCCGCTGGCACAAATGTACTAAATCAACCGCCCGACTTCCTTACGCCATCACCCCGGTTTCCCCCTAAATACCGCAAAAAATCCGGGGCCGATTCATATCGAATCAACCCCGGATTTTTCTCTTTTCCTTTGACAATCAACCCCTACTCCACCACCAGCCGCCGCCCCACGCCGCCGCACCGCACCGAGTACAGCCCGGCGGGCAGGCCGCGCACATCCACCTCGGCTTCCGTCTGACCCGCCGCCAAAGCTTGGCGCCGCACCACCCGGCCGAGCGCATCGGAGACGGTAAGGGGTTGGTCAGCCGCCGTGGTGGCCGCTACGGTGAGATGCACCGTGGTGTGCGCGGGGTTGGGGTAGAGCGTTAAATCAGTACCCGCCACCGGCGCAGAAACGGCTATTAGCGAGGCTTGATAGGCTGCTACGAAGAGCGTCGCGTCAGTTGGAGGTGGATTATTCCAAACTAAGCTCGTATTACCAAATCGGATACGAGGAATGGAGAAATCACCACCTAGGTAAAAGGTCGACCCTAATCCCTTGGCAACTGACAGGCTTCTATTATAACGCACTGCCAAATCAGAGTCAGTACGGACAGGCGCGGCAGCCCAGATCCACTGCCCAGTCATGGGGTCAAAACAGCTAATGCTGGAAGTTGGTCCCCCATCCTGAATTCCAGCCAGCTGCGCTAATGGGTTTGAGCCAAATGCGAAGGCAGCCACCACTAATTTATCATTAGACAAGGGCAAAAGCTGATGAATGGTAATTTCCCATCTCGGCGACAAAGGCCATGCTTCCTGCCACTGCCCCGCATCGTTCAGGCGCGCCAAAACGGTTTGAAAATCCGGACTTGTCGGCGGCGGCAGGCCCGGTATAGTGAGCATGGTGTCGCCCTCAATCGCCGCGTACACTCCCCGACCATTTCCCGCTGCTACCAGCGCCTTGACGCGCGGATAGTGCCCCGTGCTGAGTGAACGCACCCACCGCCACTGCCCGACTGAGTCAATCGCGCCGATATACGTTTCCGATACCGAGCCAACCGCCGTGCCCGCCCCGCTAAACGGCAAGACAGGACCAGTCGAACAGCCGGTCACGAACAGCCCACCGTGTGCGTCGCTCGCAATCTTCATGATGGGATTTCGTCCATACCAGCTCCCAACCGTCGCGTCCGTCGTCAGAGCCGTTGCCCAAACAAACTGCCGGGTGCTCAGCTCCAGAGCGACAATGCCTCCCCGAGCGGAAGCCGTAGTAGGCGCTAGCGTTAAGGGACCAATGGTCACGGCACCCCTACTCACCGGGCCACTCAAGAACAGGCGGTTGTTCGGGGCATCAATCGCCATTGTAGTGGCTTTGAAGGGCAGCTGTTCGAGCCATCGCCAAGCACCTGCCGAGTCGATACTGGCTAGAAAATATGCCTCTGTCCACCTTCCGGCGGGCGGTGTCAAGTGAAAAGGACCAACGGTCAGCGTATCGCGATAAGTACCGGCGATATAAGTATTACCCTCCGAATCAACAGCGCTGCTAGCCCAGACAGGAAAACCTAAACTATCGGCCCGCGGCTCCACCAGCTGCCGTGCCCATACCACTCGGCCAGTTGGCGTAAACTTGGAAATGAAGACTCCATTGCGCCAGTTAGCGCCAAACGAGTAAGGCCCAAATTGCACTGGGCCTCTAAATTCACCCACGGAATAAGCGTTGCCCTGCAAATCGCTGTCGAGTGACTTGACAAAACACACCGTACCTACGGTATCGGCCTGAAAAGCCCATTGCCAGCTTTGCGCCGCACAATCACCCGCCCAGCCGCTTAGCAAACAGGCCAGTAACGTACGCAGAAAAAACAGTCGGAGAGAAGAAAAGAAAGTCATAAGCGACAGCCAAAAGGTTCTGTCCGCCAGACTGCGATATAGGCGCAATAGCTGCTCTAAACGCCCAATATTTCTCTCCTCCCCTCGCCCCTACTCCACCACCAGCCGCCGCCCCACGCCGCCGCACCGCACCGAGTACAGCCCGGCGGGTAAGCCGCGCACATCCAGCACCGCTTCCGTCTGACCCGCTGCCAAGGTTTGGCGCCGCACCACCCGGCCGAGCGCATCGGAAACGGTGAGCGGTTGGGTTGCCGCCGTGGTGGCGGCTACGGTGAGATGCACCGTGGTGTGGGCGGGGTTGGGGTAGAGCGTGAACGAAACCGACGCTTTCTCCGCAGCCGTGGCGAGCAGCATTGGGCCGAAATCGGCGGTGGCCATGAAGAGCGGGCTGATGAACGTGCCGCTCCCGGCGGCGGCGTTGGTGAGCGTGGTGGCTCCGAAGGCAATTGTTGGGCTGTCGAAATAGCCCGAAGTCGTGACTTGGATGCGCCCGCCGTTTAGGTCGGCGGCCACTCTTACGGCCTCTTCGTAGCCGGTTCCGCCGGCACTCAGCACATCGACCCAGCCAGTGGTTCCGCCCGCCCAACGGGCCACGTACGTGTCGGATTCGCCGTTGCTGGAAATAGAAGGACCGGGCAGCGCTTGCAGCAAGCCGAATCTGATATTGTTGGTGAAGGCGCCCGCTACTATTAGCTCGCCGATGCCGCCGGGCACCCAAGCCAAATCGTAGCAATAGGCTTCGGCGCCAGCTCCGCCCACCTGCGAGACCTGATTCCAAGTACCCATTGTATCAAGAGTCGCGAGAAAACCGTCGGTATCGCCGCGCGGTGTCACCGTACCGACTTGCCCGAAAGTGACAGGGCCGCTCATGTAGCCTACCACGGCCACCTCGGAGGTCACGGGGTCCACGGCAATCGACCCGGCTTCTTCGCTGTCCGGCCCGCCCGCACTCACCACCCACCGCCACTGCCCGGCCGCATTGAGGCTACCGACCCAAATGTCTTCGGCACCAGCGCCGGGAAATACTTGGCCGTTGAACAGCGCCGGGAGGTAAAAGCTGCCCGTCGCGTACACGTTCCCCCGCGCATCGGTCGCGACGCCGGAGCCGATATCATCGTCCGGCCCGCCGCCCGTCTCAATCCAACCCCACTGACCCGACGCCTTATCCAGCGCCGCCACGAACGCATCCTGACTGCCATTCACCGCCGTCCGGACTTGCGCATCGAACCGCCCGATGCCCGTAAAAAGGCCCGTAGCGTAAACCGCCGCATTATTTACGGCTATTTGCAGAACGAACGCGCCATCGCCGGCAGTGCTGCGCGCAGCCGTCGCCCACCGCCATTGCCCCGCCGAGTTCAGGCTCGCCACGAATCCGTGATTCACGTTGCCCGAAGCCACGGGCAAGGTAGTGGCACCAAGCTGCATCGCGCCGTTCCCATAAACGCCGCCGATGTACACGTCACCCGCCGCATCGACCGTGATATCGGTCGCGACGGCAGAGGCGGTACCCTGCGAAGCCGTCGCCCAGAGCCACTGCCCGGCAGGGTCGCGCTTCGCCACAAAAACCGCCTGCTCCCCGTTATTCCGCAGCGTAATGGAGCCAAACGTGGCCGAATCGACCAGAAAACCGGTCAAATATTGATTATGATTGGCATCGACCGCCACAACGCCGGCACCCTCGGTATGGGCGCCGGATTGGAAAGCCGAAACCCAAGCGGCTTGCGCCATAGCGGGCGCCGCACCGAGCAAAAGCGCCGCCGAAAGCAGCGTCCCACGGGTCAGAAAAGTCATCATTTGAAGGAAGGAAAAAGAAATCAAAAGAGGTTTTTGGTCGAATCAGCGTACGCTATCCCTCATCGTCCAGTCCGCGCCGCAGCTCATCCACTGAGCGCATCACTTTATCGCTCAAACCCTTGCGGTATTTATCAAGCGCATTCGCGATAGTCGGCTGACTGATAGCGAGCATCTGCGCGGCGAGAATGGCGGCATTCGTCGCGCCATCGACCGCCACCGTCGCCACGGGCACCCCGGCGGGCATTTGCAGAATCGACAGAATCGAGTCAATCCCCCGAATCGAGTTCGAGGAGTTGATCGGCACGCCCACCACCGGCAGATTCGTGAACGACGCCACCATCCCCGGCAGATGCGCCGCGCCACCTGCCCCGGCGATAATCACGCGCAAGCCACGCTTCCGCGCCGATTCGGCGTATTCGACCATCCGATGCGGCGTCCGGTGGGCGCTCACGATGGTAATTTCATACGGAACCCCCAATTGGGCGAGGGTATCCACGGCGGACTGCATTACTTTCAAGTCAGAAATGGAGCCCATAATCACGCCTACAACGGCCGTGCCGGTGGCGGAAGCAGAAACAGTTTCATCGGTCATACCGCGAATGTAGGCCCGCGCCAAGCGCTTGCGCGAAGAGCAGGGGTAATTACGAATCGGCGGATGCAGCGACAAAAAAACTCCCCGCCCCGGAGGGGAGGGGTGCCCCGAAGGGGCGGGGTGGGGGGACACGTAGATACAGCCCGCCATAGCAAACCCGCCGCGTGTGCGCAACCGCATTGCCCAACCGCCTACCCCACCCCGGCCCTTCGGGCCACCCCTCCCCCAAGGGGGCGGGGAGTTCGGGCTTATCTTACTGCTAACGGCTTAACTATTCCCAACAATCCGTATCATCCCCGCTGCCCGCGCCGCCAGCGCCGTCGCCTCCCCGGCGGTATTCGCGACGGCCGTCAAATGGCCCATCTTGCGGTGCGGGCGGGTGCGGGTCTTGCCATACAAATGAATGCTGACGCCAGGCAGCGCCAGCGCCTCCGCCAATCCGTGGACGGTGGTGGGGCCGTCGCCGCCATCGGGCGCGCCGAGGAGGTTCACCATTGCGGCGGCTGAGCGTGGTGCCACCTCGCCGAGCGGCAGGCCGAGTATGGCGCGCAGATGCTGCTGAAACTGCGAAACGTGGTTCGCCTCCATCGTGTGGTGGCCGGAATTGTGCGGCCGGGGTGCCACTTCGTTCACCAGCACGGCGCCATCGGGCAGCAGAAACAGCTCCACCGCCAATAGCCCCACGGTAGCGAAAGCGGCGCAGGTGCGAATGGCTAAATCAGTAGCCCGACGGGCGATTTCGGCCGAGATATCGGCCGGGGCAGCCAGCGCCGTCACCAGATGCGTGTGCGGGTCGAAGACCATTTCCACCACCGGAAACGCCCGAATCGTGCCATCGGCCGTGCGGGCGCAGACCACCGCCAGCTCCTTTGCATACGTCACCCGCGCTTCGAGGACGCTGGGGGCATCGAAGCCTTTTTCGGTCAGGGCCGCGGCGTCGGGCAGGTGCCGGACGCCGTGGCCGTCGTACCCGCCGTGCCGCAACTTCTGAAACGCGGGCAGCAGCGCCGGGTCATCCGCCACAAGCGCCGCCGCATCGGCCGCGCTTCCGGCCAGCCGGAAGGGGGCGGTTTCCAACCCATTCAGCTCGAAAAACTGCTTTTGCAGCCCCTTATCCTGAATAATCGCGAGGGCGCCGGGGTCGGGGTAAACCGCCTTGCCCGCCGCCTGCAACGCCTTCAGCGCGGCCACACTTACGTGCTCGATTTCAATCGTAATCACATCGCAATCCGCGCCGAACGCCCGCACTGCGGCTTCATCGGCGAAATCGCCCACCACGAACTCGTCGCAGCAGCGCGCCGCCGGGGCATTCGGATCGGGGTCGAGCACCCGCACCCGCACCGGCAAATCCAACGCCGCCTGACAAAGCATCCGGCCCAGCTGGCCGCCACCAAGAATCCCAAGAGTAACCATAAAACGAAGGTAGGGGCGCCCCTGCGCGCAATTGGCACGAAGCAAGAGGTACGCGTGGCCAGCTCTGTCTCAGAGATGGCGTCAAGAGAATGCCAAGAGGACGACAATAGGCGAATCAACGCCATCTCTGAGACAGAGCTGGCCACGTGCGCTTCCCCACATCCCCACATCCCCACATCCCCACATCTCTCCCAAATCCCCCCCATCCCCCCATCAGCTAAATCTGCGGTCTACTTTTGCGTCACGTATGGACATCCTCCTCGGCACCTTCTCAGCGCTCTTCTCGGTGGTGAACCCGTTCGGGGCGATGCCGGTCTTCCTAACGCTGACGCAGGACGACTCGCCCGGCCGCCGGAACCGGATTGCCTTGCGGGCGTGCTTTTATATGGCGCTCGTGCTGCTGGCGTTCTTTCTGGCGGGGCAATACATCCTCAATTTCTTCGGCCTACGCATCCACGACCTGCGGATTGCGGGCGGCATGATGCTCCTCAAATCCGGGTTCGATTTGCTCGATTCCGGCTCCGGCACGGGCGGTAAAAAGGTCTCGAAGGAAGTCCTCGAAGAGTCGCAGACGAAGCCCGACATCTCGTTTACGCCCCTCGCGATGCCGCTGCTTTCCGGCCCCGGCTCCATCGCCATCAGTATCGGCCTGTTCACCGAGAAGCTGAAGTTTTTTGACTTCGCGTTCATTATGCTCGCCATTCTCGCCGTTGCCGTCGCGTCGTTCTTCACGCTTTACTTCTCGGGCCGTCTGTCGCGGTTTATGGGGAAGGCCGGTTTGGCGGCGCTCTCGCGGATTATGGCGTTCATCACCCTCAGCCTCGGCGTCAGCTTTATTATGACGGGGTTGAAGGCCGTGTTCTTTTAGCGGTTTCGGCCCGAAAGAATACTATTTGTGCCGAAGCCGTCTACACCGGACATCTCATAGGCCTCCCATAGGTCTACCCCCTATCTACCCGGCGTCCCCTCAGACCCCACAATCTCCAGAAAGTGCAACAGAACGACCTCTCCAACTCCCTTTTTCTGCGGGCCGCGCGCGGCGAAGTCACCGAGCGTCCGCCCGTCTGGCTGATGCGCCAAGCGGGTCGGATTCTGCCCGAATACCGCGCCGTCCGCGCCAAGATGGGGGGGTTCAAGGAGCTGGTCGAAACCCCCGAATTCGCCGCTGAAGTCACGCTGCAACCGGTTGATTTACTTGGGGTCGATGCCGCCATCATCTTCTCTGATATCCTCGTCGTGCCCGAAGCGATGGGGCTTCCCTACGAGATGATTGAGGCGAAAGGCCCGCGCTTCCCCCGCGCCATCCGCTCCGCCGCCGACGTGGCTGCCCTGCGCGGCCCCGACGCCGAGCAGCACCTGCGCTACGTCCTCGATGCCATCCGCCTCACCAAGCGCGCGTTGGCGTGCCGCGTGCCGCTCATCGGCTTCGCAGGCGCCCCGTGGACGATTCTCGCCTACATGGTCGAAGGCTCCGGGTCGAAAACCTTCAGCCTCGCCCGCCGGATGCTGGTCGAAGAACCCGCCCTCGCCCACGACCTCCTCCAACGCATCACCGACGTCACCATCGATTACCTCCGCGCTCAAGTCCGCGCCGGGGCCGATGTGATTCAAGTGTTCGACTCGTGGGCCGGTATCCTCGGCCCCGACACCTACGCCGCCTTCTCGCAGCCCTACATCGCGCAAATCACCGCCGCCCTCGGCACCGCCGATGCCGCCACCGGCACGCATGCCGTCCCCGTCACGGTCTTCGCGCTCGGCGCGTGGTTCGCCACGGCTTCGCTCGCGCAGCTACCGGGCGTCCGCACCGTCGGCCTCGATTGGCATCACGACGCGGCCGCCGTCCGCGCCCAAGTCGGCCCGCACATCACCCTGCAAGGCAACCTCGACCCTGCCGCCCTCTACGGCTCCTTCGACTCGGTGCGCGCCGCCACCCGCCGGATGCTGGCTGCCTTCAAGGGCGGGCCGCACATCGCCAACCTCGGCCACGGTGTCTACCCTGATACCGACCCGGATAAGGTGCGGTGCTTCATTGAAGAAGTGAAGCAGAGCGTGGCGCAGTAGGCAGCCCTGATTCAGCCGCAACAATAGGGTCATCAACAGCCAACCGCCCACCCCCTATTTTTGCCCCCGCAAACCCAACCGGCCCCGCACTGGTTGTAATGCCCAGCGGCTCCAGCCGCTTCCGTTTGTTTTGGAAACCCTAAAGTGCGCCGCAAGCGCCAAATTCAGCAAGTACAATGGCAGTTCTCGTAGGCAAAAAAGCCCCCTCGTTCAAAGCAACGGCCGTTATCGACGGCGAGTTTGAAGATGATTTCTCGCTTGAGCGTTACCTCGGCAAGCAGCACGTCATCCTGTATTTCTACCCGCGCGACTTCACCTTCGTGTGCCCCACGGAGATCATCGCCTTCCAGGATAAGCTCGCCGAGTTCGAGAAGCGCGGCGTCGCCATCATCGGCTGCTCCACGGATTCGCACTTTTCGCACTTTGCGTGGCTGAGCACCCCGCGCGATAAAGGCGGCATCGAAGGCGTCACGTACCCGCTCGTGGCCGACCCCGCGATGACCATCGCGAAGAACTACGATGTCCTCGGCGGCGATTTCGAGTACAACGACAACGATGAGCTGACCTTCGTCGGCACGCCGGAAGCCTACCGTGGCCTGTTCCTCATCGACCGCGACGGCATCGTCCGCCACCAGCTCGTCAACGACGGTCCCCTCGGCCGGAACATCGACGAAGCCCTGCGGATGGTCGACGCCCTCCAGCACGTTGAGAAGTACGGCGAAGTCTGCCCCGCGAACTGGGAAGAAGGCAAAGACGCGATGAATGCCACCCGTGAGGGCGTTTCTGATTACCTCGCGCGCCACTAGCCGAACCGGCTGGCTTGTTTTGACACGCGTCTCGGAGAGACGCTGGTACAGTGGGGTCTCTTTCCATTCGGGAAGAGGCCCCACTTTTTTTGCAGGTTCCACCGAAAGCCGCCAGCTTGCGTATTATTCGGACCTCCGCCCGGCGGTCCTTCTTAGCCCCTGACCCTTGTCGCTTTTCCTTTACAACCTCGGCGTGCAGCTTTACGGGCTGCTAATCTGGCTGATGGCCCCTTTCCGGCCGAAGGCGGCGCATTGGGTGCACGGCCGTCGGCAATGGTCGGTGCGCCTCCGGACGGCGCTCGCCACCAACCCGGCCGGTGCCGCCGGTGCCCCGATTGTGTGGATGCATTGCGCCTCCCTAGGAGAGTTTGAGCAGGGCCGACCGATTCTCGAAAACCTCCGCCGCCAATACGGCACCCGCCTGCGCATCCTGCTGACGTTCTTCTCGCCATCGGGCTACAACGTGCGCCAGAACTGGCCGGGGGCCGATTACGTCTTCTATCTCCCCCTCGATTCGGCCCGCAACGCCGCCCGCTTCCTCGATATCGTCAAGCCGACGGCCGCCATTTTCGTCAAGTACGAGTTCTGGTATTACTACCTCACTTCCCTCCACCGGCACAACATCCCCACCTTCCTGATCGCAGCGGCCCTCCGCCCCGACCAGCCGTTTTTCAAGCCGTGGGGTGGGTTTTTTAGGTCGATTCTGGCGTGCTTCACTCGCATCTACGCCCAGAACGAAGCCACCGTCGCGCTCCTCAACGGCATCGGCCTCACGGGCGTCACCAACGCCGGCGACCCGCGCTTCGACCGCGTACGCGGCACCGCCGTCGAGAATCGGCGCCTGAGTTTGATTGATGCGTTCGTCGCGACCGGCGAGCCGGTGCTGGTGGTCGGGTCAGCTTGGGCGGAAGATTTGGCAGCTCTCGCGCCCGCCATCCAGAAGCACGCGGGCGACCTGAAAGTCATCGTGGCGCCGCACGAAGTGAGCGAGAGCTACGTCGCGGCCGTCGAAGCCGCCTTCCCCGATATGCTCTCAATTCGGTACTCGCGCGCCGCCCAACAAGCCGCCGCCACCCCCGACGAGCGCGCCATTGCCCCCGAGCTTATGGCTGCCTGCCGCGTTCTCATCATTGACAACATCGGGATGCTTTCCGCGCTCTACGCCTACGCCACCATCGCCTACGTGGGCGGCGCCTTCGGGAAAGGGCTGCATAACGTGCTGGAAGCGGGCGTGTTCGGCGCGCCCGTCCTGTTCGGCCCGCGCATCGAGCGGTTCCCCGAAGCGGCGGCCCTCATCGCCGTCGGGGGCGCGCGGAGCGTGGCGTCCGCCGCCGAGCTGGAAACCCAGCTCACGCAGTGGCTCACCAACGACAAGGCGCGCTTGGCGGCCGGGGCGGCGGCGGCGGCCTACGTGTTCACGAACGCCGGAGCCACGGCGCGCATCATGACGGGCATCGCGCCGTGGCTGCCCGCCCGCCCGGATGCGTCGTAGCGCCCGGCGCGGCCGTTTCTTTGTCGGCGGCAAACCCGTTGCGCTGGCGCTATAGTGCGCGACGGTAAAGCCCGCACGTCTTTCTTTATGTCGAATCTAACCGCTTCCCTGACCGGCACCGTCGTCAAATCTACCGGCTCGTGGTACGTGGTGCGGCTCACGGACGGCACCCTGCGCCCGGCGCGCCTACGCGGCAAATTCCGCACGCTGAAGCTGCGGGTGAGCAATCCCATCGCCGTCGGCGACCACGTCGCGCTCCTCGCCGAAGGCACCGAGGCGGGTTCGCCGGTCATCATCACCGCCATCACGCCGCGCACGAACTACCTGATTCGGCGGTCGGTACACAGTGCGGGGCAGCGCCACATCCTCGCCGCCAACCTCGATCAAGCGCTCCTGCTCGTCACGTTAGTCTCGCCCGCCACCTCTCTCGGCTTCGTCGACCGCTTTTTAGTTTCGGCCGAAGCGTACGGTATTACGGTGACGCTCGTGTTCAACAAAGCCGACCAGTACACGCCCGAGATGCTGGAAGTCCAACAGGAGCTAGCGGCCCTGTACGCCCCGCTCGGCTACGGCTCGCTCCGCGCCTCCGCCCTCACCGGCGACGGCCTCGACGACGTGCGCACCGCCCTCACTGGGCGGGTGACGCTGCTGGCGGGCCACTCCGGCGTCGGCAAAAGCACCCTAGTCAATTCCCTCATCCCCGGAGTAGAAGCCCAAACGGCCGAGATTTCCGCCTTCTCCGACAAAGGCACCCACACCACCACCGCCGCCGAGCTATACCGCTACGACCCGACTTCCGACATTATCGACACCCCCGGCATCAAGGAGCTCGGCGTCGTCGATATCGGCGAAGCCGAGCTAAGCCATTATTTCCCCGAGATGCGGGCGCTCCTCAATCAGTGCCGCTACCACAACTGTCGCCACACCCATGAGCCGGGCTGCGCCGTGCAAGCCGCCGTGGATAGCGGCGATATCGCCCCCTCGCGCTACCAGAGCTACCTCAGCATTCTGGCTGATGAGGACAACCGGCGGTAACGCTGTCCTACTTATCGGGTACCGTCCCGGTGCCGGTGGCTTGACGGCCGAACCGCTACCTCAACCAAGCTAGGCGGCATTGCGCAGCCCGTATAGCTTACCCATCTTCCCCGAAACACCCCAAACGCAAACCGGCCCGGCTGCTCAACAGAGAGCAACCGGGCCGGTTTAAGATCAGGCTACGAGGAGCGAAGGACTACTTCTTCTCTTCGGTGGTGGTGGTGGTGGTCGAAGACGACTCCATTTTGCCAGCTTCCATTTTAGCAGCGGCGGTGTCGCCGGCCATTGGAGCAGCAGCAGCGGCAGCCGTGTCAGCAGCCATATCGGCTGGTGCAGCTTCGGTGCTCATTGCGGTCGAGTCTGCCGACATCTCGGTCGTCGTCGTCGTGGTTTCGGTTTTCTGTTCGCCACCGCAGCTAGCGAGCGACAACACGGCAACAGCGGCCAGAACGAACGAGGCAGAGGTAAGGACCTTCTTCATTTAGAGGGGGTTAGAAGAAAACGTTTCGGTTTCTTGTTAAATCGGGTGCAAAACTACGGCTAGTTTCGGCATTTCCAACATCCTTTTCAGATTTCTCACGTAGCGAGGCGAGAGCGGCGAACCAGCCATTGGTACCTTCGCCCTACCAAATCGGCCACTTCCGGCCAATTGAAGATGTTTTCTACCATGAAAGAGGTTGCAGAAATCCACACTCCGAAGGGGGTTATGACGGTTGAGTTTTTTGAGAAAGACGCGCCGAACACGGTCGCTAACTTCCTGAAACTCGCCAAATCAGGCTTTTACGACGGCGTGAAGTTCCACCGGGTGATCCCCAACTTCGTGATCCAAGGCGGCGACCCGACCGGCACGGGCGCTGGCGGACCGGGCTACAAAATCAAGTGCGAGCTGGACGGCGAAAACCAGTACCACGACCGCGGCGTCCTGTCAATGGCCCACGCCGGACGGAACACGGGCGGCTCGCAGTTCTTCATCTGCCACTCGCGCCAAAACACCGCCCACCTCGACCGCAACCACACCGTATTCGGCAAAGTGGTGGACGGGCTGGAGGTGATCGACGGGATCAAGGCGGGGGATGTGATGACGAAAGTGGTGGTGAAAGAGATCGCTGATTAAGCTGAGTTAGGGATTGCGCTGATTTTTTGGTGCGATTTCGATGCTTCAAAATACGAACGCCCCGCTCGGCTTGCTGCCGGGCGGGGCGTTTTTGTGCGTACCGAGTTGAACAGTGCCGCTACTGCTCCGCTGCTTCGCCGATGACGACTCGGCGCACGAAAGCGCGCCCGTCGGCCCGCGTCGCTTGCAGCAGGTACAAGCCGGTTGGCAGCGTGCGCACGTCCAGCGTGAGCGCGGCGCCGGGCGCGGTGGCGGTCAGCCGCCGTACGATGCGCCCGGCGGGGTCCATGAGCACTACGCCGGTCAGGCCGGAGGCTGCCCCATCGCCTAGCTCCACTCGCAGGGTTTCGCGGGCTGGGTTGGGTACTACGGTCAGGGCGGCATCCGTGGGCGCCGCCAGGCCGGTAATCACCACAGCCACTGTGGCCGATGCCGCCGAAACGCACCCGCGCGCCGTGACCGTGGCCGAATAAACCCCGTTCTGGGCGGCAGCCGTGAGCAAAAGCGTGGCGCTGGTCGCGCCCGGCACTACGCCGTTCGGCCCCGTCCAGACGTAGGTGGCGGGGGGAGGCAGCGCGGGGGTGGCCGTCAGCAGGACGGGGCCAGTGCCCGTTTGGTTGAGGCTGAGCGCGGGGGTAGTCGGGCGAGGCGTAACCCGCACCGTGACCGGCGGGCTCGCCGGACCGAAACAGCCGCTGCTCGTGGCTACTTCCACGGTGTAAGGGCCGGGGGCGGTTACCCACAGGCTGCGGGTGGTGGCGCCGCCGGTCCAGCGGTAACCGGCAAAACCGGCGGGCGCCGTAAGCTGCACCGAATCACCGGCGCAAAACCGCGCCGAGTCGGCCGGGGCGACCGCGACGGCGGCCGGGCGGCGGTTAATCGTCAGGTCGTGCTCGTTGTCGCTGCCCAGCAGCGTCGTATCGGCCGTGATGATGCGTACCCGGTAGCGCGTGCCGTTGACCAGCGTGGCAGGCAGCGTCGCGCGGAGCGGCGAGGCGCTGTCGGGGCTGATGAGGGGCAGAATAGTGGTTTCGTGCGGGCGGAAACGGCCCACGGCGTTGCTCAGCTCCACCCGGAAATGGCGGTCGTTGGCGGTGAAGGAGCCGGTTGTGTCGAAAGCCACTGTCACGACATCGCCCGTGCAATAAGTAGTTTGGGCAAGCGCCGAATCGGTCTGAAGGAACCGCGCCGAGTAGCGGCTGATCCCGCCTGACCCCGCGTAGAAGGCGTTGTAGCGATCAACCAGCGTGCCCGTGCCCGTGGTAGCGGAGCTGCTGTAACCGCCCACATAGGCCAGCTTGGTCCAGGTCTGGCCCGCATCCTGCGTGCGGAAAACGTCCGTATTACCCGTCGCCCAGCCTTCCCGGGCCGTACGGAAGGAACCGTAGGTAAGACCTGGGCTTTGAGAACCATTCTGATCCAAGGATGCGAAAGCCTGCAACCGCGTTATAGTCCATGATTGTCCGCCATCGGTGGTCCGCATGATGTTAGAGCCTGCCATGTAGTAACCCGTGCGGGCATCGGTGAAGGTGAGGGAATACCCAGTAGGATCTCCAGAGAATGGCAGCGCGAGCGTCTGCCAGGTGCGGCCCGCATCGAAGCTGCGTAGCAGCAGCGAAGTATCGGTCGAGGCATAGAGCGTCAGTGAATCCGCCCAAACGGGCCGATATAATGTCCGAGTGGTTCCGGTCGTGGCGCGCACCCACGTGCGGCCGCCGTTGCGCGTCAGGTGCAGCGCCCCCTCCGCGCCCGTTATGGCGATGCGTTGGCCAGTCCAAGTGGCTACGCCAGTGGAACTCAGGGCTGGTGCGGGCAAGTTGGCGCGCGTCCAGGTGCGGCCGCCGTCCGTGGTCCCAATTGCCAGGCTGGTGCCGACAAACAGGCTCGAATACTCCGTCCCGACGACCCACGCTGTATCGCGGTCTGGGAAAGCGGCGGTTTCCAAGTTTCCCACCAGCTGCCAGTTGACGTTCGCGACTAGGCTCGGCAGGTACTGGCGCTGCCAGCTCACGCCGCGGTTAGTCGTGCGCAGCACTGAGTTGCTGCCAAAGCCGGTGCTGAACGCCCAGCCCCGTGTCGGCTCGGGGAAGCTTGTATTCCCAATGGTAAGCAAGGGTACGGGGGTCTTGGAAATCAAGGGCCATGTGGCGCCATAATCTTGGGTGCGCAGAATTGCTCCTAAGCCACCTACCCACCAGCCCGCGCCGCCGGGTCGAAGCCGGAACCGGGTGTTAATCAGAATTGGCATATTCTGCGTGAGAGTCCACGTCTGCCCGCCGTCGATGGTCGTCCAGTAAATAGAACGATCAACGCCTTGAATCATCCCGTGCTGGGCATCTGCAAACGATACGTCGTAAAAATCCTCGCGGGACGCATCCAAGGGCATTATCATCGTCTGCCAGGTTGCGCCGCCGTCGGTGGTGTGGTACAGGGCCGGGCCGGTCGGAATATTATTATTTCCTGACGTTAAGCCGACCAGCCAGCCGGTTTGGCTATCCAGAAACCAACATCCCCGGGGACGAAAATCCATCGGCAGCACCAATGGTTGCCACGACTGCGCTCCATCGCTGGTACGCAATAAATAGAACTCTGGAACGTCGCTTTCGGTGCGGCCGAAAATCAGCCCGGATGTAGGGCTGAAAAATTTGAAGAATTTTATGATTCGTGGAAGGTGCGAAAAGCTCAGATCGTATGACAGCGGATTCAGCAGCGTCCACGTTTGCCCCCCGTTGGTCGTGCGGCGGATCTTAGTCGTCACGCCTTCGTTAAAATAGTTGGGCGGGCGGCGCTGGGTTTGATCATATACCACGTAGGCCACCGTAGGCGATACGGCCGCCATCGTCGGCGCCCACGTGCTGGTCGGCTCGCCGATTGTTTGTACCGCCCAATCACGCCCGCCATTCGTCGTGTGCAGGATCTTCCCCGGCCCGACGCGGTTATTCGTCGGCAGAGTGGCCTCCGTCTCCATCCCGATCCAGCCGTTGAGCGAATCGGCGAACGCCACCGACGTGAGGTCGCGCAGCGCCCCTTGGGTGTTGAGCACCTGCCAGTCGCGCCCGCCATTCCGGGTTTGCACCGCCGTGCCGTGCGAGCCGACGGCGATCATACTCGAATCGGAGAAGGCGTGAAAATCCCACAGCGTATGGCCCGTGGGTTGCGGCAACAGCCATTCCCAATAGGGAGTGCCGGAAATGGGGTAGCGCGGTGCGGAGTTCTGCCCGTGCGCGGGCAATCCGGCAGCCAAGCCCAGCAACCCGCTGAGGAATAGGCCTACTCCCTTTACTAGCAAGGCACGGGGTGTGCAAAAAGAGACAAAACGCATAGCTGAGATGGGAAAAGTGGCGGGCAGGAAGCAGGCGGGCAGGGTCGACGGAATAGCGGCGCAGCCGTGAGGGGCAGCAGCGTAAATGAACAGACGCAGATTCGCGATCGATTACGGTCTCTTGGTAAGATTAATTTCTTTTAAAAGAATAGAGAGAAGGAGAATTACTAAGCGAGGCGAAGCCCCTAAAGCGGCTCAGAAGTGCGTAATGGCACTCTTATAGCGTACGCCGTTTTGCAGGCAAGACCACAAGTGGCATCGGCGGCGCCTATAATCGGAAGTGATAATTTGAAATTTCGCTTGAAATTAATAACAAAAAAAAGGGGCTTCCAGCGCAATGCACCGGAAGCCCCTTTTTACGGCCTAATAATACTGTTTTTTACCGCCGACGACGGCGCGGCGCATCGTCCTCTTCCTCGTCGTCATCGTCGGAGGAGCCGAAGTTGGGCATTTGGAACATGCCGCTGAGCAGGTCTTTGAACTGCGCGCCCGACGTGAGGCGGTGGCGCGAAAGCTGACTGTGCTCCACAAGGCCGTGCAGGGCGAATTCCATCAAGAGGTACCGAGCGGGATCGTCGGGCACCAGCTCATCGGGGACGCTCTGCTTGACGACGTCGCGCAGCCCGGGCACCGAGTCGAGCAGGGCGCGGTAATCGGTGTCGGCGGCGTCGTGGATGAGGTCGAGGGAGTTGCCGTTGCCGAACCACGTCACGATGGGCGTGTAGGGGTTATCGGTGCCGGCTTTTCCGTCTTTGCCTTTTTGTTTCTTGACCTTATCGGGGTCGGGGAAATATTGCAGGAATTGCGCCCGCAACGCTTTCCCCATCAGGCTCTGCGCCACCATCGCGGGGCCTTCCTGCTCGCCTTCATATACCAGCTCCATCTTGCCAGTGAGGGCAGGGACGGATACCAGAAGGTCGGCGATGCGGGTGAGCGTGGTGGTTTCGCTGTTGAGTAGGGCGCGGCGCTCGGCGGCGGCGATGACGGATTCGTAGGCGGAAATGGTCAGGCGGGCGGAGACGCCCGACTTGGCGTCGACATATTCACTCTGCCGGGCCTCAATCGCGACTTGCTCCACTAAATCCGCCAACAGCGGGTGGCGCTGCACCACCTCGCGCTGATGCGCCGTGAGCTTGGCCTCTTGCTGCGTGATGGCGCGGCCGATTTCGAGCGTCTTCGGATAGTGCGTGATAATCTGAGCGTCGATGCGGTCCTTGAGGGGCGTGACGATGGAGCCGCGATTCGTATAATCTTCCGGGTTGGCGGTGAATACGAACTGCAAATCGAGCGGCAGACGCACTTTGAAGCCGCGAATCTGAATGTCGCCTTCCTGCAAAATATTGAACAGCGCCACCTGAATCCGCGCCTGCAAATCGGGCAATTCGTTAATCACGAAAATACCTCGGTGCGCGCGCGGAATCAGGCCGAAATGAATAACCCGCTCGTCGGAATATGGGAGCTTGAGGGTGGCGGCCTTAATGGGGTCGGCGTCGCCGATGAGGTCGGCGACGGAAACGTCCGGGGTGGCGAGCTTTTCGGTGTAGCGCTCGTCGCGGTGGAGCCAGCGGATGGGGGTGTCGTCGCCTTTATCGGCGATGAGGTCGAGGGCGAAGCGGGAGAGCGGCCGGAAAGGGTCGTCGTTCAGCTCGGCACCTGCCACGGCGGGCACCCACTCGTCGAGCAGGCCGATGAGGAGGCGCGCGATGCGGGTTTTCGCTTGCCCGCGCAGGCCGAGCAGGTTGATGTGGTGTCCGGCCAGCAACGCGCGTTGCAGGTCCGGAATGACGGTTTCTTCGTAGCCGAAGATGCCGGGAAACGCGTCTTCGCCAGCGCGCAGCTTGGCGACCAGATTAGCGCGCAGCTCTTCCTTAACGGTGCGCGGCTGGTAGCCGCTGGCCTTGAGCTGGCCGAGGGTATGAAGGGAGGGTTGAGTCACGAAAGGGGGGGGAATGCTGAATTTATTGCTGTCTGCGGATGAATAAGTCGGAAGGTTAAAAAAAACTTCCCGCTCCATCATCGGCTATTAAAGGCTTTTCCGCCGATTCTGTTTGTAATCTTCGAAAATCAGGTGGCCTAACCCCTGAAGCGACGAATAATACGCCTTGCCCTGATTGACCTGCGTAAACTCCTCCACGAATTGCCGCAGATACGGGTCCTGCGCAATCATGAAAGTCGTGACCGGCACGCGGAGGCGCCGGGCCTGCGCCGCCAGATTCAGGGTTTTATTGATGACTTTACGGTCGAGGCCGAACGAGTTTTTATAATACTTCAGGCCTTCTTTCAAGCACGTCGGCTTGCCGTCGGTGATCATAAAAATCTGCTTGTTCGCCACTTTCCGCTTGCGGAGCAGGTCAAGGGCCAATTCCAGCCCCGCGACGGTATTCGTGTGGTACGGCCCGACGGAGAGGTACGGTAAATCCTTTACCTCGATCTGCCACGCATCGTTGCCGAAGACGATGACGTCGAGGAAATCGCGCGGATATTTCTGCTTGACCAGCTCGGCGAGCGCCATCGCCACTTTTTTGGCGGGCGTAATGCGGTCTTCGCCGTAGAGAATCATCGAATGGCTGATGTCGATCATCAGCACGGTGGCGGTTTGCGAGCGGTGCTCAGTCTCGCGGACTTCGAGGTCGTTCTCGGTGAGCAGGAAATCGGTTTCGCCGAGGCCGTGGTTGAGCTGCGCGTTGCGCAGGGATTCGGTCATCTCGATTTGCTCCACGGAATCGCCGAAACGGAATTCGCGTAGTTCCGTCGAGGCCTCTTCCCCGGCGCCGGGGTGCGGGGTGGCGTGGTTGCCGCGCCCGGATTTCTTGAGCTTGCCGAAGATCTCCTCCAGCGCCGAGCGGCGGATCTCGCCTTCGCTCTTGCCGGTGACTTTCAGCGACCCATCGCGCTCGTTTTCTTCGAGATACCCCTTCTTTTTTAGGTCCTCGATGAAGTCACCCATCCCGTACTGATCGTCGGTGAGGCCGTATTGGCGGTCGACTTCATTGAGCCACTTGAGGGTCTCGCCGACGTCGCCGGACGTGATGGTGAGGAGCTGAAGGAAGACTTTGAGAAGCTGCTCGAACCCGCCGCCACTATCTGGCGGGGGCGTAAAATCGGTGAAGCGGTAGCCAAGCATAGGGAAGAATAGGAGTCGGAAGCGGTGCCCGAGGTGGGCGGGCGCTTCCAGTCCAACACGCAGCGGGGGAAGGTTGTTCGGCGCGCTGCAAGAGTACGGCAGCGGACGGAACAAACGTCCGTCGCGCAGCCTTTCGGGGGCGTGACGATTCGCTGCCTCCTCCTCTGTCTCGCGCTCGCCCTGCCGACTGTTCGGGTGGCCGCGCACACCCCGCCGCCGCCGCCCAAATCGGCCGGGAATACCGACTCCACCATTCTCTGGCAGCCGAATAAGCCCCTCGTTTGGGCCGATTTCAAGGGCACCGCCGGGCCGGATGAGAAGCTCCACGCCCTCACCTCTGCCGACCTGAACGTGCAGGTGAGCTGCTCAAATAATAAACTCACCGTAAACGTGGAAGCCGTGTTCCGGCCGCTCGAATCGTGGACGCGCTCCGCCGATTCGGCCCCGCTGCTGCGGCACGAGCAGGTTCATTTCGACCTCACCGAAGTTCACGCCCGGCTGATGCGCCTCAGCTTGCTGAAGCTGCGGATGACGTGCGAGCAGGCGCAAACCCAGCTCCAGCCGCTCATCGACGCGGCGTTCACGGTCTGGCAGCGCGAGCAGGATCGCTACGACGAAGAGAGTCGGCACGGCCTCGACGCGAAGGGGCAGGCGCGCTGGGAGCAGCAGGTGGCCGCGCAGCTAAAGGCGCTGCCGCGCTGAGGGGGGCGGTTTTTTGCTGTCTTCTGTCGCCCTTAATGCCACCTATCATCATCCAACACGGCGCTGACTAGCTTGCGGTACTCGTCGTCCTGCTCTTCGTGGGCCGTCACGACGGCTTGGGAGTAGGTGGTGAGTGGGTCGGCGGTCTCGGCTTCGGGGTTGGCGGTGGGGTAAGTGCCTGTCTCGACGAGCGCCCGCACGCGGCTGGCCTCGCGGTCGACGCTCATCTTGCCGTCGAGGAAATGGCTGATGTAGGTGCGGATGCGCTCACGGCGGTCGGCCGACGGTTCGAGGAGCAAGAGGTCGTAAGCGGTCTTGCGGAGCCGCGCGACGCCGTCGCGGGTCCGGTGGCGGGCGTCGGCAATCAGCAGCGAGTCGGTGGAGCGCAGCGGCCCGACGCGGAATCGGCGCCCCGGCCGCAGGTAGGCCGTCAGGCGGGTGGCTTCCTCGCGGGTGGCCGCCACGACGTGCTCATTCGCCTCGTCGGCGGCCGTCAGAAAGGTGGCGTAGGCCGCCCGGAGCTGGTTTTGCTCCTGCGTCCGCGCCGCGAAGCTCAGCGTCAGGAACGTGCCCGACAGCGTAATAATCGAACCCGCCATCACCGGCAACAGGCTCTTGAACGTTTCAGAGGAAAGAAAAGTCAGACGCATCGCCGACGCATACGGCGCGCCGGGCGCAAGGGTGCGCCGGTGGTAGTCGGTACTTATGAAAGAGCGCCCTTGAAGCAGCAGCCCGCCGCCCGCCGTCCGCAGGTTAGCGGCGGGGCTTCTCCCCCAAAATCCCTCCCTTCTACTTCTGACCCGGGCGCGATTTCAGCCTCACCTCCCGCATCGAGAGCGTATCGGTCAAGGTCTTATAGATCGCTTCCAGCTCTGCCGGACGGGCGGCGTAATGTGCGTAGCTCTGCTGAAACTGCTGGCTCGTGACGCCCCGACGGCGCAGAATCTCGGTTTCCTGTCCTTGATAAAGCGCCTGAATCGTGTCGGGGGCGCGGGCGCTGTGCTGGGCGCGCGCCTCGGCCACCTGCATATCCGCAAGCAGCGGCACGAGCTGGGCGGGCGAGAGCAGGTTATCCGGTTTCGGCGGCAGGCCCGCTTCCGAGCCGCAGGCCGTGGCGGCCCCCAACAGCGCGGCTACGCCGAAACAGCGCAGCGCGGCGCGGCCGGTGCGTAGCTTCGCGCCGCTCCACAAGGCCCACGGCAAGGTCGGCCAACTGCTTTTTCGTTGTATTGATGGCATTTCGCCTGTTTTCCTCGACATTCCGTGCGGCGGCTGTGCCCGACGCGCCGCCGCCCGACCTGGGCGTGCTGGTGGCGCGACTGCGAAAGTACGAGCTACGGTTGCGGCAGGCGGTGCAGACGCAGGTGCAGGGCGCGCGCCTGAGCGTTTTTCGGGGGACCGGGCTGGAGTTCGCCGACGTCCGGCCGTATCAATATGGCGACGATGTGCGCCTCATCGACTGGAACGTGTCGGCGAAGGGGCACGGCACGTTCACGCGCACCTACCGCGAGGAGCGCGAGCAGCAAGTAGTGCTGCTGTTGGATTTCAGCGCGTCGCTGAGCATCGGCACCGCCGCCGGGCAGCGCAAATTGGACGTGGCGCGGCACCTCGGCGGAGTGCTGGCGCTGGTGGCGGCGCGGCAGCAAGCGCGCCTCGGACTGGTGTGCGCCACCGACCGCCTCGAAGCGTGGCTCCCGCCCGGCAAAGGCCTGCCGCACGCGTATCGGCTGATTAAAACGCTGTACGGCTTGCGGCCGGTCAGCCCGCGCACCCGCCTCGCGACGGTAATTCGGCGGACGCTCGGCGTGCTCACGCGGCGCTCCTTAGTAGTGATGCTGTCGGATTTGATTGATGACGACTTCACCCGCGAGCTGAAAATGCTCGCCCGGGCGCACGAGCTGGTCATCCTGCACCTCGTCGATGAGCGGCGCGAGCGGAACCTGCCGCACCTCGGCATCGTGCCCGTCCGCGACCGCGAAACCGGGCGCGTGCGCTGGACCAACACCTCCGGCCCGACGTTTCGGCACCTCCTCGCCGCCACGCTCACGCAGCAGCAGCAGCTCGCGCAGCTTTGCCGCAGCGCGGGGGCGCGCCTCCTGTCGGTGCCCATCGAGCAAGACCCGCTCCCTGTCCTCCTCGACCTGATTCTCGGTCGTGCGCCGGGCAACACCCTCGAAAAGCCGCAATAGGTGGAGTCTGCCGTCCCGAACGCCCGCATCCGTCCGACCCGACCGCGCGCTAATGCGTTGTTTTGCACCGTGAAGGCCGTCCGTCGATATGTGCAGCCGTGGGGGTTGAAGGTTGTCCTCGGTTTGGGAGTGCTGATGACGGCGCCGCTGGTGGGCCGCGCGCAAGGACTGCCCGACGGCAGCGGCAGCGCAACCCGGCCGTTTTCCGCTGATGAGACCATCGGCGCCGACCGGCAGGCGCACGCCACGGCGCATCTGTCGGTGCTGGAAGGGCATTTCCAACGCCCCACGGCGCGGCTCGGCGAGGTCATCGCGTTCGACCTTACTTGGCAGCATCCGGCATCCCTGAACGTCATTCTGCCCGATTCTTCGGCCGATTTTCGTCCTTTCGAGCTGGTTCGGCGGCGCGTTTTCCCCACGCGCACCCGCTCCGGAATGAGCCTCGACCACGTCACGTACTACGTCCGGACGCTAACGCCCGATTCCGTCCAAACCCTGCGGCTCACGGGCCGAATGCTCACCCCGCGCGCCGATACCGTGGTTGTGGCGGCCACTGCCGCGCGGTTGCAAGTGCATTTCGTGGCGCCGCCGCCCAACCCCGACCAGCCGCCTTCCCTCCTCCCCTATTTACGGCCCGAAACGGTGGCACCGCGCTTCAACTGGCCGTGGCTGGTGGCGGGCATTGGGGTGGGGCTGCTGGCGCTATTGGCCGGTTGGCTGCTCTGGGGGCGGCGCGCACGGGCACGGTACCGGCGGTATCGGCTCCGGAAGAACCACCAGTATTTTCTGGCGCAGTATGCGCGTTATGTCGAGCGGTTCGAGCTGTCGCGCTCCGTCGCGAACCTCGAACGCACGATTACGCTCTGGAAAAACTACCTCACGGCGCTCGAAAACCTGCCCATCAACACCCTCACCACGAAGGAGCTGGTGGCCACTTACGCCACTTACCACCCCAGCGTGGCCGATGCGCTTCGCCTCGGCGACCGCGCCATCTACGGCAACCAGCTCTCCGACGACGCCGCGAGTGAGTCGGCGGCCCTAACCGCCCTCCGTACCTTCGCCGACGAGCGCTACGCCGTCGTGAGGGTTGAATTTCTGACGAAATCGTAGCGGCTGACTCGTTTTTTACCTTCTCCCGCCCGCATCGTCTTGGACTGGCTCAGCCCCATCTGGTTTTACCCGGCCACGCTGGCAGCGTTTGAGTGGACGCACCGCTCGCTCCTGCTCGCGATTGGGGCGCTGCCGCTGCTCTTCGTCGCGCGGTGGCTGCTGGCGCTGCAAACGCGTCCGCAATTGGGGTTGGCGCTCCTCCCCGGCCCCAATCGGCGGCAGTGGAGCGCCCTGCTGCGGTTCATCCCGGACGTTGTTCTGACCGTGGCGATGGCGCTGATTCTCGTCGCGTTGGCGCGTCCGCAGCAAACCTCGCAGCTCGTCGAGCAAACGTCGGCCGGGCTCGATATCCTGCTCGTCCTCGACACGTCGGCGTCGATGCAAATCCCCGATTTGGCCCCCACGCGTCTCGAAGCGGCCAAAGCCACCGCCCGCGACTTCATTCGGGGGCGTTTTCACGACCGCATCGGCCTCGTCGTGTTCGCGGGGGAAGCCTACTCGCTCTGCCCCCTCACCACCGATTACGACCTCCTCCTGAGTCAGCTCAACACCATCAAGCCCGGCCTGATTGCCACCGACGGCACGGCCATCGGCTCGGCTTTAGGGGTGGCGGTGAACCGGTTACGCGGCTCGCCGAGCCGCACGCGCGTCTGCATCCTCCTCTCCGACGGTGAGAACACCGCCGGGCAGATAGCGCCCGAAACCGCCGCCCGCCTAGCCCATTCCTTCGGCATCAAGCTCTACACCATCGGCCTCGGCACCGACGGCTCCGTCGCCTTCGACACCGATTCCGTCACCGGGCAAACGCGCTACGTCGAAACCCGCCTCGACGAAACCACGATGCGGCAGCTCGCCCAAATCGGCGAAGGCCAGTTCTTCCGCGCCACCAACCAACAAGGCCTAACCGCCGTGTTCCGCGAGCTGGACCGCCTCACCAAAGCTCCCATCCGCGAAACCCGCTTCCGCGACACCCGCGATTTCTACCCCATCTACCTCCGCTGGGCCACTGTCTTCCTATTGATTTGGGTGATGATGAAAAGCTCTTTTCTGACTAGTGCGATTGAGGATTGAGGGGGAATCGCGCGTGGGGAATCGCGCTTGGGGAATCGCGCGGGGCTCTGCCCCGTGCGGGCTATTTGCGGGCCTCTGGCCCGCCACGGCGGTTGAGCGCACCAAACGCGCACCCCACGCGCACCCGGGGTAGATTTTTTTCAAAAATCAACCCCGGGCTTTTGAGAAGAACCCCGTTGGGGTTCCCCGATTGATTGCGTCACGCGAACCCCAACGGGGTTCTTTTCCAAAGCCCGGGGTTGGCGGCGCTTTGCGCCGACTACCCCGGGCACTCGCGCCGGGCACATGCCGCACGGGACACACGTCGCACTAAGTTCAGTCTTCAATCAATACTCATTCCCCGCAAACCGCCGCCGCGCTTCCCGCGCCTCATCCTCAGCCAGAATCCGCCGCGCGTCATCCACAAGCCGGGCGCCGGGGTCGAGCCGCCGAATGGCGAGCAGGAGCGTCAGGAACGCCAGCGACACGAACGGCAGCACCGTCCCCAACGCAAACCAGAGCCAGAACCGGCGGCCGTGCGTGTAAGCCGCATAACCCGTCAGGAGCGGGATGAACAGGATAACGGCCGCCGCCGCGAAGAGCATATCGATAATCATAACGCGGGCAGGAAAGCGGTGGAGATTACGGTAGAAAGCGTCTCTCAACAAAGATACCTCTTGATGGAAGGCCTCAGACGCATAAAAATCGCCTCCGACGTGAAAAGTTTTCACATCGGAGGCGATTCTTTTTCTTCAACGACCAACCGGCCGATTCAGGCCGATTTGCGGCGCGAATAGCGCGCACGGCGGCGGCTCATCGGCCAGCCGGCAGGACGCGCTAAATCGTGTTCGTAACGACCAGGATCGAATAAATCATCCCCGGGAAGAAGAACAGGAGCGTGAGCAACAGCGAGATCCAGAACCGCGTCGTCAGCTTCCCGCCTTCGTGGAGCAGCACCCCGATTGGCGGCAGGAAAATGGCGAGAATCAGCTCCACGATATTCACGTCGGCTTTCAGGCCCGACGCCTCGCGGCGGCTTTCTTCGGTCTTCACGCGCTTCAGCACCTGCTCGTAGCGGCGCTCTTGGGCGCGGGTGAGCGTGCGCTCGGCGCGGGCGGTGGTGAGCTGCTCGGAGAGCTTGGCTGGGGCGGGGGCGGCTTGGGCGGCAGTCGGCGCCGGGGTGGGCGTGACTTCCGGAGCGGCACTGGCAGTCAGCGCAGTCGGCTCGGCGAGTGGCTCCAGAACGGTTACGGCCTCAGTGGCCGAAGCCGGAGCTGGCGTCGCGGGTTGCACCGCTACCGTCGAACGGTGGTAACCTCCGGCTTGCGAGGAGCCACCGGAAAAATCAAAATAACGAGCCGAGCTGCACGATGACAAACTGGCCGCCGACAGGCCTACGAGGGCTGCCAGCTGAAGGGAGCGAAAAATGGACATACGCTTGACGGGGAAAAAAGTGAGTGGACAAAGCAAATGTTCTTTGCAAAGAACATTCCCTAAACCTTGTCCGGCTACGTAAGAAGCGGCGGTAAGTTTGTGGCCGATTCGGCGCTTCACCTGTTATCGGGGGTAAGTAGCCTGATTCTTACGACGCTTCAAAGCCGCTTTTTTTTGCGATTCTCCGCCATCTCCTCTGTTTTCCTGCCCCTGTTGCTCGGGGCGGCAGCGTGCCAGACCGACCCACCGGCCAACCAAACCCTCGTAGCGCCGCCACCGGCGCGCTCGACCGCATCGGATTCGCCGCTTGAGAAGCGCGTCATGGCCCGTCACGATTCGCTGATGCTCCAGACCGGTGAGCTGTTTACACTCCGCCGACGGCTGTCGGCGCTGCGTCCTGCGCTGACCGAAAAATCCGCCCAACAAGCCCGCCTCGACGCCGCCACCAGCGCCACCCAAACCGCCGACAACGCCATGACCGATTGGATGCACGCGTATCGGCGCCCTGCGGCCAGCGTCACCCCTGATTCCGCCACGGCCTACTACGAGCGGCAGCTGCGGATTCTCGATCAAGTCGCGACGCTGACGCAGCTCGCCCACGACTCGGCTTCGGCGGTTTTGCGGGCCTTCTCATCGGTTCCGGCGGCTAAATCGCTCGCCCCCACTCCTTCCCCATCGCGCTGATGCTGCCCAATCGCCTTTCATTGTGCCTCTCGTTACGCACCCCGCGCCTCCTCCTCACCGCGCTGCTGCTGCCGTTGCTGCCCACCCTGACCGGCTGCGAAGCCCCGCCGCCGCGCCTCAAAACTCTCGGCTTCTACGACCTCGTCAACACCCCTGACGGGCGGCAGGATACCGTTTGGTCCACCATCCGGCCGTTTTCCTTCACCGACCAAAACGGGGCGCCCTTCACCAAGCAATCAGTGGCGGGGAAGGTGATGGTCGCTGATTTCTTCTTCGCCTCCTGCCCTTCCATCTGCCCGGTGGTCAAGAAGGAAGAGCTGCGCCTGTGGGAGCGGTTCAAGAACGACCCGCGCGTCGTGTTCGTCTCGCACACCATCGACCCGCGCCACGACTCAGTCGCCGTCCTCCGCGATTACGCCGACCGCCTCGGCGTCGGCAATTCCAACTGGTACTTCGTCACGGGTCCGCAAGACAGCATATACGCCACCGCCGAGCGCTACCTCATTGCCGCGCAAGCCGATTCGGCCGCGCCCGGCGGTTTCAACCACAGCGGCAACCTCACGCTCATCGACCAGCGCGGCCACATCCGCGCGAGCTATTCGGCCGGGAACGACTCCATCATGCCGTCACCCGTGTACGACGGCCTGAAAGCCATCGATGTCGACCGCCTGATTCGGGATGTTGATGTGCTGTTGAAAGAGAGCGCGCCAGAGAAGAAGAAATGAGCCACCGCCGCTACCGTCGGCCGTGGTCGCTGCTCGGCGGCGCCCTCAGCGTTTTGCTCCTGAGCAGCAGCCTCAGCGCCTGCTTCACCAGCACCGAGCGCAGCGGCGAAGCCCTTTACGCCGAACAATGCGCCAATTGCCACGGCCTCGACGGACGCGGCCTCGGCAAGCTCATGCCGCCCCTCGCCGGAGCCGATTATCTCCGGCAAAACCGCCCGAATCTGCCGTGCCTCGTGCGGCGCGGTATGAAAGGCCCGCTCGTGGTGAACGGCGTAACCTACAACGGCGCCATGCCCGCCTTCCCCAAAGACAAGCTCTCCGACGCCGACGTCGCGAACATCCTCAACTACGTGCAATCGGCGTGGGGGAATGAAGCCGCTACCGTCTTCACGGTTCAGGAAGTGACCGATGCGCGCTGCCAGTAGTCGGTAATCAGTAGTCAACTCAGCTCCCCCGAAAACACCACGGCCCGCCCGGAAATGATTCCGAGCGGGCCGTGGCCGTTAAAGTCAGCGCTGTTTCGAGCGTTACCGAGTCAGCAGGTTGTTATTGTTGTAAGCCCGCGCCATCCGCGTGTTTTGCTGCGTCCGGTAGGTGCGGACGGCGGCGGCGTTCTCGCGCTGCTGCTTGGTGCGGGCCTGCGAGGAAAAGTCCTGCACCGTCCGAACCCCCGTCGCGGTGCGGTCGACCATCGGCGTGTACTGCACCTGCTTACGCGGCTGCGAGGCCAAGCGCTCAATGGTTTTAGGCGAAGGGCGAGGCGTGGCGCGCACCACCGGCCGCGGGGCCGGCTTGCGCTTGACGACCGGCTTCGGCTTGCTCGCCACTACCGGCGCCGCTTCCGATTCCGTCGCGACGGGCATCGGCAGCGTGGGGCGGGCGGACGCCTCGTCGTCGCTGTAATCCTGATTGGCGCCCGTATCACTCTCATTAGCCGTCGAGCAGGCCGACACGGCCAACGCCATCAATCCGCTCAACAGCAATGGGCGGAGCCGGCGGAACAGCGAGTCACGGAGAAAAGCATGTACCATAGGAAGGGCCAAACGGCAGGAATGTGCGGAGAGGAATAGCGGTAAAATCCCGCTTGTGCAGGTAAAGATACACGACTACGAAGCCAATCAGGGCAAATTCATTCGACAAATCACCTCTTTATGTGAGGCTGCTGCCGTATCCAACGCTTAGGAGCGAGGCTCGAAATGAAAAAGGGCGGCCTATCCGGCTGCCCTTACACAAGTTGCTGAGAGCGGCCGAAAAAGCCGCCTTCCGCTAGCGTTCGAGCAAGTTCTCGTTGTTGTACGACTTGCTGATCTTATTGTTCTGCTGCGCCCGCGTGGCCCGCGCCTGCGCGGCGTTGGTCTTGGCGGATTTCGAGCGGGCCTGCGTGGTGAAGTCCTTCACGACCCGAACGCCCGTAGCCGTCCGCTCGACCATCGGCGAATACTGGGTCTTACGGCTAGAGGTCTTGGCGAGGGGTTTGGAATCGGCGGCGGGCTTCTTGCCCTTCGGACTAGCCAGCGACGGCTTGTACGCCGGGCCACCCAGCTCGTTATAACCCCGGTTAGCGCCCAAGTCGGCTTCGTGGAGAGTCGAGCAAGCGCTAGCCAGCCCAACTGCCGCGATTATTACAACCGACTTCGACAGTGCGCGAATACGAAAGAGAGCGGCAAAGTCGGCCATACGTTACGGAAAAGGACTAAGCTTTTGGAAAATTGAACATTACCCACACAGGAGGCGTGCTCTACCCGTTTTCGTGGAGTAAAGATACGACAAAAGCACGTTTGCCCTATCCGTCAACCCAACTTTGAGCAAATACTTGCCCAAAGCAAATTGTTCCTGACTGTCAATCCGCTAGCGTCTAAATGGTCACCCATAGCTTGGCAGCGCGGCTGACGTGTGTAATTTCGTGCCGCTCCGTTATCGACGGGCCGCAGCGCCCCGTTTGTTAAGTTTTTACTCGCACGTCGCTCCTCGCATGACCGCCCCTGCTCCTGCCACCTCCGCAGCCCCGCTCCGCACCGACTGGACCCTCGCCGAAGTTTCGGCTCTCTATCATCAGCCGGTGCTTGAGCTGGTGGTGCGTGCCGCCACCGTGCATCAGCAATTTCAGGCCACCGGCGAAGTGCAGGTTTGTACGCTCCTGAGCGTGAAGACCGGCGGCTGCCCCGAAGACTGCTCGTATTGCCCTCAGGCCGCCCGCTACCACACCGAAGTGAAGGCGCACAAGCTGCTGCCCGATGAAGAGGTGCTGGCAGCGGCCCGCGCCGCCCGCGATGCCGGGTCTACGCGGTTCTGCATGGGCGCGGCGTGGCGCGAAGTGCGCGACAACCGCGATTTCGACCGCGTCCTCGGGATGGTTTCGCAGGTGAATGATTTGGGCCTCGAAGTCTGCGCGACGCTCGGGATGCTGACCCCGGAGCAAGCCGAAAAGCTCAAGCACGCGGGCCTCTACGCCTATAACCACAACCTCGACACGAGCGCCGAACAGTACTCGGAAATCATCACCACCCGCACCTACGACGACCGCCTCGACACCCTCGGGCACGTTCGGAAAGCGGGACTGAGCGTGTGCTCAGGCGGCATCATCGGCCTCGGCGAAACCGACGAAGACCGCATCGCGATGCTCCACACCTTGGCCACGCTACCGGCGCACCCCGAGTCGGTGCCGGTAAACGCGTTGGTGCCCGTGGAAGGCACGCCGCTCGCCGACCAGCCCCGCGTGAGCGTTTGGGAGATGCTGCGGATGATTGCCACGGCGCGCATCCTGATGCCGGGCACGATGGTTCGTCTCTCGGCAGGGCGGCAGGAAATGCCGGTCAGTGAGCAGGCGCTGTGCTTTTTGGCGGGTGCGAACTCCATTTTCAGCGGCGACAAGCTCCTGACCACCGCCAACCCGTCCTTCGCCGACGACCAGACAATGTTCCAGCTTTTGGGCCTCAAGCCGCGCCTATCCTTCAAGCTCGGCGACCAGCCGGAGCCGAAGGCCGCGCCGGTCATTTTGGCGCCGGAGCTGCGGGCGCTGCCGGTTATCGCGTAGCTTCTTAACGTAAGTTCCCACGGATTACCCGGATTTTTGCACGAATTTTCACAGATGCCAACTGTGAAGCCGTTGTTCTAAGTCGGAAATAATCCGTGAGGATATCAGGCGGCTGTGCGCATTCCTTCGACCCTCACTACCCGCCTTGCCGCCCGTGCGGAAACCGGTTTGTTGCGGCGCTTGCAAGTGCCGCCCGCCGGGCTGGTCGATTTTGCCTCGAACGACTACCTCGGCTTAGCTCAAAGCGGGCAATTGGCGGCGGCCGTGCAGCAAAAATCGCTAACCCAGCCCACCGCACTCGGCACCGGCGCCACCGGCTCCCGCCTACTGACGGGCAATTCGGCCGCCGCCGAGGCGCTTGAAGCCCGCATCGCCGCCTACCACCGTGCGGAGAGCGCGTTGCTGTTCAGCACCGGCTACGCGGCGAATCTGGGCTTTTTCGGCGCCGTCCCGCAGCGCGGCGATACGGTGCTTTACGACGAAGCCGTCCACGCCTCCGTGCGTGATGGCTTGCGGCTGGGTCTGGCGAAAAATCTTTCCTTTCGACACAACGACTTAGCCGACCTCGAACGCAAGCTCCGGTTCGCGCGCGGCACGGTGTACGTCGCCGTCGAAAGCCTGTATTCAATGGACGGCGACCGCGCCCCGCTGCCCGAGTTGGCCACCCTCTGCCATCAGCACGGCCTGTTTCTGGTCGTGGACGAAGCGCACACCACCGGCGTCGACGGGCCGGGCGGTGCGGGGCAAGTGGTGGCATTAGGGCTGGAAAACGCCGTTTTCGCCCGGCTGATGACCTTCGGGAAAGCTGCCGGAGCTGCCGGGGCGGCTTGGGTGGGGCCACGGGAGCTGCGCGATTACCTCATCAATTTCGCCCGCAGCTTCATCTATTCCACCGCGCTCCCCCCGCTTCTGCTGACCACGCTGGAAGCCGCCTACGATTTACTTCCGACCCTCGACGCAGCGCGGGCGCACCTCACAAGCGTATCCACCGCACTCGGCGCGGCGCTGGCCGAAGTGCCCGGTTTGCGGACGTTGGGGGAGCGGAGCCACATCGTCCACGCCGCCATTCCGCACAATCAGAAGCAGTTACCGGAGCTGGCGTCGGCCGTGCGGGCCAGCGGTTTTGATGTGCGCGCTATTCTGCCGCCCACTGTGCCCGCCGGGTCGGCGCGGCTGCGGGTGATTGCGCACGCGCACAACTCGGTGGCGGACGTGCGGGCGCTTGCGGCGGCGTTGGCTGGTTAAAAGATTTACCAACTTTTCGCCCCAAAACCGGTATTAGCAAGACGCGGCACGGACGTGCTTCCGGGGTTTTGCCCTACTTTCGCACCGCGCTTTCATCAGAGGAAGCGCGTCGCTTCTTTCCCGTTCCATTCAGCTTCCTTCGTAATGGCCGAAACCGCCGAACTGACCTATAACGGCAAGTCCTACTCCTACCCCGTAACCATCGGGACGGAAAACGAGCCCGCTATCGACATCTCCAAGCTACGCGACGAAACCGGGCTGGTAACGCTGGATAGGGGCTACAAGAACACAGGGGCCTGCAAATCGGCCATTACGTTCCTCGATGGTGAAGAGGGCATTCTGCGGTATCG
Organism: Hymenobacteraceae bacterium; assembly: GCA_031397815.1. GTDB lineage: Bacteria > Bacteroidota > Bacteroidia > Cytophagales > Hymenobacteraceae > JANNMJ01. Next base: position 46,121 of record JANNMJ010000241.1, read on the forward strand.
CGGCTACCCGATTGATGAGCTGGCCGCTAAAGCCAGCTTCCTCGAAGTAGCCTACCTGCTCATCTGGGGCGACCTGCCGACGAAAGAGCAGCTCACCGATTTCGAAGCCAAAATCAAAATGCACACCCTCGTCCACGAGGATATGCGCAAGATTTACGACGCCTTCCCGAACAACGCCCACCCCATGGGCGTCCTGACGGCGCTCACGTCGGCGATGACGGCTTTCTATCCGAAGTCGCTCGACCCGGAGCAGTCGAAAGAGGAGATGTACCTCAACATCATCCGGCTCTTGGCGAAAATGCCGACGCTGGCTGCGTGGAGCTACAAAAACTCGGTTGGGCACCCGCTCAACTATCCGCAGAACAAGCTCGACTATTGCTCGAACTTCCTGCAAATGATGTTCGGCTTCCCGACCGACGCGTACGAGTCGAATCCGGTGGTAGTCGATGCGCTCAACAAGCTGCTGATTCTGCATGCCGACCACGAGCAGAACTGCTCGACGAGCACGGTACGCTTGGTGGGTTCGGCCAACGCCAACATCTACTCCTCGATTTCGGCCGGTATCGCCGCGCTGTGGGGGCCCCTGCACGGCGGCGCCAACCAGGAAGTCATCGAGATGCTGGAATCGATTAAAGCCGACGGCGGCGACACCCAGAAATGGGTGGCCAAAGCCAAGGACAAGAACGACCCTTTCCGCCTGATGGGCTTCGGCCACCGCGTGTACAAGAATTTCGACCCACGCGCCACCATCATCAAGCAAGCTGCTGACGATGTGCTGACCGCCCTCGGGATGCAGGACGAGCCGCTCCTCGCCATCGCGAAGCAGCTCGAAGAAGCCGCCCTCACCGATTCGTACTTCATCGAGCGGAAGCTGTACCCGAACGTCGACTTCTATTCGGGCCTCATCTACCGCGCCATCGGCATCCCAACGGAGATGTTCACGGTGATGTTCGCCATCGGCCGCCTGCCCGGCTGGATCGCCCAGTGGAAAGAGATGCGCGAGATGAAAGAGCCAATCGGCCGTCCGCGTCAGATTTACACCGGCGCTACGGAGCGGCATTATCCGGGAGCGTAAGCGCTTGCTGATTCAGTAGTTAGTCATAAGAACGCCCCACCGAACTTAAATTTGGCGGGGCGTTTTGTTAGTAAAATGTTTCGTAATCTCCGATGAAATCATCTCCCTCTTCGACCAATCGTCCGCTTTCGCCTGCTCGGCGTGAGTTGATCCGGCGCTCCCTGCTTTCGTCCTTCCGTGTGGAAGGAATTACCATTCCGGAACATCTATCGCGGGAGCTTACTCAGTCTAAAGGTCCAACGGACCAGTCCACGCCTCAGCGATAATAGCCTCCATTGGCTGATAATCGCATTTGCTGCCTGCTTGTTGCACCGCCCGCACATACCGCGAGAAACCAAGTGAGTCTTTGCTGAATATCTCAAAATCCAGCGGTTTATAACCGTGTTGGGCGGCCATCAGGTTGGCTAGAATGCGTGCGGTTCGACCATTGCCTTCCCGAAAAGGATGAATAACGAGCAGTTCGGCATGAACGCGGGCGATATCACGGCGGAGCAGCTCTTCCGTCGAATAAGCAGTGGGCAATGGCCGCAGGAAATCCCGCTCGAAAGCCTGCATGGAATTCAACAGAAATAGATGCGGCGGAAACGGATAATTGTCTTTCGATAAGTTAACCGTTCGCAGCTTCCCCGCGAATGTGTACAGGTGGCCAAATGCATGCAGGTGCAACGCCATCAGATAATCGAGCGTGAATCGCGTGGCAGAAGTGAGGCTCTCCGTAAAAGCCATCTCAGCCCAGAAGGCACCTGTGTACTCGGCCCAATCAATGTGCTCGTCCTCCGTTAGTCCCAATAAATTGTGGCTGCGGTAATCGTCACCCTCATTGCCTCCTACCTCATACTTACTCACGGCCGTTCGTTACAAAATCCGCAGCTCAATCCGGCGGTTGAGCTGGCGGTTGGCGTCGGTGGTGTTGGGGGCGGCGGGTTGGGTTTCGCCGTAGCCTTTGAACTTGAGGCGGTCGGTTTTGACGCCGCTGGTTACGAGGTAATCGTAGACGGCTTTCGCGCGGTTCTCGGAGAGGGTGAGGTTGGTGGCGTCGGAGCCGATATCGTCGGTATGGCCGCTGATTTCGACGGCGATAATGGGATACTGGTTCATAAACCGCGTCAGGCGGTCAAGCTCGGTTTTGGAGCGCTTCTCCAGCACGAAGGAGTTCGTGGGGAAGAAGAGGTTGTTGAGCACGATGCTCGCACCGGCCTTGACGGGGTCGAGGTAAATATCGAGGGTGAGCGGGTCGAAGGTTTTGCGGTCGGTGTAGTCGAAGGTGAGGCTTTTGATGAGGTAGTCGTCGGCCGAGGCGTACATCGCGTATTGGTGGCCTTCGGTGAGCACGACGGTGTATTCGCCGTCGGCTTTGTCGCTCATCACCGATTCAATCAGCTCATCTGCCCCCAAGTCGTAGACCTGCACGTTGGCGGCGAGGGTTTTCTTCGTGACCGCATCGAACACCCGCCCTTGCGCCACGGCGCTCTGCTCGAAGCTGCGGGCCTGTTTCGGCACATCGAACGAGAACAGCCGGATGGTGGTCTGCTGCGCATCGGCGGCTTGGCCGCTGAGCTTGCGCGAGTAGTAGCCGGTGCGGTTGTCGGTGGTGATGAAGATGGAGCTTTCGTCCTCGAACGTGTTGAGCGGGTAACCGAGGTTTTGAGGCGCGGCCCAAGCCCCCCCCTTCTGCCGCTCGACCCGGAACAAATCGAGGCCGCCCATCCCGATGGGGCCATCGGTGGAGTAATAAAGCGTGGTGCCCGACGCGTGCAGGAACGGCGCCATATCGTGGCCGGGCGTGTTGATGGGCGCACCGACGTTCTTCGCGGCCGTCCAAGTGCCGTCGTCGGTGAGGTTGGTGACGTAGATGTCTTCCTGACCGAGCGATCCGGCTTTGCGCGCCGACGAGAAATAGAGCGTGCGGCCGTCGGCGGAGAGGGTCGGCTGCGAATCCCACCACGACGAGTTCACCGTCGGGCCAAGGTTAGAGGGCTTGCTCCACGTACCGTTTTCGAGACGTGAGTAATACAGGTCGCAATCGCCGCGCGAATCGGGGCGGTTACAGGAGGTGAAGACAAGCGCTTTGCCGTCGCCGGAAATGGCGGCGGCGCCTTCGTTATAAGGCGAATTGATGTATGGGGAGATCGATTGCGGTGCGTCGAACTCGTTGCCCTTGCGGCGGGCGATGTAGAGGTTCTCGTCGTCGGTATCGGCGGCGCCTTTGCGGGCCGTGTACACCAACGCCCGCCCATCGGCGGTGACCGCCGGGAAGTAGTGAAACCGGAACTGGTTGATTTGCGCCGGGAGCGCCTGCGGATTCAGGTCCGGCGCGGGGTGCGCGAGCTGCTGGGCGGCAAAATCACAAACCTGCAAGCCGCGCTCGGCCTGTGGCAAACCCCGCTTATTGCGCGGATTCGCCTTGATGAGTGCGTTGTAGCTGGTGCGGGCCAGCTCGTAATCGCCGAATTCGAGCGCCAGCTCACCGGTCGTAAAGTAGTCGGCGGCGTGCGAGGCATCATAGCCCAACGCCGTTACGCCGCGCTTGTACGACTCATAAGCCGCGCGCTTTTGCGCCGTTGCCGACAGCAGCGTCCCCTTCTTAAACCACGGCTGCGCGAACGACGGATATTTTTTTGTGAGCGATTCCAGCTCATTGAGCGCTTTATCGAACTCACGGGCGTCGGCTAGCTCTACGGCGTGCTCGTAGGCTTTAACGGCCTTAGCGGGGGCGTTAGCGTACTTTTTCGGCGGCGATTTGGCTTCCGACGCGCGTGCGACCGGACGTTTCGCCTTAGGGTCCTCTAGCTGGGCGCGGCCAGGCAGCGTCAGCGCCAGACAGGCGAGGGTAATCGCAATGGTCAGGGTCCGGAAAGGGACGCTGGTAGGCGGCGAAAGTTTCCGGAAAACCCGAAGCAACATCAGAGGAGCGGAATACGGAAGGTGAGGTGGTTGCCGGAAGACCAGAACGGAAGGCCGAAAGTTACCAGTAACGCGTCGTATAAACCGGCTCCGCCTAGGGGATGTCGAGATACTTGTGCGTTTGCAGCGAAAGCTGCCACTGCGGATGCGCTTTGACGTACGCAATCAGGTGCGGCAAAATACGCGCCGCCCTACTCCACTCGGGTTGCAGGAACAGCCGACAATCCGGCCCGACCAACGCCGCGTGCGTTTCGGCCCAAAGCAAATCCGACTCGTGAAACACCACCACCTTCAGCTCGTGGGCTTGGGCGTAGACCGATTCGTGCGGCGGCTTGAACTTCTTCGGCGATAAGCAGACCCACTCCCACTCGCCGGTCAGCGGGTAAGCGCCGCTCGTTTCGATCCAGCGCGGATGCCCGGCAGCGGCCAGCGCCTGCGTGAGCGGCACGAGGTTGTAAAGCGCGGGTTCGCCGCCTGTAATCACCACGGGCGCGCCGGGGGCGCTATCGGCGGCGGCTAGGGCCACCACGTCGGCCACGCCCCGCAACGGGTGGTCTTCTGCCGACCACGACTCTTTCACGTCGCACCAGTGGCAGCCCACATCGCACCCGCCGAGCCGCACGAAATAGGCCGCCCGGCCCGCGTTCGCTCCTTCGCCTTGCAGCGTATAGAAGTGCTCCATCAGCGGCAGCGTCAGGCCGTCGGCGGGAACTTGCGAGATGGAAAGGCGGAAATCGGCTGTCTGGACCACGAAACGGAAGGACTATTTTTTACGAGTGAAGCAGCTACGCGCCGGTCGGCCGGGCGCTGCGCTCCCCCAGCGAACAGGCGGCTACCGGGTGCGGTTCAGCGGCCGGCGGCTTGCAGGGTATTAAGAAGGAGGGAAGTAATCGTCATCGGCCCGACGCCGCCGGGGACGGGCGTAATGGCACTCGCCAACGGCGCGACTTGTGCGTAATTAACGTCGCCTTTCAGCCCGTAGCCCGATTTTTTGGTCGCATCCTCCACACGAGTCGTGCCCACATCGATGATCACCACGCCCGGCTTCACCATATCAGCGGTGATGAATTCGGGGCGACCGATGGCGGCAATCAGGATATCGGCTTGCCGGGTGATGTCGGCGAGGTTTTTCGTGGCAGAATGGCAGATGGTGACCGTGCAGTTGCCGGGCTGCGCATTGCGCGCCAGCAGAATGCTCACCGGCGAGCCGACGATAGTCGAGCGCCCCACCACCACGCAGTGCTTGCCGCGCGTATCGATACCGTAGCGTTCCAGAATGACGAGGATGCCGCTCGGCGTGGCGGGCAGCAGGGCGGGGATGCCAGCTACCATTCGTCCCAAGTTCACCGGGTGGAAGCCGTCAACGTCTTTTTCGGCCTTGATAGCTTCCGTCACTTTCTGCGCCGAGATGTGCTTCGGAAGTGGAAGCTGCACGATGAAGCCATCAATCTCGGGGTCGTCGTTGAGCTGCTCGACCGTCGCGAGCAGATCAGCTTCGGAGATATCATCTTCGAACCGCAGAAGCGTCGACGCAAAACCGACACGCTCGCACGCCAGCACTTTGTTGCGGACGTAGGTTTCGGAGCCGCCGTCGTGCCCCACGAGTACGGCGGCCAGATGCGGAATCTTGCGACCGGCAGCCCGGCGGGCCTCGACTTCGGCGCGGATTTCGGTTTCGATTTCCAGTTGCAGCCGCTTGCCATCGAGCACGAGGGGCGAGGCAGCGGTTTCGGGGATGGAGAGGGACATGTTGAAACGAAAGGTTTCGCAAAGGTACCGCCGACCGCTTTAGGCGACCCGTAAAAAATCCCCGGCACGGCGTTTTGGCCGCGTCGGGGAACGGTTCGCCCCGGAAAAATCCCTCCTGAAAACGTGTTTTCGGCTGCGCTTTTCTTACGCCGTCTGCAACCCGCGCAACCACTGCCCCGGCGAGTGACCCATCAGTGTTTTGAAGGTGCGCGTGAAGTAGCTCGGCGAGCTAAAACCGCACTGGTAAGCCACATCGGCCAAATAATGGTTGCCCGCCCGCAGTAAGCGGCACGCCTGACTGATGCGCTCTTGAAGAATAAACTCGACCGGGGAGAGGCCCAGCTCGCGCCGGAAAGCGCGGAAGAATTGCGCCCGGCTCAGGCACGCCAATCGCGCCAGCTCGTCGGTGGGTAAATCGCGGTGGAGGTTGGCACGGATGTACTCGATGACGAGCCGCAAACGATTGCCCGCTTCGGCCGACGCCGGCGGTGTGGGCGCCAGCAGGATGCGCCGCGCCTGCGTTTGCAGGAGGCGCACGACAATCTCGCTCACGGCGAGGTCGGCGAGCAAGCCCTGCGTCGGGCCTTCTTCGCGGGTGGCCGTGAGGAGGCGGTCGAGGGACGCGGCGAGGGCGGGCGAGTTGGGGACGTGGCAATCGGCGGGGTCGAAGGCCCACGACGGGCCGCCGCCGCCGGGCGCATCCAAGCGCGGCGCCTGCTCGTTGAGCCGTTGCAACAGCCCACCGACTTTTTCGGCGCTGATTTCGAGCGCCAAACACTGCGTGGGGTTATCAGGACGGGCGTCGGGGAAGTCGATGTACATCGGCCGGTGCGCGGGCAGCAACACGGCTTCCCCCGGCAGATACTCAAAGGGCGCAGCGCCGGGCAGGTGCATCACTTTCCGGCCGCGCAGCATCGCCGTCAGGACGAAATGCGGAAACGTGAGCGGCACCTGCTCGGCGCGGATGTGCGTTTCGAAGAAGCTGAGGGCGAAATCGTCGTAGGTCGTGAGACGGCGGTTTTCGACCAGCGTCGCTAGCGCGGCTTCGGGCGTCGGGGCGACGGCTTGGAGACGGGTACCGGGAAACTGATTCATGGGTTGAGGTTGGATTTCAATCTCCCACGGATTAGACAGATTTCAACCACAGATTTACACAGATTGAATCCGTGAGAATCTGTGAAAAAATCCGTGGCATCTGTGGGAGATTCGTAAGAGCGCGCCGATTGTGCAAGCACCTGCGCCTTTCGTGCAAGTGGTTCGGCAGGAAGAATTGTCAGATTTGTACCGAGCCGCTTGCGACGTTCAAACCGTCTCAACAAAGCTAGGTTTTTTTTCAACTTTCCTTACCCTTTCGCTCCAATGGCCGAAGTCCTTGATTCAGTTGCCCCTGCCGCGCCCGCAACCAGCAGCACGCTTGTAGCGCGCCCGACGTTCAAACCTCACTACGACAACTACATCGGCGGGAAGTTTACGCCGCCCGTCAAAGGCCAGTACTTCGAGAACCCCTCTCCTATCGACGGGCAGGTGTTCACGAAAGTGGCGCGCTCGACGAAAGAGGATATCGACCTTGCCCTTGATGCTGCCCACGAAGCGTTCAAGACGTGGAAGCATTCCTCGGCGACCGAGCGGAGCAATATGCTCAACAAGATCGCGAATGTGATCGAAGAGAATCTGGCGTACTTGGCGGCCGTGGAGTGCATCGAGAACGGCAAAGCCATTCGCGAGACCACCTACGCCGACTTGCCGCTCGTCATCGACCATTTCCGGTACTTCGCCGGGGTCATTCGCGCCGAAGAAGGCTCGGCGTCGGAGCTGAACTCCGATACGCTGTCGCTCATCGTCCACGAGCCGCTTGGGGTGGTCGGGCAGATCATCCCTTGGAACTTCCCGCTGCTGATGGCAACGTGGAAGCTCGCCCCGGCCCTCGCCGCCGGCTGCTGTGTGGTGATGAAGCCCGCCGAGCAAACCCCTGCCTCGATTCTGGTGCTGATGGAGCTGATCGGGCACCTGATCCCGCCGGGCGTGGTGAACGTGGTGAACGGTTTCGGGCTGGAAGCGGGCAAGCCGCTGGCGTCGTCGCCGCGCATCGCGAAGGCATCGTTCACCGGTGAAACCACCACGGGCCGCCTGATTCTGCAATACGCCGCCGAAAACATCATTCCCGTGACGATGGAGCTGGGCGGGAAGTCGCCGAACGTCTTCTTCAAGAGCGTGATGGACGCCGACGACGATTTCCTCGACAAAGCCATCGAAGGCGCCGTGATGTTCTGCCTCAACCAAGGCGAAATCTGCACCTGCCCATCGCGGATGCTCGTTCACGAAGACATCTACGACGAGTTCATCGCCCGCGTCATCGAGCGCGTGAAGGCCGTGAAACTCGGTCATCCGATGGATATGACCACGATGATGGGCGCGCAGGCGAGCAACGACCAGTACGAGAAAATCCTGAGCTACTTGGAAATCGGCAAAGCCGAAGGTGCCGAAGTGCTGACCGGCGGCGAAGCCTACACGCAAGCCGACGGCGAGCTGGCGACCGGCTACTACATCCAGCCGACGGTCTTCCGTGGCCACAACAAGATGCGCATCTTCCAGGAAGAAATCTTCGGACCAGTGCTGAGCGTCACGACGTTCAAAACGACGGAAGAGGCCATCGAAATCGCCAACGATACCCTCTACGGCCTCGGCGCGGGCGTTTGGAGCCGCGATGCCCACGAGCTGTACCAAGTGCCGCGCGCCATCGAGGCGGGCCGCGTGTGGGTCAACTGCTACCACGACTACCCCGCTGGGGCGCCGTTCGGCGGTTACAAAGCATCCGGTTTCGGGCGCGAGAACCACAAGATGATGCTCGCGCATTACCGTCAGCATAAAAATATGCTGGTGAATTACAGCAAAAAGAAACTCGGGTTCTTTTAGGGAATTGTTTTGGGGTTTGCGGTTCTTTCCCCACTGACTTGTCATTGCGAGGAGGCTTTGCGACGAAGCAATCTCCGGCGGCTGAGCAAACGCACCGCTGCAACGAGGATTGCCACGTCGTCGCAAAGCCTCCTCCTCGCAATGACAAATTCGTTTGAGTCCCTTTTTTAAAATCCATTTCGCTGCTAATGCCTACTTCCCGCGTCCTCGTTACCCCCGCCGCTGAGGCGACGATTGATTTACTGCGCGACGAAAACGGTCCGCTGATGTTTCACCAGAGCGGCGGCTGCTGCGATGGCTCATCGCCGATGTGTTTTACGAAGGGCGAGTTTCGGGTGGGGGCGAATGATGTGTGGCTGGGTCAGATTTACGGGTGCGACTTTTTTATGAGCGCCTCGCAGTTCGAGTACTGGAAGCACACGCAGCTCACCGTGGACGTGACAAAGGGCCGGGGCGCGAGTTTTTCGCTCGAAATCCCGCTCGGCGTGCGGTTCCTCATCCGGTCGCGGCTCTTTACCGAAGAAGAAGCGCAGGATATGGCGCCGATTTATGACGGGGAGAGTTATCCGGGGGTGGTGGTGGTGTAAGGCTGCAACTTCGTCGAAATGCACAAGGGCCGCGAGCAATGCTCGCGGCCCTTTTTTCTATTCACCCACTACCTACGCAGCAGCTAGCCTACCTTGCGGGCTAGTTTTTAGCTTCTTATTTTTTTGCGCCCGCTATGTCGGCCTACCTCGAAACGCAACTCGCCGTTTATCAGTATTTATTGAACCGCCACGAACAAGACCCAGCGTTTCGGTTCAAAGTGCGGCAGCAGGATTTCATTGGCAACGGTCTGTTTGTCGGCAAAGAATTCCCGGCTGGCAACGTGAAGCCGTACTTCTCATTTACCTGCTGGCAGATTACTAGTGGCAGCCAGGGAGATGTGCTGGCGTACCTGATAGAAGCCACTAAATCGGGGGGGTTCACGGTATGTCTCGATTTACACCCACTACCTAACGGCAATGAACAGGACGACCGCAACCGCGACTTGACAAAGGCAGTGCGGGCGCAATTCTCTGGGTGGAAACGGGATGCCCCGTATGGGCAATTGCATATGCCCGCTGCCAGCACCACGGCAGAAGTGATAACAGCGCTCGATACGCTCCTCAATCGAACAAAAAAACCGCTGGACAAGCTGGTGCAGCAGTTGAAAGCAGAACATCCGGACTGGGAGGGGGAAGTGCTTTCAGCAGCAAAATTCAGTTCGATCATTGCCAAACTTGATCATTGGCGCCCGGCACTTCTGAAAGGAGACTTTGCCAGCGTGGCACGTGAACACAAACTCAAAAAGCTGCCGACGCTCTGGTCTAGCGCCATGAAACCAGCAGTATGGGAAACGGCGAAAACGACTGGAGAGCTTGTATTTACAGTTGAGCCTAAATCATTGGGCGAAGCGAAGATGGGCGACTTAATAGTCGCTACGGATAGCAGTTCCGACCGTCGCGCCTATGGTTTTGGCCGTATTCTGACGCCTGTTACCGGTGGGGTTTTAGCCGTTGAATGGCTGGTGACGACAGAGGTCGAACTAGCCGCAAACACCTACTCTACGAGTGTTTTCAGCAAGTCCAGAAAGCTAGGTCAGACGCTGGCAGCCTTTGAAGTGGAACAGCCGGGCCTGCTGGAAATGTTATTGGACGGTAAGAAGGAGGCAGATGTGGTCGATGTAGAGATCGTCGACGACGAGATGATCGAAGCCAAGGAGGTTGTCGCCACCAAACCACCTTACACCACCGCCACCGCCCACACCGAAGGCATCTTCCTACCCGAAAAGGAGCTGACGGAAATCGTCGAGGCGCTCAAAGTCAAGAAGAACATCATCCTCAAAGGCCCGCCCGGCGTGGGCAAAACCTTTGTGGCGCGCAAACTGGCGTACATCCTGTTCGAGGAAGAAGATGATGACCGCGTGGAGCTGACGCAGTTTCACCAATCGGTGTCTTATGAGGACTTTGTGCGCGGCTGGCGGCCGGGGGGTACTCACGGCGCTCTCACCATAGAAGATGGCCCACTGGTGCGGTTCGCCGAAAAGGCGCGCGCTGACAAAGAAGGCCGCCCTTACGTGCTGATTATCGACGAAATCAACCGCGGGAACCTGAGCAAGGTGTTCGGCGAATTGTTTATGCTGCTCGAAGCCGACAAGCGCGAGGCGAAATACGGCGTTCGGCTCACGTACCCAAACCCCAAGCAGGCCGATGAAAAATTCTTCCTGCCGCCGAACCTCTACCTCATCGGCACGATGAACACCGCTGACCGTTCGCTCGCGCTCGTCGATTATGCCCTGCGGCGGCGGTTCCGGTTTTTTGAGCTGCGGCCCCACCTCGACGAGAAGCTCGGCAACTGGCTGCGCGACCACCACGGCGCCGATAGCGCCGCCCTGCGCCCGTGTCTGCAAGTGATCACTGAGCTCAACGAGCAGATCAGCGACCAGAAAAAAGAGCCGCTGTTAGGGCCGGGGTTCGCTATCGGGCATTCGTATTTCTGCCCCCATAAAGGCCACCAGATTCCCGACGTGGCCGCGTGGTTCAGTGCCATTGTCCGCCACGAGCTCCTGCCGCTGCTGGAAGAATACTGGGACGGCGACCCCAAAGGCGCGGGCAAGCTAAAAGACTGGCAAACCCGAATCCTTGCCGCCGCCGCGCCGCCCCAAGCCGCCGCTACCACACCTGATACGCCCGCTACCACGTGAGCATCCCGGTCGCCAATGTTTTCCACCTGCTGACGTACGCGTGGGACGCGCTGCGCGAGGCCGACGAAACCGCCGACGCCACGCCCCTGCCCGCCGATACGCGTCTGCCGCACCTGCTGGCCACCGAATTGGCGCGCACCGTCGAGGTGCTGCTCCGGCGCGGGCTGTTGCATCAGTATGTAGCGCAACCGCCCGAAGAAACGCCTCGGTTGCGCGGCAAGCTGTTGCTGGCGCCCACCCTGCGCACACAAGCCCTGGCGCGCGGCCGGGCGTGGTGCGCGGTTGATGATTTTGTGCCCGATACGCTGCCGAATCGGCTCATCCGCAGTACGCTGCACTACTTGCTGCATTCCGAGGCGCTGACCCTATCCAACCCGGATGCGCCAGCCGCAGCGGTGTTGCAGCACCGCCTCGCCGTGCTGCTGCCGCGCTTGCCGCCGGGGGCGCTTTTGCCCGTGACGGCCGACGGCTCCCGCGTGTTCAGCACCATCCGCTCGACCCGCGCCACGGCGCCTTACCGCCTTCCCCTGCGGTTGTGCCGGTTGATTTGGGAGCTGAGTCAGGCCGCCACGCCCGCCGATGCCGCGCCTGACCCCGATCCGTGGCTCCGTGCGCTCTTGCTCAATGACCGCCGGATGGCGAAGCTCTTCGAGAAGTTTGTGCGCAACTTCTGCGGGCATCATTACGCCGATTACCGCGTGAAATCCAATAAGATGCCGTGGTGGTTTGCGCCTGACACCAAGGCTGCTGCCACGGCAGAGGTGCCCCAGATGCAGACCGATGTCCTGCTGTGTCATCGCGCTACCAAGAAGCCCCGGCTGCTGATCGAGTGTAAATACTACCCCAAAGCCCTTGCCGATGCCGCGCACGGCAGCAAGAAAAGGCTACACACCGCACACCTCTACCAGCTCAACGCCTACTACCGCCACCTCAGCCCCGACGCTGACGCCAAGTTCGATGCCTTGCTGCTCTATCCATTAGCCGAAAGCGGGCCTCTGGCGAAAGAGTATCCGTTGCCCGATACGCAGCGACACCGCTTTCGCATCGCTACGCTCAACCTGAAGCAGGAGTGGGCTGCCGTGGAAGCGGATTTGCGGCAGATCATCGGGCTTGGCTAACCTACGGGCGTCGGCTACCCACCGCGCACCTCTTTATCCTGCTCGTATATCCTGCTCGCACACTCCTGCATAATCTGCTCTGAACTTGGCTTTTTTGCGCCGCCCATCGGCCCATCAGCATCCGGCGAGCGGCCAAAAAGGCTGCTGCCTCTCCCCTACCGCAGCAGCTCCGTCACGTTGCGGAAGGCGGCCGTGGCGATGCCGGCCCGCACGAAGGCGTAGCGGTTGAAATAATTGATGTTATAGGGGTCTTCGCCGTAGTAGCCGACCGTCACGAAGAGGCCCGTTTGGTGCATAAAGCGCGGGATAAATACCACGGTCCCTTCGGCGTTGACGCGGCGGTAAAACTTCTGCTCGGCGGTGGGAAGTGAGTCGAGGCGACTTAGACCGACGTTGATGTTCAGCTCGGTATAAACCCTTGATTTATTGCGGCGTGCGAGCTGGACGGTCGATTCTTCGTCAGCCTGAGCGGGCTTGCCGATGACGCGGCGCCACGAGCTGAATACCTCGCGGGTGAGGCGGATACCGGTGCGCCGGAAGAGGTAACGGCCGTCTTGGGTGGGGTCGGCGAGTTGGCGGAGGCCGTAGGAGGCGTAGGGCGTGATGGCCCACGCAGCGCGGGTGGTGCGGGCGCCGAACGCATAATCGGCCTCGATGGCGTTGTTCACGAAGTTGCCGTCCAGCTCATTCGGGCGGCCATTAATCAGCGCATTCCCCTGCTGCCCGTTCGAGTGGTGGCGCAGCCCGAGGCGCAGGTATTGGTAATGAACGTCGTCGTCGGGCGGCGCAATCGGCTTGTTCGGGCCGTAATCGACGGGCGGCGGCGTGGCGCGGATGCGGGTCAGGAAATAGAAGTTGCCGCTGGCGTGGTAAGAGGGCGTCCGGACGGGGTACGACCCGCGCGTATCGCCGCCGTAGCGCATTCGCAGCAGGAAACCGGGGTCGATAGTGAACGCCCAGCGCGGCTGCCCAACGACGATGAACGACGTCGTGACGTAAGAAGTGAACACGTAATCGGGATGCCGGTCGGGCGAGAGACCACCCGATTTGTGCGGCGTGCTCTGCTCGCCGAGGGGCGCAATCCACGAGATGGGGCGGTTGTGCTGAATGGCATCGCGCAGGTAGCGCCCCTGCTTGTAGCGGCGGGCGTACGTGCTATCGTCGATACCAGCGCGCACGGGCCGGGCTTTGGGGGTACTGAGCGGCGGGCGGGCGGCAGCGGCAGAATCGGCGGTTTGGGCGTGCGCCGTCAGGGGTGCGGCACTCCAGAGGGCACCAAAAAGTAAGGCTGCCGTCAGGGGCAACCGCAAAGAAGAGGGCGTCATCAGTGAATCACGAAAAGGCTAAACCGCGCATCGGCCCGCCGTCGGGCGGCCTACGCACGAGGGCTTTTACGAGATAGCGGTTTGAAATAGTTGCCTTCTTTTTGGTTGATGAGCCGGAATCAGCTCCGCCCACCCGCAACCAATGCCAAGCATATCGCCCGGACTATCAGGCAGGTAAGCAGCAACCCCGAATCAACTATTTTAGTACGTTGCCGCCGTAACGTTCATTTACCCCCCCTTTCACCGATGAATAACTCCGCAGGATTCTCCACAGCATTTGGGCTTTTTGGTATCGTTTGGCTGGCACTCGTCATACTAGTGGTTGTTGGGCTCTATTTATATGCCTTACCTCGGCTTCAGCGACGATGTGCGGTATCAAGGCCCGAATGCCACCATCGATTACTCCGTGACGGGCGGCCCGTACTAGGCGCGCCACCGTCGGCTCCTCGGCTAAGCGGCCGGCCTTCCTGTGACGGGGAGGGCCGGCCGCTTTTTCGTTGTTCAGAGGGAGAAGCGAAACGATAAAAAAGTGGCGCTTTTCCAAGCAGCTTCCCGCTAACGGCTACAGCGCCCCCTTTACACCGCCTTACCTCGGGCTGCCAATGCCAAAGCGGTCGAAAGCGAAAAAAAAATATCAGCCCACAGTTCGCGGAATGCTTCAAGCTATCTCACACGAACGACGTGTTTTCGCTGCCGAACAACCTGATATCACTGCTGAACTGCATCAGGGTACAAAATGCACATTTTAGCCGCTTTAGCTCTGATAACGCGCAGCTACCCGGCCTGAATAACTTCGCAAGCACAAGATTCGAGCAGCTCGAATCCCTGCTGTTTTTCGCCGAATATTCGTTTTCTGTCGACTTCCCGATTTTGGCTAAACCGCCTGAGTCAGAAGCTGCGGAAGATTAGAATCGAGTGAAGTTTTTCGGCCTTTCTTCTACTATTTTTTGGCATTATTCCGTGCATCCTGTTCCGGCACCTGAAGAAGTTAAACCGCTGATGGCCGCCCTGCGACTCGACTCCACCGACAGCCGTCTGTGGCTGAGGCTGTGCTTAGCCCTCGCGCCCACTCAGCCGATGGCCGCGCTAGCCGCCGCCCAGCGCGCACTCGATACGTGCGATTACGAGCTGCGCGCCCACCCCGTCCACGACCCGCTCAGCCTCCGCGCCACCCGCCGCCACACGCGTCTCCCGATTCGCGGAATTCTCATTGAGCTATTACTTCAGATGGGCTACAAGGGGGCCGCGAGTATCCATTTTCACATTTACCGCGAGAATTTCCTAAAAACGCCTACCCTCGTCGTCCCAATCCCAACGCCGCGCTTGACGAATTGGCTGGAATCGCCGTGGCTCGCCCACGCCAACCAAGCCGACGGCAGCAAGGATGACATGGATGATACCGACACTGACGACCACACTAACGACCACACTAACGACCACACTGACGACCACACTGACGACGACGCACAAGAGGAACACGGTGAGAGCATTGCTGTCAGGTATCATCAGTTCAACCTGGTGGCGGCGCAGCTACGGGTGTATAGTTGGCGGATGCTCATGACGAGTCCGCCGCGCCAGATACCGGCCGTGGTGGTTAGCCGTAAGCACGACCGCGTAAAGCTCGCTTTACTGCCGTGGGAGCACACGCAGGAAGTGCAGCGCGTGGTGCGGGCCTCGCAATTGGCGTTCCCCTCCCTAGCGGAAGTGCCGGCGGGCACCCCCATGCAGCTCCTCATCGGGCGGCTGACGCCGTTTAGTCTGCCGCGGGTACTCGGAGCAGCGGCGCGCCCCAGCGGCACCCTCTGGGAACGGACGACGCTGGTCGCGGGGGTGGTATTTTGGGTGATGCCCGCCAAAAAAGGCGTACGCTCTATTCAGGAGGCGGGCGCCGTGGTGGTAGTCGGGCCAACGGCGAAGGACCGAATCTGGGTATCGATGGTGAAATTCGCTAAATTTAATCTGACCCCGCAAATAGGCGATGCCGTCGAGCTACGGCTTCTGCAAGAGGCTAATTCTTTTGGCGGTGGTCTATTGCGGTGTGTTTTGACAATTGTGATTGTCAATTACGACCCTAATTCTGTTTTCGTGCATTTGGAGACATTTACTGAAGGAGCAGGACTTTCGTACCAGTACGCCGCATCGGTGGCGCAAGGAACAATT
>JANNMJ010000003.1:0-10930 GCA_031397815.1 Hymenobacteraceae bacterium
GGGGTTCTTTTCCACAGCCCGGGGTTGGCGGCGCTTTGCGCCGACTACCCCGGGATCACGGCGGGGTACGCGCCGCCCTCGGCGTTATGGGTGCTGCCCCCGCACTTCGTTATTCTATAAAAACTCTCCCTATTGCCCGTAATAGGGTACCCTATTACGGGCAATAGGTACACCTATCACGGGCAATAGGTACACCTATCACGGGCAATAGGGTACCCTGTTACGGGCAATAGGGTACCCTGTTATGGGCAATAGGGTGCCCTGTTATGGGCAACAGGGTACCATGTTATGGGCAATAGGTACACCTGTTATGGGCAATAGGTACACCTGTTACGGGCAACAGGACACCCTATTACGCCCCCCAACTCTTCGCGCGCGAAACGGAACAGGCCCGAAACCGGTTATGCGCGGCCGAGTCGCCCCGTACCTTTGCGGTGGCCGTCTGGCCCTTGCCTTTCAACCCGTCCATTACTCCCGCTTTTATGGTGCTCAAGCCCGCCGTTGCCGACCGTTTTCAGGACCGCCACAACGGCCCCGACGCCGCCCAGACCGCCCAAATGCTCCGCACGATTGGCGTAGCGTCGGTGGATGAGCTGATTCAACAGACCGTGCCGGCGCATATCCGGCTGCCCCGGCCGCTCAACCTGCCCGCGCCGCTCACCGAGCGCGAATTCCTGCGTGAGTTCCGCCAGATGATGAGCCAGAACGTGGTGGCGCGGTCGTTCATCGGCCTCGGGTATCACGATACCGTCACGCCGCCGGTGATTCTGCGGAATATCCTCGAAAATCCGGGCTGGTACACGGCGTATACGCCGTATCAGGCGGAAATCGCGCAGGGCCGTTTAGAGGCGCTCATCAACTATCAGACGATGGTGATAGACCTCACGGGGATGGAAATCGCGAATGCCTCGCTCCTCGATGAAGCCACCGCCGCCGCTGAGGCGATGACGATGTTCTTCGGCCAGCGGAAACGCAAGACGGCGATGCGCTTCTTCGTCGATGCCCAGGCCCTGCCGCAGACCATCGACCTGCTCCGCACCCGCGCCACGCCGCTCGATATCGAGCTGGTGATGGGGATGCCTTCCGAAGCCGACCTCGCCGACGATACCCTCTTCGGCGCCCTCCTGCAATACCCCGCCGCCGACGGCAGCCTGACCGATTACCGCGCCTTCATCGCGCAAGCGCACGCCAACAGCCTGTTCGTGGTGATGGCGACCGACTTGCTCGCCCTCACCCTCCTGACCGCGCCCGGCGAGCTGGGCGCCGATTGCGCCGTCGGCAACAGCCAGCGGTTTGGGGTGCCGCTTGGGTTTGGTGGCCCGCACGCGGGGTTCTTCGCTACTAAGGAGCAGTTCAAGCGCGTGATTCCGGGCCGGTTGATTGGGGCTTCTGTCGATGCCACCGGTCAGCCCGCCTACCGGATGGCGCTCCAGACCCGCGAGCAGCATATCCGTCGCGAGAAAGCCACCTCGAACATCTGCACCGCGCAGGTGCTCCTGAGCGTGATTGCCGGGATGTACTCCGTCTACCACGGCCCAAGCCGGTTGAAGCAGATTGCGGTGAACGTTGCCGCGATGGCCCGCCAAACCGCCGACGCTCTCACCGCCCTCGGCTACGAGCAGGTCAATGAAGCGTATTTCGATACCCTGAAAATTCGGGTCGAGAGCGCCGAAGCCGCCGACGCGATTCGGCAGGAATCGGAAGCGGCGGGCATCAACTTCCGGTATTTCTCGGAGGAAGGCCAAGCCTTCATCGGCATCAGCTTTAATGAGAATACCGATGCGAACGACGTGCGCGATATCGTCGGCGTGTTCGCGAAAGTGGCCGGTAAGGATGCGCCGAACGGAGCAGCCGATTCTTCTTACGAGCTGGCTGCCCCGACGGAGCTGATTCGGACCAGCACCTACCTCACGCACCCCGTCTTCAACCAGCACCACTCCGAGAGCGAGATGCTGCGGTACATGAAGCATCTGGAGAACAAGGACATTTCCTTGGCGCACTCGATGATTCCGCTCGGCTCGTGCACGATGAAGCTCAACGCCACCACCGAGATGATGCCCGTGACGTGGGCGACGGTGGGCGCGCTGCACCCGTTCGCGCCATCGTCGCAGACGAAAGGCTATCAGGAGCTGTTCAAGAACCTCGAAGGCTGGCTCTGTGAAGTGACGGGCTTTGCCGCCGTATCGCTCCAGCCGAACTCCGGCGCGCAGGGCGAGTACGCGGGGCTGCTCGCCATTCGGGGCTACCACCGCGCCCACGGCGACCATCACCGCGACGTGGCGCTCATCCCGACGTCGGCGCACGGCACCAACCCCGCCTCGGCCGTGATGGCCGGGATGCGCGTGGTCCTCGTGAAGTGCGACGAGCGCGGCAACATCGACGTAGCCGACCTGCGCGCCCGCGCCGAGGAGCACGCCGATAAGCTCGCGTGCCTGATGGTGACCTACCCGAGCACGCACGGCGTGTACGAGGAGAGCATTCAGGAAATCTGCCAGCTCATCCACGAGCACGGCGGCCGGGTGTACATGGACGGCGCGAACATGAACGCGCAGGTCGGCCTGACCTCCCCGGCGAACATCGGTGCCGACGTGTGCCACCTCAATCTGCACAAAACCTTCTGCATTCCGCACGGCGGCGGCGGACCGGGTGTCGGGCCGATTGGCGTTGTGCAGGATTTAGCCCCGTACCTCCCCGGTCACGCCGTGGTGAATAACGGCCAAGGCGAAGGCAACGAAACGCCCGGTGCCGTGAGCGCCGCGCCGTGGGGCTCCGCCAGCATCCTGCCGATCAGCTACGCCTACGTGCGGATGATGGGCGGCGAAGGCCTGAAAGCCGCCACTGAGATGGCGATTCTGAACGCCAACTACATCAAAGCGCGCCTCGAAAGCCACTACCCCGTGCTGTACACCGGCACCAACGGCCGCTGCGCGCACGAGATGATTCTCGATTGCCGCGAGTTCAAGAAGGCGGGCGTTGAGGTCGAAGACATTGCGAAGCGCCTGATGGACTACGGTTTCCACGCCCCGACCGTGAGCTTCCCCGTGGCGGGCACGCTGATGATTGAGCCGACCGAATCGGAGCCGAAAGAGGAGCTTGACCGCTTCTGCGAGGCGATGATTCAGATTCGGGAAGAGATTCGGGCCGTGGAAGAAGGTCGCGCCGACGCGAAGGACAACCTCCTCAAGAACGCCCCGCACCCCGCCCACGTGGTGATGGCCGACGAGTGGACGAAGCCGTACTCGCGTCAGCAAGCCGCCTACCCCGCCGAGTGGGTGCGCCGCCACAAAGTCTGGCCAACCGTCAGCCGCATCGATTCCGCCTACGGCGACCGCAACCTCGTCTGCTCCTGCCTCCCCATCGAGAGCTACGGCGAAAGCACCGTGGAAGCGATGGCCGCTGTTGGTGAGTAACGCGCCCGTCTGGATTCGGAAGTAACCTTTTGCATAAAAACCCTGTCAGGGCTTGAGGAAGCCTTGGCGGGGTTTTTTGCTGGGTGAATGTCTCAGCTAATTTGATTTTGTCATTGCGAGAAGGAGGCTTTGCGACGACGTGGCAATCCTCGTGTGTCTGGTGCGTTTGCTCAGCCGCATTGCCCATCCTACGAGGATTGCTTCGTCGCAAAGCCTCCTCGCAATGACAAAATCTGGTAGGTGTTACCCGTCCGCGTATCGCCATACGAACCCTTCTTCCCGTCTCTCTCCCCCCAACATCTATCAAACGGGTCTGCGCCTACCTTTGCGGCCCTTCTTTTTTTCTGAATGGAATCCTTCGTTTCGACTTTCAGCCAGCAGCTTCGTCACGCCACCGAGATTGGGGCGGCGGCTGATTTGGCGGTACTCGCCACCTGGCCGCGTCCGCATCATGTAGTAGTAGCGGGCGTGGGTGGCTCGGGCATCGGCGGCGACGTCGTGCGCGGCATCGTCCTCGATACGATGCCGGTGCCGCTGACGGTGGTCCGGACGTACACCGTGCCCGCGTTCGTGGGGCCGAATACGCTTTTCATCGCCTCGTCTTTCTCCGGCGACACCGAAGAAACCCTCGCCGCCGTGGACGCCGCGCAAGCCGCCGGTGCCCGCATCGTGGCGATCACGAGTGGCGGCGGGCTGCTGGCGCGGGCCGAGCAGCACGGCTGGCCAACGGTGCGCATCCCCGGCGAGTCGAAGCTGCCGCGCGCTAACGTGGGCTACTCCTTGGTGCAGCTTCTGTTCGTGCTGCGCGCCGCCAATCTGCTGCCCGAGGGCGACGCTTTCCGGGCACAGCTCGCGGAAGCCATCGCCCTTATGGACGACCATCAGGAAGCGATTCAGCGGGAAGCGCGGGAGCTGGCGCAGCTCCTCACCGACCACCTGCCGATCCTTTACGCCGACGCCCGCCTAGAGGCCGTGGCGCTGCGGTTCCGGCAGCAGCTCAACGAGAACGCGAACCAGCTCGCCCTCGTCAACACGTTCTCGGAGATGAACCACAACGAGATTGTGGGCTGGGAAAACCCTGCCGCCGTTTTGCGGCGTACGGCCGTGGTGATGCTCCGCACGCCGCTCGACCACCCGCGCGTGGCGCTGCGGATGGAGCTGTGCCGTCCGGTTTTCGCTGCGCACGCCGCTTCTATCACGACGGTGGATGCGCGCGGTAGCTCAGCGCTTGCGCAGGCCTTGTACCTGATTCAGCTCTTGGATTGGGCGTCGGTGTTCACGGCCCGTCTCAACGGCGCCGACCCGCTCACCGTCCCCGCTATCGACACGCTGAAAGCGGCGTTGGCGGAGCGGAGCTAACCCTCAATAACTGTGTGGGCGGGCGCAAGGCCCGCCCCTACACGCGCCCTATGCAGCCGAAAGACCTCCGCGTTCAACACCTCGGTCTGACCGATTACGCCGCTGCTTGGGCGTATCAGGAGCGCCTAATGGCGGCCTCGCTGGCGATTAAATCCGCCAACCGCGACCGGCCCGACGACGACGAGAAGGCCGTGCTGCCGAACTACCTCCTCACCGTCGAGCATCCGCACGTTTACACGCTCGGCAAGAGCGGCAAGCCCGACCATCTGCTCCTCGACGAGGCCGGGCTGACGGCGGTAGGCGCCACGTTCGTGCCGGTAAATAGGGGCGGCGATATCACGTACCACGGCCCCGGCGCGCTGGTCGTGTACCCCATTTTCGACCTCGATCAGTTCTTCACCGACATTCACCGCTACCTCCGCACGCTAGAGGAAGCCGTGATTCAGGTACTCGCGCACTACGGCCTCTCGGCCGGGCGCATCAGCGGCCTGACGGGTGTCTGGCTCGATTGGCAAGACGGGGCACCCAACCCGCGCAAAATCTGCGCGATGGGCGTGAAGGCGAGCCGCTGGATTACGATGCACGGCCTGAGCCTCAACGTCAACACCGACCTGAGCTATTTTGGTTACATCGTGCCGTGCGGCATCACCGACAAAGCCGTGACCAGCTTGGAAGCTGAGCTGGGGCACCCCGTCGCGCTCACGGAAGTCCGCGACAGGTTGGTGGCGGCTCTGGCCGAACAGTTCGGCGCCGTCATCGTTTCGGAAGAAGAAACGGTGCTTTAACGGGCGCCTTTCACTCGTATCCTTCCGTATCCTTCATTCCCGGCGCGGCTTCTTGCTGCGGCCCAACGTTCATTTTCCCTTGAAAAACGACATTCCCTTCATCCCGGTCGAGGGCGTTTCCATTGCGATTGCCCCCGACGACGCCTCCCTCCCGCCTGAGCTGCAAACGTGGACCGTCTGGCTCATCAACGACAAAGCGGAGCCACTCACCAACGTCCTGATCGTGAGCGAAGGCTACGGCGAGCACCAAGGGCAGATGGTGGCGACCTCAAAGCTGCGCTACCATTTCGAGGAGCTGGAACCGGGCATCGCTGTCAAGGTCGAGCCGATCGACCCCGGACTGTTTCACCTCACGAATCAGTATTGGGTGAGTTATTACCAAGGCGCGCAGATATTCGATAAGAAATTCGTGTTCGTCCCCGGCACCCTCGAAGCCGCCAACCTTACGCCCATTGCGGCGTTGGATGGGCGCGCAGGCGTTTTGCATTCTTAAGGAAAAGAGCGCCCCAAAAAGTACGTAGCCGAGGCGCCGCACGACAGCTTTACCACCGCGGAGCAGGCGCTTCGCCTCACTTTTCGATTCCATATGCCTTTCCCCGTCATTCCCACCACCGCCCCCGAGACGCTCAAGAAAGCGGAAATCAAGGAGAAAACCGCCGCCCTGCTCGTGGAGCTGGCCGAGCTGCAAAACCTCTTTTACGCCGACAATAGCCGGGGCCTCATCATCGTGCTGCAAGGGATGGATGCGAGTGGGAAAGATGGGCTGATTCGGAAGGTGATCGGCGCGTTCAACCCGCAAGGCGTGCAGGTAACGTCGTTTAAGGCGCCTTCTTCGGAAGAAGTGGCGCACGATTTTCTGTGGCGCATCCACCAACACACCCCGGCGCGGGGGATGATTGCCGTCTGGAACCGCTCGCACTACGAAGACGTCCTCGTGACGCGCGTGGAAGGCCTCATCACCGATGCCGAAGCCAAGCGGCGGTTCCGGCACCTCAACAGCTTCGAGGCGCTGCTGACCGAGTGCGGCACGATGGTGCTCAAATTCTACCTCCACATCTCGCCGGAAGAGCAAGCCACCCGCTTCGCCGAGCGCGAGGAGCGCCCCGAAAAACGCTGGAAATACGACGCCGATGACGCCCGCAAGGCCAGCAAATGGCCCGCCTACCGCGAAGCCTACGCCGACGTGTTCGACTATTGCCAAGAAGCCGCGCCGTGGCATATCGTGCCGTCTGACCAGAATTGGTACAAGGAGTTTGTAGTGGCGCAAGCCCTGCGCGATGCGCTTGTGGGGATGAAATTGAAGTACCCGGTGGCGCAGTAGGGATTTGGCGGTTAAGCGCCGTTTGCCGGTACCGCATTGCCGTAACCGCGTTCCCCACCCCGCCCCAAAGAGAATTATTAATTATTAATTAATAATTAATAATTCCCAACTCCCCGCCCCGGCGGGGCGGGGTGGCCCGAAGGGCCGGGGTGGGGCGACACCCCAATCGGCTACGCCCGCCATGCGAACCCAATCGGCAAAATCATACGCGTCGACGGCGCACTTATGCGCTTCCCGAGGTAGGATAGAAACCCCCTCGGCCTACCTTTGCGGGCCGATTTTCAGCCCCTTCCACCTCCTGCCTGCCGCGCCCAATGGTACCGCACCCACCGCTGGCCGACATTCGGCACCTGCTCGATGAGCGTGAGCTGTTCAAGCTCAAAGACGCCCTCAAAGGCTTCCAGCCGTCGGAGCTGGCCGAGCTGATTGATGGCGAAGACGACACTGACCGGCAGGCGATTCTGTTCCGGGTGCTGCCGCTCGACACGGCTACCCAGACGTTCGAGCTGCTCGACCTGAGCACGCAGCGCCACTTCCTCGAAAACCTCGCCTCCGATAAGATGGTAGAGGTGTTGAACGAGATGGCGCCCGACGACCGCACGGAGCTGCTCGAATTCTTGCCGTCGGACCTCGTGCGGCAGCTGATTTTGCAGCTTTCGGAATCGGAGCGGCGCGTCACGCTGGAGCTGCTCGGCTACCCGGAGTACTCCGTCGGGCGCCTGATGACGCCCGATTACATCGCCGTCCGGCAGGACTGGACGGTGGAGCAAGTGCTGACCTACGTCCGCGAGCACGGGCGCCGGGCGGAAACCCTCAACGTCCTCTACGTCACCGACGAAAAAGGCGTCCTCCTCGACGATATCCGCATCCACGAGTTCCTGCTGGCGGCGCCCACCACGCTCGTCCGCGAGATGATGGACCGGCGCTACATCAGCCTTCAAGTGATGCAGGATCAGGAAGAAGCGCTGGAGCTGTTCGAGAAGTACGACCGTGTCGCGCTGCCCGTCGTGAACCCACAGGGCGTGCTGTTCGGCATCGTCACGGTGGACGATATGCTTGATGTGCGCGCCGAGGAAGACACCGAGGATATCCAGAAGCTCGGCGGCTCGCAAGCCCTCGAAGAGCCGTACCTCGACACGCCGCTCCTCACGATGGTGCGCAAGCGGGTCGGCTGGCTGATTGTCCTCTTTTTGGGGGAGCTGCTGACGGCCACGGCGATGGGGTATTTCGAGGGGGAAATCGCGAAGGCCGTCGTGCTCGCCACGTTCATTCCGCTGATTATCTCGTCGGGCGGCAATGCGGGGTCGCAAGCCACGTCGCTCATTATTCGGGGGATGAGCTTGGGCGAGTTTTCGCCGAGCGATTGGTGGCTGGTCTTGCGGCGCGAGCTGGCGTCCGGGGTGATGCTGGGGCTGGCGCTCGCTATCGTCGGGTTTATGCGCATCGGCATTTGGGAAGTCATCTCGCCCGCCACATACGGCCCGCACTGGATGGGAATCGGGTTTGCGGTGAGCTTCTCGGTACTCGGCGTCGTACTTTGGGGGACGCTCGCTGGCTCGATGCTGCCGCTGTTATTGCGGCGGTTGGGCTTGGACCCCGCCACCGCATCCGCCCCGTTCGTCGCGACCCTCGTCGACGTCACCGGATTGGTGATTTACTTCACATTCGCGCTCGTGTTTCTGCGCGGCACGTTGCTGTAAAGCGGTTTCAGACGGGCGGAATCTTCTGCGGGCCACGCTGTTAGTCAGGCAGCCTGATTCTTGCGCTCCTGAATCCGTCCGGTTTCCGCTTTTTCTCCTCCGATTTCGATGACTGTCAAACGCCTCTTTCTGACCCTGCTGCTGGCCTTCGTCACGCTCACGACCGCCTTGGCGCAAGGCGGCACCGAGCTGGCGCTGGCCAAGGAATACGTCCGGAAACAGGATTGGGCGAAGGCCGCCGCCACCTTCCAAGGCTTGCCTTCTGAAGTGCAGCAAGGCCCGGCGGCGTACCCCGATTACCTCAAGACGCTCCTCGCCCTCAAGCTCTACAAAGACGCCGAGAAGCTCGTCAAGAAAACCACCAAGCGCAACCCCGACCTCACCGGCGCGGGCGTCGATGCGGGCGTCGTGGTAGCCGCGTCGGGCGATGAAGCCGGTGCCCGCAAGCAGTGGGAGCGCGTGGTGAACGACCTAGAGACGCCCCGCGTAGTGTCCGCCGCTACCGCGTTGCGCGTGGCCGGGCAGCCCGAATTGGCCGAGCGCGCGTGGCTCCGTGGTCGTCAGCTCGCGAAGAACGAGGGCGCGTATTCGCAGCAGCTTTTGGAGCTGTACGCCCAGACCGGACAGGTGCAGAAGACTGTGGAAGAAGTGCTGCGGGTAGTCGGGCGCGAGCCGACGCAGGTGGCCGAGGCCCAAAACCTCCTCCAAAACGTCCTGCACGATGAGAAGGACTTTGAAGCCCTAGAGCGCACCCTCCTCGCTGATGTGCGCGCCAACCCTGACCGCACCGCTACGTCGGAGCTGCTCATCTGGGTCTATATCCAACGGAAAGACTTTTTCGCTGCCCTCGTGCAAGCCAAGGCCCTCGACCAGCGGGAGCGGCGCGAAGGGGCGCGGGTGCTCGATTTGGCGCAAATCGCCTTCGAGAACCGCGATTACCAGTCCGCCGTCGATGGCTACGATTATATCCGGGCGCAGTACCCCGGCGGGCAGTATTACGCCTTCGCCCGGCAGCGGGCCATCAACGCCCGCGAGGCGCAGATTAAAGCGTCGTTTCCGGTCGATCCCGCCCAAATCCGCGCCCTCCTCACCGAGTACGAAGACCTGCTGAAAGAGCTGGGCCGCTCGCCCGCCACGGCCGCCGTCCTGCGCGATGAGGCAATGCTGTACGCGTTTCAGCTCGATGAGAAAGACCGGGCGATGGCGCTGCTCCGGCAGGTCATCGAGATGCCGCGCGTTCGGGCTGATTTGGTGGCGGAAGCCAAGCTCGCCCTCGCCGATATCTATTTACTGAAGGGCGAGCCGTGGGAATCGACGCTCCTGTACTCGCAGGTGGAGAAGGATATGAAGGAAACGCCCGTCGGCTACGAAGCGAAGCTGCGGAACGGACGCCTGAGCTATTTCAAAGGCGATTTCGAGCTGGCCCAAGCGCACCTCGACATCCTCAAAACCGCCACCACCCGCGAGATCGCCAACGACGCGATGGCCCTCTCGCTCCTCATCACCGATAATACCGGCCTCGACCTCGATTCCACGCACCAAGCCCTGCGGCGCTACTCGTCGGTGGAATTGCTGGTGTTTCAGAACAAGCTCCCGCAAGCCATCAGCCGCCTGGATTCGGTGATGCGGCAGTTCCCCGCGCACCCGCTCCAAGACGAGGCGCTCTACCTGAAAGCCAATCTGCAAGCTCGGATGAGCGATTACCCGAGCGCCGTGGCCACGTTGCAACAAATCATTCAGAACCCGAAAACCGATATCCTCTCCGACGATGCGCTGTTCATGCTCGCGAAGCTCGAAGAGGAAAATCTGAAAAAGCCCGACCTCGCGATGCAGCACTACAACGAAGTGCTGACTAAATATCCCGGCTCTATCTTCACGGCCGAAGCCCGCCGCCGCTTCCGCCACCTGCGCGGCGACAGCGTGAATTAGGGTAAGCCAGGTTGAGTCAGGCTTAATTTATTGGCCCGCTAATTAAAAATCGATGCGTTTTCTCGGAGTTGCTCTGATGCTTGTGGGCTTGCTGGCGCTGGTTCTGCCGTTCGCCAACGCCAATTTCCTCTTCCTGAAATGGGCCGACCAGTGGGGCGCCGCTACCGCGTTCGGCATTAAAGCCGGGATAGTTTTTTTAGGATTTCTGCTTTGGCGCTTCGGGCCGAAGAATTAGGGCGCGAATCGCAGGAAGCGCAGAAATCGCGCGGGGCTCCAGCCCCGTGTGGCCTATTCGCGGGGCTCTGGCTCCGCACGGCGGTTAGCGACTGCCGAGCGCGTTTTATTTAATCTATCCATCCCTGTAGGGGCGTGGCCTTGTGCCCGCCCGCATGCGGCTGGGTTCGGCAGCGGTTCGCGTTCATAACC
>JANNMJ010000015.1:0-3654 GCA_031397815.1 Hymenobacteraceae bacterium
ATCTCTGAGACAGAGCTGGCCACGCGTCACGGATTGGAGTGCGCCGATTGGGGTGGCGGGGCAGGAGCCCCGCGCGATTCAATTTATCCCTCTCACATCTCCACATCCCTCACATCCTCACATCTTTCCTATCCCCCCTAAACAATCGCCTTCTCCGCTGGCTCTTCTTCCACCAACGGCGCGCGGGTCTTTCCGATGATATACCGCAGCCCTTTATCGCGGCTGATATAGCTCGCCATCCAGTTGAGCATGACCATAATGCGGTTGCGGAAGCCGACCAACGACATCACGTGGACCAGCCCCCATGCCAGCCACGCCACAAAGCCGCCGAGGTGCAGGTTCCGGCTGCCGATTTTGATATCCGCTACGGCGTGGTTGCGCCCGATGGTCGCCATAGAACCTTTGTCGCGGTAGCGGAAGGGTTGCATTTCTTCGCCGTGGAGGGCGCGACGGAGGTTGCGCGCTAGGTGTTTGCCTTGCTGAATGGCGGGCTGCGCGACCATAGGCAGGCCGTCCGGGTATTCGGGGGTGCGCATCGAGGCGATATCGCCGATGGCGAAAATGTGCTTTTGCCCCACGATTCGGCTGAATTCATCGACGCAGTAGCGGTTGCCCGTTGCGAGGCAATCGGCGGGGAGGCCCTTGATGGGGGCGCCACTCACGCCCGCCGCCCAGATGAGAGTGCGCGTGATGAGGGTTTCGCCGGTGTTAAGGGTCACTGTATAGCCGTCGTATGACTTCACGCGCTTATCGAGCCACACTTGCACGCCGAACCGCTTGAGGTATTCCAGCGCCTTCGCCGACGCTTCCGCCGACATTCCCTTCAGCAGAACCGGCCCGCTTTGCACCAGGTGAATGTCCATCTCGCGGAAATCCAGCTCCTTGTAATCCTTCGGAAAAACGTGCGCCCGCAGCTCGCTGAGTGCGCCGGCCACTTCCACGCCCGTCGGCCCGCCGCCGACGATGACGAAGTCGAGGAGGGAGTTGATTTTCTCCATATCACCGAGCTGCAACGCTTCCTCGAAGTTCGCGAGGACCGTATTCCGCAGCTCGATGGCGTCATCGACGCTCTTGAGCGTGATGGCGTGCCGCTGAATCTCGCGGTTGCCGAGGAAATTGGGCGCCGCGCCCGTCGCGATGACCAGATAATCGTACCGCATCAGCCCGATACTCGTCTCCACCACCTGCTTCTCGGTATCGACGGCGATGACCTCTGCCAGTCGGAAATACACGTTCGGCAGCCGCCCAATCAGCTTCCGAAACGGCGAAACCATTGAATCAGCTTCCAACGCCGCCGTCCCCAGCTGATACAGCAGCGGCTGAAACGTGTGGTAATTGTGCTTGTCGATGAGCACGACCTGCACCGGCGCATTCGCCAACGCCTTCGCCAGCTCCAGCCCCGCAAAGCCGCCACCCACGATGACCACGCGCGGCTGACCTAAGTCTTCAATTTTGGTGAGGCCTTCCATGGGAGGTGGGGAGTTGTGGGGATGTGGATGATGTGTGGATGTGGAGTAAGATTAGTTTTTGGATTTCCACTCAGCCCAGACTTTTTCCCAGATAGGAATCAGAATTTCAATGGATGTTTCAGCCATACTCTGGTCGTATAACTGAAATTGCTCGCAATTGATGACTATTTCACCGCCAGCATAAATGGCTGCACTATTAGCTTGATTGCAGGTGACGAAAACCTCATCTCCTTTTACTTCGGCCGATAAAATCTCCAGCTTAGCCGCTCCAATTTCAGTAGGGCTGATAGGTAATGGGATGTCTGATTTGTCGGGAGTATCCCAAGCATCGAAACGAAACGTGCTAACCTCAGTCAGTTTAAGGTAGAATTTGTCGAACTCTGGATTGATGCGCTCAGCTAAATAGAGGCAGCTAATCTGAAGTGTTAAATCGCGCCCGTGTTGCGTTGCCTCGTGAATGGTGCCGTCGTGAAAAATGTTGAAAATTCGAGCGAGTTTTTCAGTATCTGGCATAGCGTGTTGCAGAAAAGCTGGTCTATTGGCTGATTGAGAAATCTTTTCTCGGCATTACTTCCCAATACAAAACCGCCCGAAAATCGACCCCAGCAAATCGTCCGGCGTCACGTCTCCGGTGATTTCGCCGAGGGCAGCTAGTCCGGCGCGGAGGTCGTAGGCGATTAGCTCGGTGCCGAGCTGGGTGCTTAGGCCGTTGAGGACGTTGCGGAGGGCGTCGGCGGCGCGGGTGAGGGCGGCATAGTGGCGGGCGTTGGTGATGACGGTCGCGGTGGCGTTCGCATCCAGTCCGGCGGCGCGGGCGGTGTCGAGGAGGGCGGTTTTGAGGCGCTGAATATCCAACGGGTTATGCGCCGATAGGTTGAGCGCCCCGCTGAGCTGCGCGGCGGGCTGCGCTTCGGTGGCGTCGAGCTTGTTGCCGAGGAGCAGGACGGGAATCTCGCGGCCTTCGAGGAGGGCGGCTACATCGGTCGCGACGTCGAGGGCGCTGGCGGTGGTGAGGTCGTAGACGTACACGAGCAGCGCCGCCTGAATGGCGCGGGCGCGGGTGCGGGCCACGCCGATGGCTTCGATTTCGTCGGTGGTTTCGCGCAGTCCGGCGGTATCGACGAAGCGGAAGCGTAGGCCGCCGATGCTGACTTCGTCCTCGATGAGGTCGCGGGTGGTGCCGGCGATGGCGCTCACAATCGCCCGCTCTTCCCCGACGAGCGCGTTGAGCAAGGTGGATTTCCCGGCGTTCGGGCGGCCCGCAATCACCGTCACGACGCCGTTTTTGATGGCGTTGCCGAGGATGAACGACGCGCGCAGCTCTTCCACGGTACCCAGCACGCGCACGAGCAGCGCGGTGAGGGCAGGGCGGTTCGCGAACTCGACATCTTCCTCGGAGAAATCCAGCTCCAGCTCCAGCAGGGCGGCAAAATCAATCAATTCCTGTCGCAATTCGCGAAGCTGATTCGAGACGCCGCCGCGCAACTGCTGCAACGCCACGCGGTGCGCAAGGGCCGAATCGGCGGCGATAACGTCGGCCACGGCTTCGGCCTGCGCTAAATCGAGGGCGCCGTTCAGGAACGCCCGCTGCGTAAACTCACCCGGCCCCGCCAAGCGGGCGCCGCGCCCAGTGAGCGCCGCCAGAATCTGCCCGACGATGTAATCAGACCCGTGACACGAAATCTCGACCACATCCTCGCGGGTGTAGGAGTGCGGCGCCCGAAACAGCGCTACCACCACTTCATCGAGCAACCGCTCGCCGTCGAGCAGCGGCCCGTAATGCAGGGTGCGGGGCGCCGTATCCGCCAACCGCTTCTTCCCCCGAAACAGCAAATCGGCTAGCTCCACTGCCCGTGGTCCGCTCAAGCGGATAACGTGCAGCCCCGCCGCCCCAGCCGCCGTGGCCGGCGCGACAATCGTATCAGTCATAGCATTCACGGCGTGAAGGTCGGGATTCCGGGTAACTCAGATGGCCGCGTGAAAACCGTGCAGCACAAGGCATCTCCCTCAGAACCGTGCACAGTAACGCGTCCCCGTGAGGGGACACTGTTCGGTAACCGCTATGCATCGAGCGATAACCGCTATGCGTCGAACGATAACCGCTATGCGTCGAACGATAACCGCTATGCGTCGAACGATAACCGCTATGCGTCGAACGATAACCGCTCTGCGTCGAACGATAACC
>JANNMJ010000016.1:0-14590 GCA_031397815.1 Hymenobacteraceae bacterium
GCAGTTGCCGCTTACGGCATAGGTCACCGTGTAAGTGCCGGTTTGCGAGGCAGCCAAGTTGATTCCCCCCGTCTGCCCGTTCAGGCTTAGGCCCGAAGGCGTAGCGCTGAACGTGCCACCCGTTGAGCCAGTAACCGTCGGCACCGGGTTCGAGCCGCTGCCGCAGAACGTGGAAGTCGCGTAAGCAAAAGCCGCTGAAGCTTGCGGCGTGACCGTCACCGTCGTCGTGGCGGAAGTAGCCGAGCAGCCCGCCGCGTTCGTCGCCGTCACGCTGAACGTGCCGCTCTGTGTGACGGTGATGCTCGCCGTCGTCGCGCCGTTGCTCCAGACGTAGCTCGTCCCACCGCTCGCCGTCAACACGACGGAGCCGCCTTGGCAGAACGAGAGTGGACCGCCAGCCGAAATGCTCGCCGTTGGAGCAGTATTGATGACGATGGTCGCCGTCGCCGATGCCGCCGCGCAGCCGTTGCCCGCCGCGATGGCGTTCGTTACGGTGTAGGTACCGGGTTGGGAAGTCGCCAGATTGATGACGCCTGATGAGGCGTTCAGGCTCAAACCCGAAGGAGAAACGCTGAACGAACCGGCCGAAGCACCATTGCTGAAGGTCGGCGTAAGCGTGCCGCTAGTGCCGGCGCAGTTTCCGCCGTTACCGCCCGTGCCGGAGTAGCTGAACGAAGCGGACGGCGCGGTGGTAATCGTCACCGTTTGGGTGGCCGAGGCTGGGCAGTTGCCGCTTACGGAGTAGGTCACCGTGTAAGTACCGACAGCAGAACTCGCGAGGTCAATTTCCCCCGTCTGCCCGTTCAGACTCAAGCCCAAAGGCGTGGCGCTGAACGTGCCGCCCGTTGAGCCAGTGATCGTCGGTACTGGGTTCGAGCCGCTGCCGCAGAAGGTCGAAGTCGCGTAAGCGAATGCCGCCGAGGCTTGCGGCGTGACCGTCACCGTCGTCGTGGCGGAAGTGGCCGAGCAGCCCGCAGCGTTCGTCGCCGTCACGCTGAACGTGCCGCTTTGCGTGACCGTAATGTTCGCCGTGGTGGCGCCGTTGCTCCACACATAGCTCGTGCCACCGCTCGCCGTCAGAGTTACTGAACCGCTTTGGCAGAAACTCAAAGGACCACCGGCTAAGATGCTCGCCGTTGGGGCGGAGTTGATAACGACGGTGGCCGATGCCGATGCCGCCGCACAGCCGTTCCCCGCCGCAATGGCGTTCGTCACGGTGTAGCTACCGGGCAGCGAAGTCGCCAGATTGATGACGCCGGAAGTGGCATTAATCGTCAAGCCCGAAGGCGTAGAGCTGAACGAACCCGCCGAAGCGCCATTGCTGAACGTCGGCGTAAGCGCGCCGCTCGTTCCGGCGCAGTTGCCGCCGTTGCCGCCGTTGCTGGAGTAGGCAAACCCGGCGAGCGGGGCGCCCTGAATCACTACTTGCTGCGACTCTTGCGCGCCGCAAGTCCCGGCTACCGCGTAGGTCACGGTGTAGGTGCCGGGCGTGGAAGCGGCCAAGAGGATGGTGCCGGTCTGCGCATCGAGGGTCAGGCCCGAAGGTGCCGCGCTGAACGTGCCGCCCGACGTGCCGCTGATGACTGGAGTCGGATCAACTGACCCGCTCACGCAGTAGCTCGACGCGCCGTAAGCGAATGCTGCTGAGGCTTGCGGCGTGACGGTCACCGAAATCGGCGCGGAGGTGGCCGCGCAGCCGCTAGCGTTCGTCACCGTGACGGTCACTTGCGCGCTGGTGGTTACGGTGATGGCTTGGCTCGTCGCGCCGGTGCTCCAGAGGTAGCTGCTGGCGGTGCCCGCCGTCAGGGTCACCGAGCCGCCCGCGCAGAAAGTGGTTGGGCCACTGACAGAGACGGAGGCCGTTGGGAGGGCATTAATCGTGATGGTGGCCGTCGCCGAAGCCGCAGCGCAGCCGTTGCCCGCCGCGATGGCGTTCGTCACGGTGTACGTGCCGGGCTGCGAGGTGGCGAGGTTGATGACGCCTGAGTTCGGATTGATTGTCAACCCCGTCGGCGTCGCGCTGAACGTGCCCGCCGAAGCGCCCGAGCTGAACGTCGGCACCACGGTGCCAACCGTTCCGGCGCAACGAGGAGTATTGCCGGTGGTCGGACTTGGATAAGTAAACGTCGCGAGCGGGGCGCCGGTGATGGTGACGGTTTGCGTCTGCGAAGCTGGGCAGTTGCCGCTCACCGCGTAGGTCACCACGTATGTGCCCGGCTGCGAAGCCGCGAGATTAATCGCGCCGGTCTGCCCGTTCAGGCTCAGGCCCGAAGGCGTGGCGCTGAACGTGCCGCCGGAGGTGCCGGAAACTGTCGGCACGGGGTCGGTACCGGTTAGGCAGAAGGTGGAACCGGCGTACGCGAAGGCCGCCGAGGGCTGCGGATTGACGGTTACGGTCGTCGCTTGTGAAGTGGCTGAGCAACCCGCCGCACTCGTTACGGTCACGGAGTAAGCGCCGCTTTGCGTGACGGTGATGTTCGCCGTAGTAGCGCCGGTGCTCCAAAGGAATTGGGCATTCTGACCGCCGCTTGCCGTCAGCGTAACTGACCCGCCTGCGCAGAACGCCAGCGGACCGTTGGCGGAGATGCTGGCCGTTGGGGCAGCATTGATGACGACCGAAGCCGTCGCGCTGGTGGCCGCGCAGCCGTTAGTCGCCGCAATGGCGTTCGTCACTGAATACGTGCCCGGCTGCGACGTAGCGAGGTTGATAACCCCTGTCTGTGCGTTCAGAGTCAAACCCGAAGGCGTGGCGCTGAACGTGCCTGCCACGGCGCCGTTGGCGAGTGTCGGCGTGAGGCTGCCCGTGGCTCCGGCGCAGGTCGGGCCGGTGGTAGGGTAGCTGAAACCGGCTAGTGGCGCTGGAGTGATGCTGATGGTTTGCGTGGAAGAAGCCGGGCAGGTGCCGCCCACCGCGTAGGTCACGGTATAGGTGCCGGGCTGCGAGGCGGCTAAGTCAACCGCGCCCGTCTGCGCATTCAGGGTCAGGCCCGAAGGCGTGGCGCTGAACGTGCCGCCTGATGTGCCCGTGATGTTCGCCGTCGGATTCTGACCCGACCGGCAGAATGACCGCCCGCCATACGAGAAAGCCGCCAAAGCCTGCGGCGTGACCGTCACCGTCGTCGTGGCCGATGCGTCGGAGCAGCCCGCCCCGTTCGTCACCACCACCGAATAAGGCCCGCCCGTCGTGACGGTGATGCTCGCCGTCGTGGCGCCGGTGCTCCAAGCAAACGTGGCGTTCGGGCCGCCGCCGGTCGCGGTCAGAGTTACCGAGCCGCCCGCGCAGAAGCTCGTCGAGCCGCTGGCTGAGATGCCCGCGTTCGGGGTTGGGTTGACCACAAACGTCGTCGTAGCCGTCACCGCCGGGCAGCCGTTCGCTGCCGCCAGCGTGTTGGTCACGGTGTAGGTTCCGGCTTGTGAAGTCGCCAGATTGATGGCCCCGGTTTGCGGGTCAATCGTCAAACCCGAAGGCGTGGCACTGAACGTACCGAACTCGGAATCGTCGTCTTCCCCAAACGGACTCACCACAATGCTGCCACCCGCGCAAGGCGTCAAATCAGCCGAGTAGAAGAAAGCTGCGGAAGGCGCGGCGTTCAGCGTAATCGTCTGGGTGGAGCTGGCTGGGCAGTTTCCGCCGACACTGTACGTAATCCGGTAAATGCCGGCCTGTGAATTCGAAAGGCTGATTTGACCGGTTTGCGCATTGATCGCCAAACCAGTCGGCGAAGCCGTAAATGTGCCGCCCGAAGTGCCCGTGATGCCCGGCGTTGGGTTTGGCGTACCGCCGAGGCAATAAGTGCTGCTGCCGAAAGCGAACGTGGCCGTGGCCTGCGGATTGACAGTGACCGTGGTGGTCGCCGAAGTATTCGAGCAACCGGCCGCGTTGGTGGCCGTCACGCTGAACGTGCCGCTTTGCGTGACCGTGATGCTCGGCGTGGTGGCGCCGGTGCTCCAGAGGTACGTGGCGCCGCCGTTGGCCGTCAGCGTCACCGAGCCGCCCGCGCAGAACGCCAGCGGACCGTCGTTGGCGATGCTGGCTTGCGGCAGAGCGTTGATGACCACCGAGGTAGTCGCGCTAGTAGCGGCGCAGCCGTTCGCGGCGGCTACCGCGTTGGTCACGCTATACGTGCCCGGTTGCGATGTAGCGAGGTCGATATCCCCCGTCTGCGCGTTCAAAGTCAGCCCGCTCGGCGTGGCGCTGAACGTGCCCGCCGTGGCGCCGCTGCCGAGAACCGGCGCGAGGCTGCCCGTGGCTCCGGCGCACGTTGGGCCGGTCGTGGGGTAGCTGAACGAGGCAATCGGCGCGTTCGTAATCGTCACGCTGACCGAATGACTCGTGGGGCAATTACCGCCGATGGCATACGTAACGGTGTAACTCCCCGGCTGCGACGCGCTCAGGTTAATAATCCCCGATTGCGCGCTGATGGCCAAGCCCGTCGGGGTGGCGCTGAACGTGCCGCCGGTTGCTCCGCTGATGGTTGGAGACGGATTCGTGCCGGTCAGGCAGAACCTACTCGCCCGGTAAACGAAGAGCGCCGAAGGCTGCGGATTGACGGTCACGACCGTCTCAGCCGATGTCTTGCCGCACCGCGCCGCGTTGAATACCGTCACCGTCACGGTGTCGGTTTGCGTGACGGTGATGCTTTGCGTGGTGGCGCCGGTGCTCCACGCGAACGTGGCGTTCGGGCCGCCGCCGGTGGCGGTCAGCGTCACGGAGCCGCCTTGGCAGAACGTCAGCGGCCCACCGGCCGAGATGCCCGCGTTCGGGGTCGGCTCAAGGAAGACGCTGACATTGGCCGTGGAAGCCGCGCACCCGTTGGCGGCGGCGATGGTGTTGGTTACGGTGTAAAGCCCCGGGCTGGAAGTGCCGAAATCAATAATCCCCGACTGCGGATTCAGGCTCAAACCCGTCGGGCTGGCGCTGAACGTCCCCGCCGAGGCGCCCTGCCCAAACAATGGCGTAAGCTGCCCGGTGCCCCCAGCGCACAGCTTCCCGCTGAGCGGATACGTGAACGTGGCGAGCGGCGCATCAGTAATCGTAATCGACTGCGTCGTCGAGGCCGGGCACGACGGCCCGCCCACCGTGTACGTCACGCGGTAGCTCCCCGACTGCGAGGCGCCGAGGTTGATGGACCCCGTCTGCGCATTCAGGCTCAAGCCCGATGGCAGCGCGGCGAACGTCCCCCCTTGCGCGCCCGTGATGGTCGGCGTCGGGTTCGTGCCCGTCAGGCAGAACGTCGAGGATGGGTAATTGAACGCGGCTGATGGCGGCGAAAGAATCGTCACCGTCGTGGCGGGCGAGGCATCGGAACAACCGGCGCTGTTCGTAATCAATACCGAATAAGAGCCGCCCGTCGTGACGGTGATGCTTGAGGTCGTGGCGCCGGTGCTCCACGCAAACCGGGCGTTCGGACCGCCGCCGGTCGCGGTCAGCGTAACCGAACCGCCCGCGCAGAAGCTCGTTGGGCCGTTGGCCGAGATGCCTGCGTTTGGCGTTGGTTCGACCACAAACGTCGTCGTGGCCGTCACCACTGGGCAGCCGTTTGCCGCCGCCAGCGTGTTCGTCACGGTGTAGGTTCCGGCCTGCGAAGTCGCCAGATTGATGGCCCCGGTTTGCGGGTCAATCGTCAGGCCCGTTGGCGTGGCGCTGAACGTGCCGAACTCGGAATCATCGTCTTCCGCAAACGGACTGACTACGATGCTGCCGCCCGCGCAAGGCGTCAAATCAGGTGAATAAAAAAAGTCTGCTGAAGGCGGCGAGGTGATGGAGATGCTGACCGTTGCGTTCGCCGGGCAGTTTCCGCCGACGCTGTATGTCACCCGGTAGCCCCCGGCTAGCGAGGCGCTCAGATCAATTTGCCCGGTCTGCGGATTGATGCTCAACCCGGTCGGGGCGGCGCTGAACGTGCCGCCCGGAGTGCCCGTGATGGTGGCCGTCGGGTTCGGCGCACCGCCCGCGCAGAACGACGCGCCGCCATAGCTGAACGTCGCCGAGGCGAGCGGATTGACGGTTACGCTGGTCGGCGCCGAGGTGGCCGAGCAGCCCTGCCGGTTCGTCACCGTAACGGTATACGAGCCGCCCGTGGTCACGACGATGCTCTGGCTCGTCGCGCCCGTGCTCCACAGAAACTGCGACCCCGAAAACGCCGCCACCGACAACGTCACCGACCCACCGACGCAGAACGTCGTAGGGCCGTTGGCCGAAACGTTGGCCGCCGGACGGGGCGTAATCGTCACTTCGGCAGTGTCAAAAGCGGAGCCGCAGCCGTTCGCCGGCGCCACCGAGTTAGAAATCACATAAGTGCCCGCCTGCGACGACGAGAGCGTGATGACCCCCGACTGCGGATCCACCGTCAAACCCGTCGGACTAACGCTGAACGTGCCCTTCACGGCGCCGGGCGCCAGCGCGGGGGCCAGTGTGCCGCCCGCCCCAGCGCAGAACGGCCCCGGACCGGTGTACCCAAACACCGCCGTCGGGGCGGCCCGAATGACGACCGTTTGCGACGACGAAGACGGGCAGGTGCGGCTATTGACCGAGTACGTCACGGTGTACGTACCGAGCGCCGATATGCTTGGCGTAATCTGCCCGGTTTGCGCGTTCAGGCTGAGGCCCGTTGGGGTGGCGCTGAACGTGCCGCCCTGCGTGCCGGTGACAGTCGGCAAAGTGGAGGCGCTGGTGGTTTGGCAGAACGACGCGCTCGGATACGTGAAGCCCGCCGTGGTCTGCGGCACCACCGTCACGGTGGTGCTTGGCGAGGTGGCCGCGCAGCCGGTGGCGTTCGTGATGGTCACGGTGTAGGAGCCGCCCGTGGTCACGACGATGCTCGGCGTCGTCGCGCCGGTGCTCCACGCAAACGTGGCGTTCGGGCCGCCGCCGGTGGCGGTCAGCGTCACGGAGCCGCCTTGGCAGAAACTGAGCGGGCCGTTGGCGGAAATCCCCGCCGTCGGGGTGGTGCCGATCGTGATGCTCGTGGTGGCCGTCACCTCTGGGCAGACGTTCCCGGCGCCAATCGTGTTCGTCACGATGTAGGTGCCGGGCTGCGAGTTCCCCAGAAAAATCGTCCCATTCTGACTATTCAGCGCCAACCCGGTACTCGGACTGGCACTGAAAAAGCCCGGCGTAGCACCCGGCGCCAACACGGCAGGCAACGTCCCCTGCCCCCCAGCGCACACCGGGCCAGTCGGCTGGTAGCTGAACGTGGCGATGGGCGCCGCCAACACGAACACGCTGCGGGTAGCCGAAGCCGGGCAAGTTCCCCCAACCGAATACGTAATCTGATACTGACCCGGCGTGGCAGTCGGCAGCGTCAGCCGCCCGGTGGTCGGGTTCACCACCAACCCCGTCGTGGGGCTGACGCTGAACGTGCCGCCGGGGCTGCCGCTAATCGTCGGCACCGGCGCCGGTAACGTGTTCTGGCAATACAGCCGCGCGCTGTAATCGAAGTCCGCCGAGGCCGACGACCCCACCGTCACCACCACCGGCCCGCTCGTAGCGGAACATTCGGAGCTAAAATCGGTGACCTGCACCGTGTACGTACCCCCGACAGTCGCGAAAAGGCTATCGTTGAACTCGCTCAGCGGCTGACCGTCGAGGAAGTAATTGTAACCGTACGCCAGTGAGATGCCCCCGGCGGGGTTGCGCGCACTGGTCCCGCCGCGCGGGAACGCCCGCAGCACCACGGTATCACCGGCGCACAGCGTGGTGCTGCCGACCGGGATCAGCGTAGCCGCCGGGACCGGACGAATGAAAGCCGACATCGGTACGCGTGGTCCTTCGCAGCCGCCCAACGACGTCGGCATCACTACCGTCACGTAATAAATGGCGTCGGCGTTGAGCGAGGGAGTGGTGAAGGTGCTGCTGCTGGCGCCGGGAATGGGGTTCCCGCCCTGCGCCTGCGTGTACCAGCGGAAAGAAAAGCCGCCGACCTGCGGCGGGCCGTTCGCGGTGAACGTCACCGGACCGGGTCCGCAGCGCGACTGAAAATCCGAGTCGGGCGTGAACGTCGGGTTGACGGACGCGAACG
Organism: Hymenobacteraceae bacterium; assembly: GCA_031397815.1. GTDB lineage: Bacteria > Bacteroidota > Bacteroidia > Cytophagales > Hymenobacteraceae > JANNMJ01. Next base: position 8,022 of record JANNMJ010000016.1, read on the forward strand.
AATTCCCCCGTCCCGATTGGCACCCCCCAACGGTCACGATGACCGAGTAAAGCCCCGCATCAGCGGGCGTCGCGGCGGGGATACTGACGCTGGCGGAGCTGGCCGTGAACCCGTTCGGCCCCGTCCAGTCATAGGTCGCATTCGAAGGAAAACCCGATGTCGAGAGCGTCAGCGTGTTTCCCGCGCACACCGGCGAGTTGGAAGTGATGACCGGCGTCGGCACGTTGCAGGTCGGCGCAAAGCGCAGAACCTGACCCGACGTCGGCAGGAAAGTGCGCCCGAGGAGCGGCATCCCCACGCGGGGGTTGTTCGTGATCGAGCTGCTGGTACTGCTGGCCCAAGTGCCGGTAACGGCCGCCAAATCGTTGCTGCGCACCCCGCGCAAGCCGACTCGCACGCTATCCGGAAAGACGGCCGTTACCCCCGTCCCCCACCCCGAACCGAACGCGCCATATCGAATCTCGATGACGTTCGTGGTCTCGTAGAGCCAGACTTGCGCGTTGCCGGTCTTGGCGGGGGTGTTGTCGTTAAGCTGAAAATCGCGGGCTTGGAGCACGAAAATGCGGTTCGGCGCAGAGCCCCCTACTAGGTAGCTGTACTGCCCACCGGCGATGTCGGTGGTAAGGTTGGTGTTGGCGAACCCAATCAGGTTATCGCTCGCCCCCTTCAAAATATTGTAGTTGTCGGTGACGCGGTGCGTCCCCATCGCCACGTACCCGTTCGTCGAAAGCGTCACCTTATCGACCTGCACGCCGCCGTAATCGAACGTAAACGGCAGCGGAATCGGGGTCGAGTACCCGTCGTTCAACGACCCGCCCCCGCTGTTCGGGATAATCGGGGTGCCGCCACGCAGGGAGACGTACGACCCGAAGCTGACGCTGTAACCATAGCTCGAAACCTGCGCCTGCACCGGCGCGGCCCATCCCAAAACGCCGACCAAAGCCGCCAGCGTGGTCGTAATCCAGAGCCGAACCGCACGAAACGCACCGGCTTGAAGGGTAATTTTTGGCATAGTGATGTAGTGAAGGGGAACCAGAAGTTTACCGACTGACAAAAGTCTGCAATTCAATTCCCCGGTCTATCACATCATTATGTGCTTTTCTGAGAGGATTTTAGAGGGATGTGGTTGGGGGTGTATTGGAGATGGTGTGAGTTGTGGGCGGGCGTTTATGGGACGCACGTAACCCCGGCCACGCGTAACCCCGGGTAGCCCACGCTTCGCTTAGGGCAACCCGGGGCTGCGGATAGGAAACCCCTTCGGGGTAGTTGGGACGCGGGTTATTGATTCAGAATAGATAGAACACGGCAATCGCGCGGGGCTCTGCCCCGTGCGGGCTATTCGCGGGACTCTGGCCCGCCAACCCAATCGGCGCACCTTATTGGCCGTGGCCATTCTGACCGCAGGCGAGACGCCTGCGAATACTCACACACGGGGCAGAGCCCGCGCGATTCTCACGATGGCAGGAAGTGGGGGCCGCGTACCCCAAAGGGGTTTCATCACAGAAGCCCGGGGTTGATTTCAAGGAAATCAACCCCGGGCTTCCACCAAATCAAAACCATCTCTGCGACAGAGCTAGCCACATCATCTCACATCCCCACATCATCTCACATCCCCACATCTTCCCCCCACCCCCGCTCCTACTGCGACGACTGCCGCACCAACAATTGCGGCGTCAGCACGATGCGGCGCTCCCCGGCGGCGGCTTGGGCGGGCTTGTTGAGCAGCTCCAGCAGCACCTGCACGGCCACCTCGCCCATCTGCTTGCATTGCTGATCGACGGAGGTGAGCGTGGGGTCGGTGAGGGAGGTGAACAGCTCGTTGCTGAACCCCGCGAGCGCCACGTCCTGCGGCACCCGCAGCCCGTGCCCTTTGAGCGCTTGCAGCGCCCCGACAATCGCCAAATCAGTGGACCCGAAGACGGCGTCCGGGGCTTCCGGCAAGGCCAGTAGCTGCTCCATATCGTGGACGCCGGTTTCCTGCGTCAGGTCGCTGATCGTGACCAGCTCCTCGCGGTACGGCACGCCGTGGTCGCGGAGGGCGTTGCAGTAGCCTTCGTGGCGGTTTTTGTGGATGTTGAGGTGCAGCGGCCCCGACATATGCGCAATCCGCCGCCGACCGCCCGCGAGCAGGTGCGACACCGCCGCGTACGCCCCGGCCGCATCATCGAGCACCACCGACCGCACTTGGTCGCCGACGAGGCGCTCCATCTCGCGGTCGAAGAACACGAGCGGCACTTGCTGGTCGCGGACGGCCTCGAAGTGCGCAAAATTTTGCGTCGTGTTCGCCAAGGAAACCAGAATCCCTTCCACCCGCGCGTTCATCAGCAGGTCGATGTTCTTCTTCTCCTGCCCCTCATCCTCGTTCGATTGGCAGATCATGACGTTGAAGCCCGCCCGGCTCGCTTCCAGCGCGATGCCGTTCACGACCTCCGGAAAGAACTGCCCCGTGAGGTGCGGCACGAGGACGCCGAGCGTCTGACTATGCCCTTTCCGCAGCGCAGCGGCCAGCTGATTCGGCTTGTAGTGCCATTCGTCGGCCAATTTCCGAACGCGTTCCGTAGTCGCCTCGCTCACTTGCGGGCTGCCCGCCAGTGCCCGCGAAACCGTTGAAGCCGCCAAGCCCAGCTCCTTTGCCAGATCAGCGATTGATAGACGTTTGTGTGACATAAACCAATGGTTTGGGACGAAGTAAGGGCTTAGCCCGCAAATAACCGGTTGGAGGGGGGTTTGGGTTGGGGGATTTGGGGAAACTGTGATGTGCTCTGGCAACGGTCAGAAAAGGACTAAGAGCGGTTCAAGATTAGATGCATACTTCGTAGGGACGCCTATTGGCGTCCTTTCGTGCTAATTGGCATTCCATGGGAGCGGACGCCAATAGGCGTCCCTACGCACATATCAGGTACTCCAAAACTGCTGTAAACCTGATTCTGTCAACCGAACGCGCCGTAGCTTGGCGCTACGTTCGATAAGAACCCGTCCGCTCTGCCCCCCACTTACTACCCCGGATTTCTTAATTTTCTGATGCCTAACATCTTCGATAACATCAAGTCCATTCTAGCTCCTGAGCTTCGCGACACGCTTACCAAATCATACCGAGCAGATTTTTGCGTGGGTTATTTTAATCTGCGTGGCTGGCAGCAGGTTGCTGAGCAGATTGAGACGTGGGACGGCACCGACAACAATCGCTGCCGTCTGCTGGTCGGGATGCAGCAACCACCTGAGAACTTGCTTCGAGCGTATTACCCAGATGGTGAAGAGGGCGAGATAGATAACCGACGCGCATCCGATATCAAGCGCCGCCTAGCACAGAATTTTCGTCAGCAGCTCACGATTGGTATTCCGACTAATGCCGACGAAAAGCATCTCAAGCAGCTGCAAGAGCAGTTGCGTACTGGCAAGGTGTGCGTAAAGCTGTACCTGCGGCATCCGCTTCACGCGAAGCTTTACCTACTGTTCCGGGACGACAATAAATCGCCGGTCATTGGCTATCTCGGCAGTAGCAATCTCACGTTCTCGGGATTGGCGAATCAGGGCGAGCTTAATGTCGATGTGGTGGACGCTCACTCCGAAGGCGACGCCACGCATAAGCTAGCCAAGTGGTTTAACGACCGTTGGGCTGACAAATACTGCATCGACATTACGAAGGAGCTTATCGAGATTCTGGATGAAAGCTGGGTCCGCGAAAAGCTCCCTTACCATATCTACCTAAAAATTGCCTACCACCTTTCAGCCGATGCCCGCGCTGGTATTGCGGGCTATAAAGTCCCGCCGCCTTTTGACAAAGAGCTGTTTGACTTCCAGCAGAATGCCGTACTAATGGCCGCTCGGCACTTGGATAAGCGGAATGGCGTGCTCATCGGTGACGTGGTAGGCTTGGGCAAGACCATCACGGCCGCTGCCCTAATCAAACTATTTGAGCTGCGGGAATCCTATTCCACGCTGATCGTCTGCCCACGCAACCTCGTGTCGATGTGGGAAGGCTATGTCGACCGGTATGAGCTGAACGCCCGGGTAATGGCGATTACGCAAGTATCCAAGCAGCTCCCGAAACTCCAACGCCGCTATCGGCTCGTCGTCGTGGATGAAAGCCATAACCTGCGCAACCGCGAAGGCCGTCGGTACCAATCACTCCATGAATACCTGCACGAAATCGGCAGTAAAGTCATCCTGCTTTCGGCAACTCCCTACAATAAGGCCTACACCGACCTCTCCAGCCAGTTCCGCCTTTTCATCCCGGACGATGCCGATTTGGGTATCGCCCCCGAACGTTATATCCGCGAGCTGGGCGGGCTGCATGAGTACAGCCATAAGCACCACGCCCCCGCTCGCTCGCTCGGCGCGTTTGAGTTCAGCGAGTACGCCGACGATTGGCGCGAGCTGACCCGCCTGTTTCTGGTGCGCCGTACCCGTTCCTTCATTAAGGAATACTACGCCCAGTACGACAGCAAGAAGAAGCGCCATTACCTGACCTACCCCGACGGTACGCCCGCCTACTTCCCGGAACGTCAACCACGTAATGTCCCCTTCGGCTTTGCCCCCGGCGACGAGTCCGACCTGTATGCCCGCTTGTATTCGCCGGAAGTAGTGGAAACGCTCAACACGTTGAGCTTACCCCGCTACGGACTCGGACAATTTGAGAAAAAGCCGCGCCCGGCCGAGGTTAGTGCCAAAGATGCCGCGTTGCTCGATGCGCTCTCCCGTGCCGGAAAACGACTGATGGGCTTCTGCCGGACCAACCTCTTCAAGCGCCTCGAAAGCAGCGGTCACGCCTTCTTGCTCTCATTGAGTCGGCACGTATTGCGCAACTACGTATTCGTCCACGCCCTGCAAAATGACCTCCCCTTGCCCATCGGGCAACAGGATGCCCAGTTTCTGGATAACTGGCTGGAAGATCAAGATTTCGACGATGCGCCCGAAGGCGACGACGAAAACGGCACCGACCCCGCCCAAGTAGCCTCTTGGAACCTGACCGAAGCCCAGTACCGCCAACGCGCCGAATCTCTTTACGCGCAATACGCTGGTAAGCTCAGCAAGCGCTTTCGTTGGCTTCCGGCAGCGTATTTCAAACAAACGCTCAAGAAGACTCTCTTGGCCGATGCAGAGGCGCTGATGACCATCATCCGGCTCGCCCACGACTGGAATCCCGCGCTCGACCGTAAGCTCAACGCGCTCGAAACCCTCTGCCTGAAAACGCACCCCAAAGAGAAAATCCTGCTCTTTACGCAGTTCGCTGATACGGCTTGCTACCTCGAACAACAGCTAGTGCTGCGCGGCCTGACGGGCCTTGCCGCTGTCACCGGCCTCGACCCTAACCCCACCGCATTTGCCCAGCGGTTCAGCCCGGTGAGTAATCGGAAGCCCGAGTTGAAGGGCGCTAAGGAAGAGCTGCGGATTCTGCTTTCCACTGATGTATTAAGCGAAGGCCAAAACCTGCAAGACGCGCACGTCATCGTGAACTACGATTTGCCGTGGGCGATTATCCGCCTGATTCAACGGGCGGGACGGGTTGACCGGATTGGGCAGCAGGCAGATTCGATTCAGTGCTACTCTTTTCTGCCGGAAGACGGAATTGAGCAAATCATCCGGCTGCGAAGCCGCTTGGTCCAGCGCCTGACGGAAAACGCCGAGGTAGTGGGCACCGATGAGGTCTTCATCGACGAGCAAATCGCCCCGGAGCTGCTGCGCAACCTCTACAGCGAGCGCTCCGGCGTTTACGACGACGAACCCGATGGCGAAGTCGATTTGTCGTCCTACGCGTATCAAATCTGGCAAAACGCCACTGCTGCCGACCCGAAGCTCGCCACTATCATCCCGAATCTGGCGGCTGTCTCGCACGCTACCCAAGCGACGCACGCCCCTGATGGCAAATGGCCCGGCGTGCTCGTATATGCCCGCACGGCCAATGACAACGATATGCTGGCGTGGGTAGACCGCAAGGGGGAGCTGGTCTCACAGTCGCAGTTCACTATCCTGAAAGCGGCGGCTTGTACCGCCGATACTCCAGCCGTACCCCGGCAGGAAAGCCACCACGAGCTGGTAGCCCAAGCGCTCCAGTTTGTCCACGAAACGGAGAATGCGGTTGGCGGGCAGCTCGGCCCGAAGAGTAGCGCCCGCTATCGCACCTATCACGCCTTGAGCCGCCACCTCGACGCTACCCGTCAAGCGCCCGATGCCCTCAAGAAAGCCATTGAAGAGCTTTACCGTTTGCCCCTGCGCGATGCCACCCGCACCGGGCTTAACCGGATGCTGAAAGCCACTGCTTCGGATGAAGACGTCGCGCAATACGTCATCGCGCTCTATGAAGAAGGACAGTTATGCGTCGGCGGGGGCAACGCGGAAGACGACCCGACCTTACCAACGCATCGTGAGCCCACCATTTTGTGCTCGATGGGCCTAACGTAGGGACGCCTATTGGCGTCCACCCCACCACCACCGCCACCACCCGTTCTGAACCCGGACGCCAATAGGCGTCCCTACACACCGCCTACGTAGGGACGCCTATTGGCGTCCACACCCCACCACCACCACCGCCACCACCCGTTCTGAACCCGGACGCCAATAGGCGTCCC
>JANNMJ010000032.1:0-5578 GCA_031397815.1 Hymenobacteraceae bacterium
GCCCTACGCTTAGCGTGGGCTACCGGGGGTGCTCGTGGGGTGCGCTATTGCAACCGCCCATCCCACGCGCACCCCAAACTCCCCCAAAAAAAATCAGGCGAAGCCGATTCCTCGACTTCGCCCGATAAATTCAAACACAAACGGTTTATCCGGAGCTTTATTTAATCAACACCCCGTCCGCCTCAAACGCCACGGCGTCCTCGGCCTTCGTGATAGCGGCGATTTCAGCCTTCGTTTTCCCGGCGTCTTCGGCGTAGTGGCGCAGTTCATCGACGGGGACGGTGTAGCGGTACGCCCAGCCTTCCACGACGGTCGTTTTGCCTTTCGAGTCTTTCGGAACGAAGAACGCGTAGTCCTTAAACCGGACTTTCATCGTTTTGCCGTCGACGGTGGGGAGGTCCATCCAGCAGCCTTTTACGGTGCAGACTTCTTGGATTTCGCCGACGAGCTTCACTTTTACAGAGTCCGATTTCGCCATCAGCTCGGGGAGCTTTTCGATTGGCTCGGCGCCGTCGAGGGAGATGCGCTTGCCGAAGGATTTCATCCCGGCGGGCAGGGGGGCCATGACTTCCGACTGGGTCGTGTCGCGGGCTTCCGGCGCGACGGCCGGCTGGTTGGCGCCGTTTTCGGCACCTGATTCGGTTTTCTGACCACAGCTAGCGGCGGCGAGGCCCACGACGAGGGCAAATAGAGGAGCGAAGCGCATCGGCGAATGATTGGGTTTTTTTGCGGGGCGAAGGTAAGAATATTGCCGGGCGTAGGGCGATGGGCGGGCATCCTCACCCCCGGCCCCTCTCCAAAGGAGAGGGGAGCCTTTGAGAGGCTTAGTGGGAATCAGAATCCGCTTTTAGGCACTGAGCGGGTGGCCGTGGCTCACGATGCGGCCGTCGGACATCTCGATGGTGCGGTCGGAGTTGGCGGCGAATTCTTGGTCGTGGGTGACGCAGATGATGGTTTGGCCGTGCGTGTGCGCCAAATCCTGCAAGAGCGCAAACGCGACGCGCGTGTTCGTGGTGTCGAGGTTGCCGGTGGGTTCGTCGCCCATAATCACGGTGGGGTCGTTGATGAGCGCCCGCGCAATGGCCACGCGCTGCTGCTGACCGCCGGAAAGCTTGCTCGCGGGCTTGTGGGCCTGCTCGTGGACGTCGAGCATCCGGAGCTTTTCGAGGGCGCGGGCTTCCAGCTCCTCACGTCCGTAACGACCGAGCTTCAGACCGGGCAGCATTACGTTTTCGAGGACTGAAAACTCCGGCAATAAAAAATGAAATTGAAAGACGAAGCCGATATGCTCGTTCCGAAAAGCGGCGAGCGTGGTCTGGTTGAGGCCCGTCAGGCGCGTGCCGTTGATGCTGAGCGTGCCTTCGTACTCGGTATCCATCGTGGACAGGATGTAAAGCAGCGTCGATTTTCCGCAGCCTGATTTCCCCACAATCGTCAGAAACTCGCCCTTCTCCACCTCAAACGACAAATCGGTGAGGACGCGGTATTTCTCCGGCTCGTAGAAATATTTATTGATGCCTTGGGCAGAAAGAATGGCCATAGGGGAGGGGAATCAGCCGCGCAGAATGGCCACAGGATCGACCAGAGAGGCGCGTTTCGAGGGAAAATACCCCGCCAGCAACGTGGTCAGGACGCCAAACCCGACGCCAATCGCGTAAAAGACGGGGTTGAAATTCACCGGAAAATGGTCGATAGCGAAGAAGCCGCCGCCGTTGAACGGAATCCGCGAGACGCCATACGAGAGCGCAAACCCCAGCGCCACTCCCACCAGTGAGCCGAGCAGCCCGATGGTAATGGCTTGCAGGAGGAAGATGCGCACGATATCGCGCCCGGAAAAGCCCGTGGCTTTGAGGATGGCGATGTCCTTGAGCTTATCCTGCACGGTCATCGACATGATGTTGTAGATGCCGAAGCCCGCCACCACCAGCAGCGTGATGGAGACGATATACGTCATAATATCCCGGATTTTATTCGACGCAACGAGTGATGCATTCGCCGTCTGCCAGTCTTCGGCCTGCACGTCGTAGCGCCGCGCCAGCTCCCCGCCGAAGGTGTGGGCGCCGTAGATATCGCGCATTTTCAGGCTGATATCGGTCACGTACGTTTGGTCTTGCCGGAGGAGCTTTTGCACGGTGCCGATATTGGTATAAGCGCGGGAATTATCGACGGCGCCGATGCCCGATTGAAACACGCCCACCACGCGCAGCACCTGCACCACGCCGCGCGGGGTTGCGACGGTCACGTTGTCGCCGGTGTGGACGTTCATCTTGTTCGCCAGTCCGAACCCTACCAAGATGCTGTTCGGGTTCGCCAGCAGACTTTCCATCCGCCCTTCCTTCATCTGTCCGCGCAAGTCAAACAGCCGGTCTTCGTCGAAAACGTTGACACCGAGCATCGTGCCGTTGAATTGCACGGCGCCGTAGTTGTAGAAAACCGGCGTGCTCACCTGCGCCGATACGCCCGTCACGCCGGGCAGCCGCCGCAAATCCCCCACGATGACGGAGGCGTTGCGCAGGTATAGGCGCTCGGGTTTCGGGCGTTGGTGGCGCACGCTCACCAGCGTATCGGTGCCGCGCAGCACTTCCTGCAACACGGGCGTCCGGTTCACGTCGGCCTCGCGGTAGAGCCGGACGTGCGCCGTGGCCTGAAACGCCAGATTATCTACCAATTTATTCACCCCCGTCAGCACCGATGCCATCAGCACGTACATCGCAATCCCAAACGTCACGCCCAGAATGGCAATGACCGTCTGCCGCTTCTTCGCAAGCAAATGCGTGCGGGCAATCAGGAAATTAGTGGATGGCATTGGGGGGAAAATGGATCGCTAAAAATCCAAAACAGCAAACCTCAGTGAGCCTCTGTGGAAACCTCTGCGCAACTCTGTGCGAACCCGCGAAAGCCCACGCTCTACGGTTGCACCAACTCCGTCTGCTCCGTCAGGCCGCTGACGACTTCCACGTAATCAGTGGTTTTAATGCCCGTCTGAATCCGAATGCGACGAGGCTTGCCGTCCGCACCGCGCACCGTCACCGAATCGTTTTCTACGAGCGCCTTCGGCACCGTCAGGGCGCGCGGGCGGCGCAACACCACCACGTTCGCTTCCACAAAAGCATTCGCAATCAACCCTTTTGGCGTCTGCTCAAACTCCGCATCTGCCCGCACCGATTGGTTTTCGGCGTTTAGCGAGGGGTAGATTTTGGTGATTCGGGCGCGGAAGACTTGGTCCGGGAAGAGGTCGAGCTTGACGACGGCCGTTTGCCCGACGCGCACCCGCGCCACGTCCGATTCGTCGAGGAAAAGCTGGAGGTAGAACGCCCCGCGTCGGCCGAGGGCCGCTAGTGGCTCGCCGCGCCGCGTGGCCTCGCCTTGTTTTCGGAAGATGTTGAAGACCGTGCCCGTGGCGTCGGCGCGGGTGATGGTGTTCCCGGCGTCGGTGGCGCTCACGCGGGCGGCGGTGCGGGCGTTCGCTAGGTCAACCTGAAGCTGATTCTGCGTTCGGCGAAAGCGTGCCCGCGCCGCCAGGAGGTCGTTGCGGGAAGTGCGGTACGCGAGAGCTGCGCGGTCGAGGGCGATGCGGGTTGTGGCATTTTGACGCCACAGATTCTGGTAGCGCACATAATTGACCGAGTCATCGGTGAGGCGGCTGCGGAGGCTCCCGAGCTGCGCCTGCAATTCCGCCACCACCGGCGAGGCGGGCGCCGCATTCCGCTCAGCTTGGCGCAAGCTTTCTTCGGCGCCGCTCAGACGGGCGTTTTGGCTGCTGCCTTCGATGGCGAACATCGGCTGTCCGGCGCGCACGCTATCGCCTTCGCGCACGTATTGATGCGTAATCAGGCCGTCGGCTTGGGCGTAGACCTGATGGTCGTCGGCGGGGATGATTTTGCCCGATGCGTAGACCGCTTCCACCAGCGGCCGGTACTGCGGGTGAACCGTGGGCTTGCTCCGGCAGCTCCCGAGAAAAACAGCCGGTGCGAGCAGCGCAAGCAAAGCGACGGACCAATAAGAAAATCTCATTTCAGCAGTGCAACAGGAACGGCGCAAATGTAGGTGCGCCCGTTGTGCGGGCTGGTGCGGACTGGACGCCAACCGGGCGCCAACTATTCATCGTGCGCGGCATCCGTAGCTTGCGGCGCGCCGTTGAAGGCAACGGGGCAATCAGGAGCTTTCATTTCGGAAATTCGACGTCTTTCCCCTCATTCCCAATCCCCCCTCCCCATGGATAATCTCCCTGTCAAAGGCCCGACGAACTGGGCCGAGCTGGCGACCACGCTGCTCGAAAAACTCACCTCGCAAGGCGCTAACCCGGAAGTGAGCGTCGAATTCGATAATATGGAAGTGCAGGGCGGCCCTGATAACGCCCGCTGGCGCGTCCACGGTGCCGTTCGGATTCGGACCCGCAACGCCAATGGCTAGCGCGCCGCCCATTCCGCAGCTCGACCTCTGGGCGAAGCTCGCCATTGATTTCGACGATTCCCGGCTGTTGCTCGTCGCGGAAGGCAACAAAATCATCCTCGGCATCCCCGATCAGCGCACCCTCGACAAGCTCACCGCTTTGGGCGAGAAGGGCAAGAAGCCGAATGCGCCGAAACCGGCGGGCGGCGGCGGGCCGCTCGCGAGTCTGCAACCGCTGCACGACGCCGTAAAGCGCCTCGGGCTGGTCCTCGACTTACGGGTTGGCGGCAAGACGTACGCCGAGTTCGGTATCGGGAACGGGCCGCGCATCACGGCGGCGGCGGTTTTGGGGAAGATTGGGTCGTTCTTCGGCGGCGGCGGTCGGTAAGATTCGTCGTTTCGTCGGTAGAAGGCGCTCCGTTTCCCCTGAGCGCACCGAAAAGAGAAACCTGCGGCCGGGCTGCGCGGTTAGACGCGTGGCCCGGCCGTTGTATCTTTCCAGAAGGGAAGTCGCTTGCTGATTTCAGTCAGTTTGAACGAACGTCGCGCTCCTTCACCCCCTCTGATGAACTCATCGTCTGAATCCGGAAAGCGGCACCGCGTTGGGCAGCCTCGGCTGTCGGCGTTGGCTCGGATGGAACGCACGCATCCGTTCCTGATGATGCTGTATCTGGGGCTGCTCGGCATCACGGTTCTTTTCGCGATTCTGATTGCGTCGTACCTGCAATCGCGGTCGCTGCACCCGGTGGGGCCGCGGCCGTTTCCGCGTTTCTTCGCCCTCAGCACCATTTTACTGCTGACCAGCTCGGCGGTTTTGCGTCCTGCCACGCGGCTCTACCGGAAGGATAACCTGCGGCGCCTCTCGCGAGTGCTCGGCTACACGCTGCTGCTCGGCATCGGGTTCACGGTGGCGCAAGTGGCCGGTTGGCGCGAGCTGCTCCTCACCGGTACGCCGCTCCGCAAAGCGTCCTCGGGCACGTTCGTATACCTGCTCTCGGCGCTCCACGCGATGCACTTGCTCCTCGGCATCACGTTCCTCGCGTACTTCTGGCTCCGCACCCGTCACGCCGCCGCCGACGGTGTCCGGATGCTCCTGTTTATCCGCAACCCGTACCGCCGCCTCCAGCTCCAGATGCTCCGCCTCTATTGGCATTATATGGACGGGCTATGGGTGGTGTTGTTCCTG
>JANNMJ010000045.1:0-49687 GCA_031397815.1 Hymenobacteraceae bacterium
GCCCGTGTAGCCCGGGGTAGATTTTTTTCAAAAATCAACCCCGGGCTTTGGAAAAGGACCCCGTTGGGGTTCCCCGATTGATTGCGTGATGCGAACCCCAACGGGGTTCTTTTCCAAAGCCCGGGGTTGGCGGCGCTTTGCGCCGACTACCCCGGGCCACGCGTCCCTACCACCACTGAATGGAAACGTGATACCGCTGGGTACGAGTTGAACGTGGCTGGGTACGACATGTGCGCGGCCGGGTACGACCTGAACACGGTCGTGTACGACCTGAACACGGTCGTGTACGAGTTGAACGTAGTCGTGTACGAGTTGAACGTGGTCGTGTACGAGTTGAACGTGGTCGTGTACGACCTGAACACGATCGTGTACGACCTGAACACGGTCGTGTACGACCTGAACACGGCCGTGTACGAGTTGAACACGGCCGTGTACGACCTGAACACGGCCGTGTACGCCTCAAACCCAACTTCATCCACCCAACACCCCACCGGCACCGAGACGGTGCCGGGTACGTAGGGCTGTGCCCCCCTTTTATGGGATACGCCTCTCACCCCGATATGTGACGCGCCACCCTCCCCCACCGCCGGAGCTTTGTCAACATCAAATCACGTCGGTTTTTCCCCCTTTCCAGTCCCGTGAATCGCTTCCTTGTTTTCTCCTCCGGTTTATTCCTGACGCTGACGCTGGCGACGGCGGCGGCGCCCACGCTGGCGGCGCCCGTGCTTACCCGCCTCGGCGCTGCTCCTGCTTCGGTGGGGCGCTATTTGAAATTCGAGCTGGGGGCTACGGCCACCGGCACCACGTTCAGCAACCCGTATTCTTATGATGTGGCGGGCGGCGGCGCCCTAATGCGCGCCACGTTCACGGCCCCGAGCGGCGCGGTGAAAGTGGTGGATGGGTTCTGGCAGGATGGATATTCGCTCACCAACGCCACCACGGGTGCGCTGACGGCCGTTCCCGCCCAGAATAGCTGGCGCGTGCGGTTCGCGCCGACTGAAATCGGCACTTGGTCGTATGCCGTCACGTTGCAGGACGCGTCGGGCACTTCGCCTGCTCTGACCGGCACGTTCAGCGCAACTGCTGGTACTGACCCGGGGTTCGTGCGGCGGCTGGCCGGGAGCAATTACCTGCGGTTCGATGCTGGGACGCCGTACCTGCCTGTCGGCGAAAACCTGTGCTGGGGCAACAACAACCGCCTCGGCGATTACAAAGTCTGGCTCGACCAGCTCTACGCGAACCGCGCCAACTGTATCCGCCTCTGGCTGTGCTACTGGGGAATGGAGCTGGAGTGGAAGAACATCGGCTACGGCGGCTACAACGGCCTGCGACGCTACGCCCAACCTTCCGCGTATGAGTTGGATTGGATCCTCGATTACTGCGCCGCGCGGGGGATTTACGTCGAGCTGTGCCTCAATAACCACGGCCAGTTCGCCGCCGGCGGCGATACGCCCCAGTGGGCCGGCAACCCCTACAACGCCGCCAACGGCGGGCCGTGCGTGAGCACCCAGCCGTGGAGCTTCTTCAGCAATGCCGTCGCCAAAGCCACTTACAAGAACAAGCTGCGCTATCTGGTGGCGCGCTACGGCTACTCGAAAAACCTGCTCGCGTGGGAGTTTTTCAATGAGCTTGACCTCATCGACAGCTACACCGCCCAGAAAGCCACCACCGCCACTTGGTTGAGCGAGATGGCCGCCTACCTCAAGGCCACCGACCCAAACCTCCACCTCGTCAGCAACTCCTACGCGATGAGCAGCGGCGACCCCGCCGTGTGGAATAACGCGAACATCGATTTCACCCAAACCCACCTCTACCGCAAGCAGGCCGACCTCGAAGCGCCCCTAGCCGCTGCCAGCACCGCCCTGCGCGCCGCCCACAACAAGCCATACCTGACGGGCGAGTTCGGCCTCGAAATCTACCATAACGCCCAAACCAACACCAACCTCGACGACCCGAACGCCATCCACTTCCGCACCACGATGTGGGGTTCGGCGCTCAACGGCTCGATGGGGCCGGGCCTGACGTGGTGGTGGGACGATTACGTCCACCCGCGCGCCGCCGTCACGTACCCCGTAATGAAGGCCGTCGATACCTTCCTCGATGCCAACGTCAACCCCACGACCCACGCCTACCAGCCCACGGCGCTGGAGCTGACCACCACCGTCGGCGGAACGCTCTCGTTTGGTCCCGGTTTCCCCGGCTTTCCGGCGCCCACTTACGCCGCCACTCCGGCCCCGGCCAGCACCTTCGTGGTGAGCGCCAACGGCACGCTCACGCCAACGGTGGCCAGCCTGAGCACGATGCTGTTCGGCGCGTATCACGCGGCAGCGCGGCGGGCACCGTCGTTTCAGGTGACCTATCCGGTGGCCGGTCAGGCGCGGGTGACGGTCACGGGGCGCGGCGCCAGCAGCGGCAGCACCCTCGTGATGAAGCTCGACGGCGTGACGCTGCTCACGCAGATCAATCCCGTCACGAATACCACGTACAGCATCAACGTCCCCGCCGGGGCGCACACCATCACCCTCGATAACACCGGCAACGAATGGATTCAGATTTCGAGCGTCGGGTTCACAAACCTCGGCAGCCAGCTTGTCGGGCAAGGGCTGCGCGCCGGGAATCGCGTGGTGGGGTACGTCCGGAACGTCAATTACAACTGGCTCTATTACTTCCAGAACAACCAGACGGCGGCCGCCGCCAGCAGCACCGGCACGCTCACGGTGCGCGGGTTGGTAGCCGGGGCGAGCTACACGTACCTCCCCTACTCGGCGCAAACCGGCTTGGCGGCGGGGGCGGCGCGCGGCGTAATCGCCTCGGCGGCTGGGGTGGCCACGGTGCCGCTCCCGGCTACGGTTGCGGATTTCGCGTTCGTTTTCAAGCCGAACGGCGCGGCGCGGCCCGCTGCTGAACCTACGCTGAATACCGCCGTGGCTTCCTCTGCGCCTCTGAATGTGGAAGTTTGGCCGAACCCCGCCGCCCTCACCGACGGCGCCACCGTCGCCCTAACCGATGCCGTGGCCGGGACCGTGCAATATGAGCTGTTCGACCAGCTCGGGCGCCTCTGCCGCACTTTCACGGATGAAAACAACGGCGACGACGGTTCCACCGATTCCGCCATCCCCACCGCCCGCCAACAGCGCCTCGACCTGCGCGACCTCCCCGCCGGGCCGTACCTCCTCCGCGTCCGGACGACGGACGCGCAACGCACGATCCGCTTGATCGTGACTGAATAAGCGTCCGTTTCGGCCCTTAAATGGGTCTTTTAGCGCGCCCGGTGCCGATTCTATACGAATCGACACCGGGCGTTTGGCTTACTTTCGCGGCCGGACTCCTAACCTCATCTATTTGCAATCACGCTACCTCTTATTATGACTGCCCCAGCATATTGGCTGACGTTTGAAGACCGCCCCGGTTATCTGCTGGCGACCGTTCAGGGCATCCACGACTCGCTGGAGGTTTCGATTGCCTTTTGGCAAGAGATTCTGACGGAGGCGCACCAGCGCAACCCCGTCCGGCTGCTGGTCGAGGAAAGCTTCACGAACAACGTCAGCACCACCGAGCAAGAGCAAGTAGCGCAGTTCCTCGGCGAATCCTTTGCCAGCCTCAACCTCCAGCAAATGCGCGTGGCTTTCTGCGATACCCGCCCCGAGCAGCACGACCAAAACCTCGACGGCGCCACGAGCGCCGCGCTAGACGGCGTGTGCTGCAAAGTATTCACCGACTTCACGGAAGCCGAACAGTGGCTCCTGTCGGAAGAGCCTGCCTGATGAGCCGGGTCGGATGCGCCGGTCTGATGCACCGATTTGAGGCCCACGGCAGCAACAGCGCCCGATAAACCAAAAATCGTCAGTCTTTCGGAAGACTTCGCCGTTCAACACGTGTTTACTGTCTTACTCCCTTCCCGCTAACCGTGGCCCTTCCCTACGACCTTCGTTTCGAGCAACATCCGCAGTATTTATTGGCCCGCGTGAGCGGCCCGGAAGATTCTTTGGAAGTCTCCGTGGCCTACTGGCAGGAAGTAGCCGCCGAGGCCATTCGGCAGGGCGTCCGGCGGTTGCTGGTGGTAGAAAATTTCCCCAACAACGGCGAAACCGCCGATCTGATGGCCTTAGGGCGCTTTCTGGCCGAGCTGGGGTTGCAAGAAATCCGCATCGCGTTCGTCGACGAGCAACCCGATCACCTCGACCGCAACCGCATCGGCGAGCTGGTGGCCGTCAATCGCGGCCTGCGCGGCAAAGTATTCGACAATTTCGCCGACGCCGAACGCTGGCTGCTCGCGGAGTAAATCGACCCGAAGCGGTTAAGCGAACGTTTTTCTGCCTTTGTCATTGCGAGGAGGCTTTGCGACGAAGCAATCCTCGTAGGATGGGCCATGTGGCTGAGCAAACGCACCAAGCACACGAGGATTGCCACGTCGTCCGCCACGCTTCGCTCGCGGCAGGCTCCAAGCCTCCTCCTCGCAATGACAAAATCCTTAATAATTTTTGGATGACCGCTTAAAACGCTATGACTGACCTGCCGCCGGTTTCTGAAGCTGCTGCTGCCTCTGACAATATGATTCCTGTCGAAACCGTCGATGTGGCCGTTATTGGCGCGGGGCCGGTGGGGTTGGCGTGTGCGCTCGAAGCCCAACGGGCGGGCCTGACGGTGGTGGTGGTCGAGAAAGGCGCCCTCGTGAACTCCCTCGTGGGGTATCCGCAGCAGATGGAGTTTTTCTCTACGCCGGAGCTGCTCGAAATCGGGCAGCACCCCTTCCCCACCGCCCACTACAAGCCCCGCCGCGAAGACGGGCTCGATTACTATCGAAAAGTCGCGCAGGTCGAACAGCTTCCCCTCCGGCTTTATGAGCGCGTAACTGGCCTAAGCGGCACGCAAGGCCATTTCCACGTCCATACCGCCCGCTCTGACCGGCCGTCGCTCCACGCCCGTCACGTCATTCTCGCCACCGGCTTTTTCGATGTACCGAACCGCCTAGGCATCCCCGGCGAAGACCTCCCCCACGTCACCCCCTACTACCGCGAGCCCTACGCCCACGTCGGGCAGCGCGGCTTAGTCATCGGCGCAAAAAACTCAGCCGCCAAAGCCGCCCTAGCCCTAGCCCGCGCCGGTGCCGACGTCACAATGGTCATTCGCGCCCCCCAGCTATCCGATTCCGTGAAATACTGGATTCGCCCCGATCTCCTCAACCGCATCGCCGAAGGCCGCATCCGCGCCCTCTACGAATCACGCCTAACCGCCATTTGGCCCACCGAAGCCGATATCCTCACGCCAACCGGCCCTCTTACTGTCGCTGCCGATTTCATCTACGCCCTCATCGGCTACCAGCCCGATTACGCGCTGCTGCAAACCCTCCAAATCCCCCTCCACCAAACCGACCCCGCCGCCCCTCCCGCCTTCGACCCCGCCACCTACCAAACCCAGCGCCCCGGCGTGTACGTCGCTGGCACCGTCTGCGGGGGCTTAGCCACCAGTCGCTGGTTCATCGAGAATGGCCGACATCACGCAAAAGTGATTGCGGCGCATATTGCGGGGGGTATCAGGAATTTGGAAGAGGGTGTTGTTCAGTAGCCGAAGGAGGCGTCTTCGGATTAATAAGTCGTTCAGAATTCAGAATTAGCCAACTACCACTTTGTCATTGCGAGGAGGCCCTGCGACGAAGCAATCCTCGTAGGACGGGGGCGTTTACTCAGCCGCCTTACCGAGCTAACGAGGATTGCTTCGTCGTCGCAAAGCCTCCTCCTCGCAATGACAAATTTCTCTGCAATTGCTTCAGGCTAGTAAAAAATAATCCCCGCCGATAAAAATTATCGACGGGGATTATCCTGTAAAAAAACGCTTTAAATCAAATCACCTAAACCGAGAACGAATCTCCGCAGCCGCAAGTGCGCGACGCGTTCGGGTTGACGAAATGGAAGCCTTTACCATTCAGGCCGTCGGAAAAATCAAGCTCGGTACCGGCTAGGTAGAGGAAGCTTTTCATATCGACGACGACTTTCACGCCTTTGTCCTCGAATTCCTGATCCATTGGCCGGACCTCATCGTCGAAATCGAGCTGGTAGGACAGGCCCGAGCAGCCGCCGCCCGCCACAGAGGCGCGCAGCCGGTACGCGTCGTTCAAATCAGCGTCGGAACGCAGCTTGAAGACTTTCTCGCGGGCTTTATCGGTTACGGTAATCATCTGTCTGGAAAGGTGGTAGGGGCGGGCCTTGTGCCCGCCCGTGCTTGGTGCCTTTAGGTTTTAACTGGGGGTGCGGGGGGGAACACGGCCACGCCCCTACGAAACATCAATCGGGCGTAAATAATGCCGCGACTACTGGTGCAATGCCGAGGCATTAGCGTTACGCAATCGGGTTCAGCACGACGCTATACACGGTAATCGTGTGCATATCGCGGCCGAAATAGAGCTTGTCGAGGGCTTCGTACACGTGCTTGGCGCGGAAATACGACGTGTTCAGCTCCGGCTCGCCGAGGGCGCGCCATTGAATGGTGAACGACGAGTCGCGCTCGCGGTAATCGCGCACGTAATCGAGCATCTTCCGCAGCGCCTCGACGCGGTCGTGCCCGGTTTCCGTCCGGAACAGGAACGACTGGCGGTGACGCGGGTTCACGGTCACCAAATCGAGCCGTGTTTGCTGGTCGACTTCCCGAAACTCGAACAAAAGCTCGGTTTCGCGCAGATTCAGCAGATTCTCAATCTCACGCTGCAACCGCGCCAGCTCGACGCGGGTATCGGTGGAAAGGTCCATTGGGGGGAATGGATGATTTGGGGTTTCGGGGCGAGGTCTTCCAGTCTGATTCGACTAAAAAACTCCACCCCGAAGCCCAAAACTTCTTAGTGGTGCGACTTCGCCAGCTCCAGCTCCGGCAGGCCGTTCTTGACGCGGTAGTCGTTGATGGCCGACTTGATGGCGTCTTCCGCCAACACCGAGCAGTGGATTTTCACCGGCGGCAGCGCCAGCTCTTCCACGATCTCCATGTTGTCGATGGCGAGCGCCTCGTCGATGGTTTTGCCTTTGAGCCACTCCGTCGCGAGCGACGAGGATGCGATGGCCGAGCCGCAGCCGAAAGTCTTGAACTTGGCGTCGGTGATGGTCTTCGTCTCCTCATCCACCTCGATTTGCAGGCGCATCACGTCGCCGCACTCTGGCGCGCCGACCAAGCCGGTGCCCACGTTGGATTTGGATTTATCGAGCGTCCCGACGTTGCGTGGGTTGCTGTAATGGTCGATGACCTTATCGGAGTAAGCCATTTTTTGGAGAAAGTTTCTGGTTGTTGTTTTCCGTTTTCTGGTGGAGCCGATTCGCAGCGAAGCTGAAACCGAGCGCCTGATTTCCGGAAAACCTTAGTGAGCCGCCCACTCGATGGAGTTCAGGTCGATACCTTCCTTGAACATCTCCCACAGGGGCGACATTTCGCGGAGCTTCGTCACGGCTTCTTTTACGTGACCGATGGCGTAATCAATCTGCTCATCGGTGGTGAACCGCGAGAGACCGAAACGGAGCGAGGAGTGCGCCAAATCGTCGGACAGGCCGAGGGCTTTCAGCACGTAGCTCGGTTCCAAGGAAGCCGACGTACACGCCGAACCCGAGGAAACGGCCAAGTCCTTCACGCCCATCATCAGGCCTTCGCCCTCGACGTACTTGAACGAGATATTGGCGACGTGCGGCAAGCGATGCTCCCGCGAGCCGTTGACGTAGGATTCTTCGAGCGTGAGCAGCTCGCGTTCGAGACGGTCACGCATAGCGGAGATGCGGGCGGTGTCGGCGTCCATTTCCAGACGGCAGATTTCGCACGCTTTCCCTAGACCCACGATGCCCGGCACGTTGAGCGTCCCCGACCGCATACCGCGCTCGTGACCGCCGCCGTCCATCTGAGCCGTCACTTTCACGCGCGGGTTCTTACGCCGCACATACAGCGCGCCGACGCCTTTCGGGCCGTACATCTTGTGCGCGGTGAAGGCCATCAAATCAATCCCATCGGCATCGACATTGACCGGAATCTTGCCGACCGCCTGCGTGCCGTCGGTCATGAACAGGGCGCCGTGCTTGTGGGCAATCGCGCTGATTTCGCGGATTGGCTGAATCGTCCCGGTCTCGTTGTTACCGTACATGATGGTCACCAGAATGGTCTGGGGCGTCATGGCGGCTTCCAGCTCGGCGAGCGAAATCAGGCCTTCCGCATCAACCGGCAGGTACGTGACACGCGCGCCGACCTTTTCGAGGTGCTTGCAGGTATCGAGCACCGCTTTGTGCTCGGTGGTGGTGGTGATGATGTGATTGCCCTTCTGGGCATACATCTCAAACACGCCCTTGATGCCGAGGTTATCCGACTCGGTGGCGCCCGACGTGAAGATGATTTCCTTGTCGGAGCACCCAATCAGGGCGGCAATCTGCTGGCGGGCATAGTCCACACCTTCTTCAGCTTGCCAGCCGAACGGGTGGTTGCGCGAGGCCGCATTGCCGAATACATCGGTCAGATACGGCATCATCGCCGTGAGTACGCGCGGGTCGAGGGGCGTAGTGGCGTTGTTATCGAGGTAAATCGGAAGCTTCAGCATCGGAATCGTCGGGGCGGTTGCAGTCCCGGTTCAGAACAGCCAGTTAGGCCGCTTAGTTTGGAACGGGTCAAAATTACGCCCGGATCGCTGATGAAGCGGATGAAAAGATTTCGCTGATGAGTTTTGTGGAGCGAGCGGCTAGCTTTCTGGGGTGAAAGGCCAGTGTGCGCTCAGTGTACACCCCTTGTGCGCCCAACAAGCGCCACCTTGCGAACCGAATCAGAATCAGAATCAGAATCAGGAAAATCAAAAAATCCGCTAAATCTGCGATCTTGTGATTATTGAACACCTCGGCATCGCCGTCCGCGACCTCACCGCCGCCACCGACCTCTACCGCCGTCTGCTCGGCACGGAACCTTACAAAACGGAAGTGGTAGAGACCGAAAAGGTCACGACCGTCTTTTTCCAGACCGGCGAGAGCAAAGTCGAGCTGCTCGTCGGCACCGCCCCCGACTCGCCGATCAGCAAGTTCATCGAGAAGAAGGGCGAAGGAATCCACCACATCGCCTTCGGCGTAACCGACATCCGCGCCGAGATGGCCCGCCTGAAAGCCGAAGGTTTCGAGCTGCTCAGCGAAGAGCCCAAGCCCGGCGCCGACAACAAGCTCGTGTGTTTCGTGCACCCGCGCTCAGCGGGCGGCGTGCTGGTGGAGCTGTGTCAGGAGCGGGGGTGAGCTGAGTTGAGTTGATTGAGGTGATTGCTTGGACGTTCGTCCGCACTAGTGCGTCACGACCAACTCCAGACAGGCCGACATACCGGGAAAGCGCTTCCAGTTATTGGCCGCGCCGTAGCGGTAGAGGTGCGTGGCGAATGCGGGAACGGTAATCGGCAGCGCCAACAGCCCGTCAGGTTGCGGCGAATGGCTAACCCATTCGAGGGCGACCACAACCGCCTCATCGGTAACGAAGAGGTTTTCGGGTCGAAAATCGACTATCACCCACCCGCGCTGATTCTTGACGCGGGTCAGGTAGAGCGGGCGTTGCAGCAGCGACCGACCGGGACGCCCGTCTTCGAGGGCGTACACGTTGACGCGCAGCCGAACCGAATCGAACGTGTTGGCCATCGCGAAGCGGAGCGTATCGAGCCAAGCGCCGCCTTTGGGGAGTTGAAAAACCCGTCCGATTTCGGCCCCGACATTATGCCCCGGCACTTCGTCGAGGGCGAAATTGGTCTGCATCTTCGCATTCCAGTTGTGGTTGCCGATGCGTTGGCGCCGCAAGCCGCGCGCCCGAATAGTGGCCTCGGGGAGCGCCATCGCAGCTTCAGGAAGGCTGATGAGTACCGGATTAGGCGGTAGAGCAGCCACCGGCAGCGTCTGAGCGCGGTAACCGACCAAGCCAAACCGGATAGAGTCCGTCGGGGCAATGGAGGCGGGCAGCGTAAGCTGAAACCGCCCCTCGGCATCGGCGACGGTACCCACCGGCTGCCCCACGATTCCGACCGTGGCATACGACAGCTGCTTGCCATCAGCATCGGTGAGGCGGCCTTGCAGGCTGCGGCCTTGAGCAACGGCGCGGTCAGGAAGCGCAATCAGGGCGGGCAACAGAGCGAGTAGTAGGGAAAACAGCAGCTTCATGAGTGACGGAGGATGCGCGAGTAGCGCAAGAGTGAGTGAGAATAGGAAGGTGAGAGACGAGGCCGATTCTAGAATTGGCTGACGATTTCTAAAAGCTGTTACGCCGTCACCTTCTTCGCCCTATACCCCCGAATAGCCTGCCGAATCAGGAACGCCCCGAGCAAGGAAGGCGCAATCCAGCCAGCTGTGCCAATCCACGCCGGGGCCGATTCCGGCAGCCAGTGCCCCAAGTTCACCACCAGAAAAGCCGTGAACGTAGCGATGTAGGAGCCGCCCATCCGCGAGATGTGGCGGAAAACCCACGGCTCCGGCCGCGTGCCCGCTGGGGCGGTCCGGAACCCGGTCCATGCATCGCGGACAGCGAAAATGAGCGTTAGTATTCCGAAGAAGCCGAACAGGATAGCTTGCCAGTAAACCCCGGCGCCCACCATCGCCAAGCCGACGAGGGAAGTGAAAACCGCCAACCCTTTATCAGCGGTAGCCAAGGTGGAAGTATGGCGCCGGGCAGCCCGCCACCCCGAGAAGCTCAGGTAAAACGAGAACACCGCGATGCCCGTCAGGAACAGCCGCGAGCCGGTGACCGGCAGGAGCGCCGTGAGCACGAGCGCCGTAATCGCCACCACGATCATCGCCCCGACATACACGCGTCCGGCGCGGCGGTGCGGCGGGCCACCCTTCCGGCCGAGCATCGGCACCAGCCCCGCGAAGAGCGCAACCGCACCGGCGCCGATATGCGTCAGGCGCGGCACGATGACGGCAAGGTCGGTGTAATCGAAGGAGAAAAAGAAGGAGGCGAGCATCGGCGTGGGGCAGTTTCGGGGGTGAATCGATGCTGCAAACGTCGGCCACGGCCCTACCCGACTGCAATAGCCGTGGGGCGAAAAGGGCTTTTTTGGGGTATTCAGCGATGTTTTGGGACGAACGACAAAGCCCGCTTCGGCCTTCAGGAGCGTATTAGGGACGAACGGGAGCCGCGCGCAACGCCGCCAAAACCGCTTCGGCATACGTGCGCCCCACGGGCACCGGCTCGACGTCGGGCACGGGCAGGTGCAGGCGGTAGCCTTGCGCATTACCCGCAACCCGCGTCACGCGGTCGAGCTGCACGAGATAAGAGCGATGCACCCGTGTGAGCCGCGTCGTGCCCTGCTCCGCCGCCTGCCCCGCCAACCGACTGAGCGAAGCGCGCAACAACGCCAACACCGGGGCACTGCCCGCCGGGCCGTACACCACAGTGCAGTAGTTATCAGCCGCTTCGAGGTAAAGCAGCTGCGCAACGGGCACGGTCAACGAATCCTTGCCATTCTCGGCGGTGAACGTGACGGTGGCGGGCGGCGGGACAATAGGGCCGTTTGACGGCGGCGGATTGGTGGCGGATTCGGAGGTTGTTTCCGAAGTTATCTCTGAAGGTGATACCGAAGCTGACTCAACAATTGATTCAGCCGCCGGAACCAGCTCCGCCGAACGAATCAGTAAGGCGGCGGCAGCGGTTTGGTTCAGCCGAAGCTGCCGGATGTACGTGGCGAGCGTAACGCCAGCTACCGGAAACGCGCCAATCAGGAACGTAATCGCAATCATGCCGCCGGGGTGGAGCTGTTGTAGCGGCACATCGGCTTGCCAGCTCAGGTAGAGCAGGTTGGCGATTCCGATGAGCAGCACATTCAGGTTTAGGTACAGCGCCGAGCGGCCCACCGTCCAGCGGTCTTCGCGGAAGAAGTTCGGCGCCAACCACTGCCCGCCCACATACCAGCCAAACGTCACCAGCGTAGAAACCAGCCCGAAACCCGCAACCTTGAGCGCCTTCTGCGGCACCCGCCAATCATTCAGCCCGAACGGCTGAAACAAGAGCAGAAACGCCCCCACGAACACCCCAATCAGCAGCGCCCGCCGGAGCTGGACCGCCGGCCCCTCGGGCAGCGGATACGGTTGACGCAGCAGATCGAGCAGGCGGCGCATCGGAGAAAAGTGAGCGAGGAAGAAGCTGGAAATGAAGCCGGAATGCAAGCAAGAACGCCCCGGCGCGGCATATCCGCACCGGGGCGCTTGAAGTTCAGGAGGGAAGACGGTTGCTTAAATCAGTCCATTAACCGATCAACCGCTCCAGAATGGCAGCTAGGCGCGAGTGCTTGGCGGCTTTCTTTTCGGGGGTGTTGAACCGCGCCGTCATGCCGCTGAATGGGGTCGTGAAAATCACCGGAATATTGCCCCACTCATTGCAGAGGTAATAAAGCTCTTCGTGCGGCTCGATTAGTTGCTCCGTAAACGTGAGGCCGAGCCACTGCCGCTCGTCGGGATGGATGGGGTTGTAGAAAAACCCGAGCAGCTCCTGCGCCAAGCGGTTCGCCACCACGATGGCGCGCGGCCGCTGCCGGGCGGGGAGCTGGGTGAGATGCGTGAGCACATCGCGGGTGACCGCTAACTGATCCGAAGCAAAACCGGCTCCGGCCCCGCCGAGCATCGCTTGAATCGCTTTCTGCTCACTCTCGCGCTGAAACAGCACGTCGAGGTGGGCGTAGGGCAGCGCGGGGTCAACGGTCGCCAGAAAATCCATCTCCTTGCGGTAGAAATTCCCCGGATTATCGTACAGATCAAACACCAGCGGCTTGGTAGGGTCGCCGTCGACATTATGGGTTTGGTTATACGAGGTGGCCAAGCCGATAAAGAGCACGCTTCCTTCCTGAAGGGCTTTCGGGTGCGCGTACCCCCGCTCGTGCGCAAAAGGCAGGTTGGCTTCTTTCTGCCATACAGCCGTGAGCGGCGCTTGCAGGATGGGTTGGAGGTCGATCATAAGAGAGAGCGCGTTGAAAAATGCTGCCGCTCCGGAAAGGCGCTTCCGGCCGGTGCGGGGTGCAAGTTCGCACCAGCAGCGGTTGTCGCCGAAAAAAGAGGGCGGGAAGGGAAGCAGGAGCCCCGTCGCGCTTGCCCCCCGTGCCCCTCATCTGCTTTACCGCACCAGCGTCACGATGCCGCGCCGCTCTACGGGGGCGCCGGTGCAGTCGGTGGTGGTGAAAAGGTAATAGTAGACGCCCTCGGAGCAGTCGGCGCCGGTCCAGAGGGCGGCCGGGTCGGTGGTTTGCCACACGCGCTTGCCCCAGCGGTTGTAAATCGCCCAGTGCAGCACCGGGCCGCTCGTGGCTACGGGGCGGAAGGTATCGTTGAGACCGTCGGCGTTGGGGGTGAAAATATTGGGCGCGGCCGCCGTGGTCGTGCCGACGGGTTCATAGACTACCGCCTTGCGAAACACGCGCCCATCGGCCAGCGTGGCCGTGACGGTGTAAGTGCCGGGGCTGCTGAACCGGTGGCGCGGCGCCCAGACGGTGGCCGTGTCGTGAGCCGGACCGCCCGCAGGGTCGCCGAAATTCCAGCGCACGCCGCGGGCGCAGCCGGGGTTGGCCAGCCACAGCTCCACCGTATCGGTTTCACAGGTGCTCAGATGCCGAATCTCCGCCACTGAATCCAGCATCGCCGCTGTGTTGACGGAGCTGAAACCGGTGCCGCCAAAAAAATCATCCGAAATACCCAACACCCGAAATTGGCAAGCTGTATCAGGCAAGGTGGGGCGCCGGATGACCGGAAACCAAGATGGATAAGTAGCAGATGAATTAGTAGAACGTTTGGTTGCTAAGAGAATAGCACCATTCGGAGCGAGCGCAACATAATTTTGAAGATTACTTCCGTAAGATACCCCAGATTGAAGAAGAATCATTTGCGGGTCTTGACTGATTATCACCCCTGAATAAACGACAGCACCAGCAATGGGATCGAGCGCGACTTGCTCAATGTTTCGCCACACATCGTTCGCGACGTTGGAGCCATAGTTTTGCACGTAGATAAAGCGGCTATCGGCCGAAAAGCCGCCTTCAAACGCGTTATAGCTCACGATACGCTCCTCAGAGACCCTGCCCGTGGCCGCATCGAAGCGCGCCAATGCCAGCCAGCGCAGATGCGTCATCATAGCGCTATTGACGGAGTCGAAGCGGGTAGAAAACAGCACCCACCGACCATCGGGCGAAAAAGTCACCCCACCGAGGGTATCGGGGTTGAAACGCGAGGGCGAGACGACCGGCGTAGCCGTCACCCCACGCGGTGTTACCCGATACGCCAGAAACTTGCCGCCCCGCAGCGTACGGGCCATTACCCACGTATCGCGGTGGTTGGCGTGGCGCGTAGCCCCGACGCCCGCTACTCCTACCGTACTCAGCGGTACAGCGCGGCGTGTCACGCGCGCACCGCTACCATCGGATGCCCGTTCGATGAGCGAATAGCGGAGCACCGGTGTCGGGCGAAATTGAGGATAAATAGTAGGATCATAAATACTACAGGTGCGGGTCGCTGAGAAGAGCAGCGTTTGGGTAGTGCTGCTTGGCACTGGGACAAAGAGGGCTGAATATGGGCATTGTAATACTGTATCGTTACGCACGGTGCGGGCGCTGTCGAGGCGATCACCATTGGGGAGGAGATGACCGGCGGCATCGAGCACTTTATGACCATTTGAAAGGTACAGCAACTCGCCGCAGGGCGTGCTGATGGTGGCAGAAGTACGGGGCTCGAGGAAGCCCGGTAGGTCCGGAGTGGTAGGCAAACGGTACGGTAACCGTGCTGGTCGGGTCGAGAAATCAAGGATTCCCAAACTGTAATCGCCTAAGCCTAAGAAATCATACGACATTCCGGATACCCATTGGTGGTATTCGCGTTGGGCCGTGGCGGGCAAGGCAAAGAAGATTAGTGCCAAGTTGAGTACGAGCGAGGTTATCAACTTACTCACGACTTGGGAAAAAGGAATATAACGCATTGGTGTCGCAGATTTTGGAGGTAGGCAAGCAAAAGCTGGTGGCGGGAGTCACATCAAGAAACTCCCGCTCCGGCCGCTAATCGAGCTGGAGCGGGAGTATCAGACGTCGTTTTAAGTTAGCCTGCGTGGGCAGGCTAACTTTTTCAAGATTTCAATCCAGCAAAAAGCGAATTACTCGCGCACCAACCGCAGCGTACTCACGCGCTTGCCATCGAACGCACGTACCATATACACTCCCGGCCGCACGTTGTCGAGCGGCAGCGTTAGCTCGGCCACAGCCTCAGTAGAGGCTTCTACGCGGCGCAGACGCACACCGCGCAGGTCGTAAAGCTCGGCGTAGTGACAGGTGCCGGTTTGGGACGCCATTACCCGTACCGACTGCGCGGCTGTAGGATTGGGAGCCAGACTCATGGCGCTTCCCGATACTTCATCGAGGTTACCATTGGCCTCGCCCGTAGCAGGGCGTTGGGGCTGACAAGAAGGGCACCACACCGTTATTGTGTTAGTACAAGACGTCACCAATTGACCAGCACCCGTGCCGGATATGACATTAGTCAGCAGTTGGAAAGACGTCGGTATCGGCTTATTGGGCGCGCTTTGGTACTCGATTATCACACCGCGCTCCTGTAGGCCGTTATTGCAGCGGCTGAATGGAGTAGCGATCACGTTTTGGGAGCCTACTGGAAGTGGATTGGCAGCAAAAAACGAATAATCCCAAAATGGGTTAGTACCTACGAAATAAATTTCCCTACGGTTTATGGTCAGGTCAATGTAGCGCAGATCATCAGATGGAATGCGCACCAGCGACGTCGGGCACGTAGGCGTGCCGCCGATGGTAAATGTCTGGCTGATGGGCGTTCCGACGCCACATGCGCCCACGGCGGCTACGGTCAGCGTGTAGGTTAGGGGCGTGGCGGAAGCGCTGGGTACGCTCAGGGCCACGGTAGCGGCGGGGCCGGTCAGGGTGCTCACGGCACTGGTCGGGCCGGAGAGAATCGGGGCGGACGCCGTCCAGACGTACCCCGTAACCGTGGTGCCCACTATCGGAGTAGGCGGCGTAACGGTGGCCGTTACCACCGTACCCGGCGCAATAACCAGATTGGTAGGCGGGCCGGGCACTGGCGTAATGTTGAACGCCGGGCCGTATAACCAAGCACCGTTGGCGTCGCAGGCGCTGCCGTTCGCGGTGCGCCGGATGGCGCGTGCGCCCATCGTCACGCGGCGGCCACCGAGGCTGATGGGCACCGTCGTGTTCCAGTACACCATGGGGTTGGCCGATGGCGGCGGCGGGGTAAAGGCGCTGGTCGTGAGCTGCTGACGCGTCGTGGCATCGAACCAAGCCCATTCCACGGCGGTGGAGCTCGACGAGTACCCCGCCACGAACGGCGCAACGGCCTGCGTAGCGCACAGCGTGGCGGGCGGGTTGGGGTACGAGAGGTAAGCCAGCGGCTCCACGCCGACCGTGAACTCGATATCGGTGCTGTAATTAGCCGACAGGCAGAGCGACGAAACGTCGGCGCCTTGCTCCGAAATAGCCTGAAGCTTGGTTTTGATGGTGGCTTCGCTGGCTGAGCCCCACGTAATGGCGCCGGAAATAACCGGGGTGGCGTCAACTTCCCAATACGTCTGACTACCTGCCCCAGCGCCATTCATCTGCACGATGAAACCGGGCGCCGGATGCTTAACGCTGGAGTTTCCCATCGTCTCGCGGAAGCGGAGCGTGCGGGTATTACCGAGATTACTCGTATAGGTCACGACGAAATAATGGTATTTGGCCGGGCGGGAGTTGCTGAACACCCACACATTGGTAGGGCAAACCGTGACGCCCGCATCGCGCCGGGTGCTGACCGACACGCCGCTGACGTTCCAGCCATTCGGCGAGTAGTTGCCTTTGATGTGGTAGCAATCGGTGCCCGCCACCCATAACGTCGTCGAGACGGCGGCTATTGTCTTGACCGAGCCATTGGGGGCATTTCGGCGCAATTCCACCGTGCCGGGGGCATCTGGCAGCGGCGCATCCAATGCGGAAGCATCAGCGCCCGATTGGGCACGCTCCAACTTGGCTGGTTCGGCCCACCGGATGCGAATGGTCGCGGCAGTGGTCGTGAACTCGCGGCGGCCGGTGCGGTCAGCGGGTGCTTTCACCCCGTCAATCGAATCGGCCCCGATGACCGACCAGTAGAGGTCCGCTGGCCAATCGGCTACGTGCGTGGTATACGTCACCCAATCGCCGGTTTTAACGCCCGCCGGGCCAGTCAGCAGCGAACCGCCGACGGGTTTTTGAGCGCTTTGCGCCCAAGTTGCTCCGCTGCTTAGCAGACAGACAGACAGACAGACAGAGCCTGTCGGGATAACAAGTTTCTCATCGCGAAAAACAGTAAACGTGGAAAAGAAAGCATCTCATTGTTAAGATGCCGCAACAAACATAGGCAATAATTTTAAAAAAATACTCGGAATGATTTTACGACGAAAGAGCACTCCCGACCGCGCCTTATCATCGGTGCGCGTACCACTTTCCTTCGCTAACTGCCGCCCCACCAGCGCCCCGCCGAGGGAGATGACGCGGCATACGGCCGCTCACCGGCACCAGCGGCTGGTGGGGGTTCAACGTGATTGTTATCACCTTTCCCTTCGCCCGGCAACCCATCCCCACGTTCGCCGGTACAACGCGGGCGATACGGCACGGGGAATCGCCTCGATTGCTTTTTTGAAGATACGGCTCGTCGCCAACGGCGCTGATTCGGGTATTGCCGCTGCGCTAATCAAGCGTCGGCGGTTGCCTTTGCTCTTTCTCATTGTATGATTTACCGCCTCAACCCGTTGAGCTACTGTGCGCTCACCGCCGCCGCCGCCCGACCGGGACCGGTTTCGGTGGTTTCAGCCCGAAAGCATCGGCTCGGCAGGGAAGGCTGGCAGCAATTGCCGAATGTTGAGCGGCGGTTTTCAAGCCACATCAATCGGGCAGACGGGCACCGTAAGGTTGAGGGAATTACTTTCGTAGCGGCGGCCCGAACCGGTTACCGCCGCCGACGGTCGGTTTTTGTCGCCGGCTTTTCAGATTCTGTTTCAGATTCTGGTTCCGCTTTCCGTTCCGCTTTACTCACTGCAAGTCGTTGCGGTCGCTTACCCCAATGATCCAGCATACGCCCGGCACTATTTATCTGGCTGACCAGCGCGAAGCGCTCATCACCACCCTCTCGCGGCGCTTTCGCACGTTTGGTGGCAGCAGCGGGGCTGCGGAAGCGGCAAAACCGCCCTTTGGCGCGCTGTGCGCCTTCAACGAAGAAACCCTGATGCCGGCGCAGCGCGTCACGATTCACGCCGAGCGGGCGGGTTACGTGGTGGTGGTGCCCGTGACGGGCACGCTGTGGGTGAGCGGCCAGATCGGCACCGACGACGGGCTGGAAATCGATTTAGAAACGGTGCTCCTGCTCCCCGTAGCCGCGCAAAGCACCGTGACTTTTGCGAACCCCTACGGCACCGAAACCCTCACGTTTCTGCATATGTGGCTGAAAGGGCGCACGGTTTTCGGGCCGGTCACGCCGCACCGGTTTCCGTTTTCGTCCGCCGCGCTCAATAATCAGCTGCACGAAATCGTGCCGGGCGTGAACAAGGGACAACGCTGGCTGCCGTTCTCGCTACGTCTGGGGCGGTTCGACGGGCGCCAGAAAACGCGCTGCTCGCTCCAGAATTCCGACGATCATTTCTTCACCTACATCCTCGCCGGGACGTTCGAGATCGACGGTCGGCTCCTGCACGAGCACGATGCACTGGCGCTGTGGGGTTTGGAAGAGGTGGAAATCGAAGCCCTCAGCCACGACGCCCTGCTGCTGGTTATGGTGGTGAAGTAGGCTCTTTGGCAGCTCGGAAGCTGGTGAAAAGCCACGGGGCGAGCGCGCATAGCGACCTTTGCCGCCCTATGTCGGCGCCTACGCATCCTACCCTCCCTTCAGACCAGTCCATTTTCCGCACCATCGCCGCTGCTGCTACCGCGCTGGGGCAGCCGACTTACGTCGTCGGCGGCTACGTCCGCGACCGGGCGCTTGGGCGGCCGAGTAAGGACGTCGACGTCGTGACCATTGGCGACGGTATTCGGCTGGCGCGGGCCGTAGCGAAGGCGCTGCCGGGGAAGGCCACAGTGAGCGTTTTCCAGAGCTTCGGCACCGCGCAGGTAAAATATGAGGGCGGCGAAGTGGAGTTTGTGGGCGCCCGAAAGGAGAGCTACCGGGGCGAATCGCGGAAGCCCGACGTGGAGCCGGGCACGCTGGAAGACGACCTCGCGCGGCGCGATTTCACCATTAACGCCCTCGCCCTGAGCCTCAACGAAGCCGATTTCGGCACCATCGTCGACCAATACGACGGCTTGTCGGACCTCAGCAGCAAAACCATCCGCACGCCCCTCGACCCCGATATCACCTTCTCCGACGACCCCCTGCGGATGCTGCGCGCCGTGCGGTTCGCGACGCAATTGGGGTTTGATATCGAGCCGGATACGTTCGATGCGCTCGCTCGCAACAAAGACCGCCTCGCGATCATCTCGCAGGAGCGTATCACCGACGAGGTCAACAAAATCATCCTCGCGCAGAAGCCGAGCTACGGGTTCAAGCTCCTCTTCCAGACCGGCCTGCTCCACCTGATTCTGCCGCAAATGGTAGCGCTGCACGGCGTGGAAAAAGTGGGCAAGCACGCCCACAAAGATAATTTTTACCACACCCTCCAAGTCCTCGACAACTTGGTGGCCGCCCAGCCCGGCGCCAGCCTGTGGCTGCGGTGGGCCGCCCTGCTGCACGATATCGCCAAGCCCGCCACCAAGCGCTACTACCCCGCGCAGGGCTGGACTTTCCACGGGCACGAGGAAAAAGGAGCCCGTTGGGTGCCCGGCATCTTCACGAAGCTCAAGCTGCCGCTCGGCGAGGAGATGCGGTTTGTGCAGAAGCTCGTGCGCCTCCACCTGCGGCCGATTGCGCTGGTGAAGGAAATCGTGACCGATTCGGCCGTCCGGCGCCTCCTTTTTGAGGCTGGCGACGACGTAGACCAGCTCATGCAGCTCTGCCGCGCCGACATCACGAGTAAGGATTCGACCAAAGTCGAGCGCTACCTCCGCAACTTCGGCGAGGTCGAGCGCAAGCTCCGCGAGGTAGAGGAAAAGGACAGCCTGCGCAATTTCCAGCCCGCCCTCACCGGCGACGATATTATGCACGTCTTCGGCCTGAAACCGTCGCGCACCGTCGGCGAGCTGAAAGGCCTCGTGATGGAAGCCATCCTCGAAGGCCACGTCCGCAACGACCGCGACGCCGGCCTCGCGTGGCTCGTGCCCGAGGCTGATAAGCGCGGGCTGGCGGTGGTGGCGGAATTACTGCCGCGCACCGAGCAGCCTACGCCGGAAGACCAAGCGGAAAATTCGTCGCTTCCGAGCTGAAAAAGCCGAAAAGCCAGCGGAATAAATTCTGCTGACACACGCCAGTCGAGGCGCTAATACGCCCGCCCGTCCTTCTTCTCGTAGAAATTCAGGAAGGCGCGGTTGACCACTTTCGTCCCGCCGGGCGTGGGGTAATGGCCGGTGAAATACCAGTCGCCGCTGTGCTGCGGGCAGGCGCGGTGCAGGTCTTCGACGGTTTGGAAGAGGACGCGGACGCGGGCTTTGACGTCGCGCGCCGTGACAAGCTGCGCGATTTCGGCGCTGATTTCATCCGGCGTGAAGCGCGCGTACAGGTCTTCGACGAAGTTGCGCTCATCGAGGGTGTTGGCGGCGGCGGCGGCGCGGCACTGCTCGTAAGTCTCGGCGAGAAGGTGGCTTTGCTCGGTCTTTTTCAGGAGCGAAAGCAACGCGCGGAACGCCACGAACTCGCGCAGATTGCTCATATCGATGCCGTAGCAATCCGGGTAGCGGATTTGGGGCGCGCACGAAACGATGATGATTTCCTTCGGTTCGAGGCGGTCGAGGAGACGGACGATGCTTTTTTCGAGCGTCGTGCCGCGCACAATCGAGTCGTCGAGGACGACGACCGTGTCGATTCCCGGACGCACGATGCCATACGTGGTGTCGTAAACGTGCGAGACGAGGTCGTTGCGGTGGGCGTTGTCAGTGATGAAGGTGCGCAGCTTTGCGTCCTTGATGACGAGCTTTTCGGCGCGCGGCCGGACGCTGAGCGCCGCATCATCTCCCCCTTGACGGGCAGTGGCGAGGTGTGCTTCGAGGCCTTGCATCAGGCCGAGCCACGCGGTTTCGGCGGTGTTCGGGATGTAGGAGAAAATGGTGTTGGCGAAATCGTGCCCGACGGCGGCGAGAATCGCCGGGGTCAGCAGACGGCCCATTTCCTTGCGCTCGTGGTAAATCTGCGGGTCGTTGCCGCGCGAGAAATAAATCCGCTCAAAGGAGCACGAACGACGCTCGCGGGCGGGCTGAATCTCGGCTTCCCGCCAAGTGCCATCCTTTTCTATAATGAGCGCGCAACCAGGGGTCAGCTCCCGAATATCGTCGTAAGCGACGCCGAAAGCTGTTTTTATGGCGGGTTTTTCCGACGCTACCACCACCACTTCGTCATCAGCATAATAATACGCCGGGCGAATACCGTTCGGGTCGCGCACGACGAACGACGCGCCGTAGCCCGTGAGGCCCGCCATGGCGTAACCGCCGTCGAAGTCCTTACACGCCCGTTGCAGCACGCGCTGCAAGTCGAGGTTCGCTTCAATCAGCGCCGAAATCTCGCCGTTTTCGTGCCCTTGATATTTATATTGAGCGAAAAGCGCCTGATTTTCTTCGTCGAGAAAATGGCCTATTTTTTCGAGCACCGTAATCGTGTCGCCCGTCTGACGCGGGTGCTGCCCCAGCGAGACGAGCTTATCGAACAGCTCATCGACGTTCGTCATATTGAAATTCCCCGCCACTGCCAGCGACCGCGACCGCCAATTGTTCTCGCGCACCCGCGGGTGGCACGTATTGAGCGAGTTGGTGCCGTGCGTGCCGTAGCGCAGGTGCCCGAGGTACACATCGCCGAGGAGCGGCAGGTGGCGCTTGAGCCATTCCGAATCTTCGTATTCCTGCGGATGCCGACGGCGCAGCTTCTCCACCTGCTTCCCAACCCGGCCGAAAATCGCCTCAATCGCGCGCTGCTTGATGGAGCGGTAGCGCGTGAGGTACTCGATGCCCGGCTCGACTTCGATTTTGATACTCGCCACGCCCGCACCGTCCTGGCCGCGATTGTGCTGCTTTTCCATCAGCAGATGGAGCTTGTGAATGCCGTAAAGCGCGGAGCCGTACTTATCCTGGTAATACGAAAGCGGTTTGCGCAGACGGAGCAGCGCAATGCCGCACTCGTGCTTGATGACGTCGGACACGGAGAGAGAGCGAGTTGATTGGCGCCGCGAAGTTCGGGCGTGGCACACGGACCGGCGCCGATGCGACGGCCATTTTCTGTAAACCGCGCCGCCGCGCTCTTAGCTCCCCGGCTCGGCGAGGGGCAGGGTCAGCCAGAACGTGGTGCCTTCGGTTTCGGTGGTATCGAACCAAAGCTGCCCGCCAGCGCCTTCCACGGCCCGTTTCGCCACCGCCAGCCCAATCCCCGACCCGCTGAACTTCGTCGAGAAGTTCGGCACGAATACTTTCGGCCGAACCGCTTCCGGGATGCCCGCGCCGTTGTCGTGAATCCCGACGCGCACTTTCGCGTCGCCTTCGCGGCCCACGGTGGCGCGCACGAGCGGCACACGGTCGTCGGGGATGGATTGCAGGGCGTTGATGAGCAGGTTGTTGAACGTGCGAACGAGGAGGCTACGGTCGGCCATAATCCACGCTTCCGGCAGCTCCGTATCGACGGGCGTGTTGGCGGTGCCGGGGTGCAAATCGAGGCAATGGCGGAGCAGGGCGAGCAAATCGACGCGCTCCGGCCGTGGTTCGGGGAGCGAGGTGAACGAGGAGAACGACGACGCGATATCGCTCAGCGTATCAATCTGCGTGATGAGCGTCTGGCTGACTTTATCGATGACGCTTTCGGCATTTTGCCGTCCGTCGTGCACCACCCGCTGGAGGTATTGCAGCGAGAGCTTCATTGGCGTAAGCGGGTTTTTGATCTCGTGGGCTACCTGCCGGGCCATTTCGCGCCACGCGGCTTCCTGCGTCCGCGTCGCCAATTCCTGCCGACTTGCTTCGAGCTTCGCCAACATTTGGTTGTACTCGCCGACGAGGAGGCCGATCTCATCCGGCGCTTCGTAGGCGAGGCGCTCGTTTTGGTCCGAAGTAAGGCTCGTGTATTTCAGCTTCTGCGCCAGCAGCTTGAGCGGCGCCGTGAGCACCCGCGACGCGATGAACGTAATCAGCACGAACACGATGAACATCAGCGTGAAAATGTTCATCATCGTCGTCACCAATTCCGTCAGCTTCGTATCGAGCGCTTGGGCTGAGTTGAAGAACGGGATGCCGATATACCCCGCCACGCGCCCACTTATGCCGACCGCCGCCGGGTCGGGCACGGGCAGATACAGGGCGTTGAATGTCAGCAGGCCCGCGTGTTCGGGCAGCAGCACGCGCGGCTGTCCGCGCTCGTGCAGAGCCGCTACCGCCGCCGGATTGATGATTTTCGAGAGCGCCCCGGTCTCAAAAAGGAGCGGCTGCGACGAGGTAAGGAGCTGGCCACCGGGGTCGAAAAGCAGGACGTCGGTTTCCGACAAATCGGCTACATCGTTCGCCAGCTCCGTCAGGGCTTCGCGACCCTCGGCGCGGGCTTGCGTGTAGCGGCCCGCCCGCATCAGGTTTTGCTGCACCCGGGCGCCGCGCTGCTGATACGCGGCCACCAGATCGCGCTCCGAAGCGGAGGTGCTGATGGCCACGGTCGCGGCGCTCACCACCAGCAGCGGCACCAGCGTGCCGACGTTGAGGAGCACCTGAATCTTGGTGCTGAGGCTCGCTTGGAGGCGGTTAGTCGTCCGGCGCCGTCCGGCCGCCAGTATCACAACCGTGACGCCCGCCGTGGTCGCCAGTAAGTGTAGCAGGAACAGAAATGAGAAGTTCGAGAGCACATCACCGGCCGTGTAAGCCGGGGTGCTGAGCACGAGCGTGGTGCGCGGCCCTGCCTTCCGCCCGACGTGGTGGAAGCCCGCGTTCGTCAGGCCGTCGGCATAAAAACCGGGGGTTTTCATCAGCGCCGCGTTCGGCCCCCAACCCGAATAATCCACCTCTCCTTCCGACGCCACCAGCCCCGCCGGGCCGAACACCGCGTACGAAAACGGCCGCGTGGGCGCCGGACCAGTCGGGGGCGCATATTTCTGATCGACCAGCAATTCCGGCACGACACTGTACGGGTTCAGCTTTTTCAGGCTCAGCTCCAGCACAATCGTGGGCGGCGCCGTGGAGACCCGCGCCACTTCCGGCAGCCGCATCACTTTCACATAGCGCCGGGCGGCGAGGGTGCGCGCATCGGCCAGCAGCCACAACCCGACGTGTTCCGTGGGACGCGCGAACCGCCCCAGCCGTCGCCGGAGCAGCCCGAGGGAGTTGGCGGTATCCTGCACGGGAATCCCGTATTCGTGGCCCGCGCCGTCGAAGAAGCGGACGCCGGTTTCGTACTGCGTGAAATAATCGCGCAGATAATATTTCACGATTTTCTGCCGCGCAATATCCGGCCGCTGAAATGGCCCCGTAAGCGTGCGCCGCACGAGCGGATCGGCAGCAATTTTTTCCGCGACTTCTTCCAGCAGAAACTCGCTCAACACATCGTGCTCCACGAGCAAGCTCGAAGCCAGCCGCTGCTCGGCGGCGCGGAGCTGACGGT
This sequence comes from Hymenobacteraceae bacterium, assembly GCA_031397815.1. Lineage (GTDB taxonomy): Bacteria > Bacteroidota > Bacteroidia > Cytophagales > Hymenobacteraceae > JANNMJ01. Next base: position 24,684 of record JANNMJ010000045.1, read on the forward strand.
CGTAATGGCGCTTCTGCGCTAGTGCGCCCACCAGCGCCCACAGCGCCACGGCGGCAAACAGAAACACCGTCTGCGGGTAGCTCACGCCGCGCGCCCGTTGGCGCTCACGCACCACCAGCACCCCTTTGGCGAAGAGCAGCGTCAGGGCCACCAACGCCAACAGATGACTGCCGAGCCAGAACGCCCCGACCCACGCCGCCATCTCTCCGGCCAATAATAACCGCCACACCCGGCCGCGCAACGTACCGGGCAGCAGCTCGCTGCCGGTGCTGGTGAGCACGAAAAGCGCGACGCCCGCTACCGAGCTATGCACCACCAGCAGGACGGCCAACAGCAGCTTCAGCCACGTCAGTTTGACGCTCTGCGTGACGTCGAGGTCGAGCTGCGAGTTCGCGAAGATGTCCATGTACACCTGATACCGGTACCACAGCAGCGCGCCCATCAGCCCTAGCATCAGCAGCGCGCCCACCATCCGCATCAGTGGAGAAAGACGGCGGCGCCACGCTTTCAGACTGATTTCACCCCGTCGGCGGAACCAGCGCAGGAGCAGCCATGCCGCCACCGCTTCCAGCCCAGCGTTGAGGAGCTGGTCGCCGAGGGAAGGCGCTAGCCACGAGGCAGCGTAATATTTTGGGTCGAAGAGAGGGATTTCGGCGAGCGCGAACGGCAGATTCAGCCACAGCAAAACGGCCCGTAACAGGGTCAGCGGCAGTAAAATGACCACAGCCGCTGGCCCGGCGCCGTAATAGCGGCGGACGGTGCGGGCCATTCGCCACCAAGCGGTTATCCAGAACCCGATGCCCGCCAGGAGCAGCGCCAGCGGCAGCCACGTATCCGGGTCATCGGCCACGGCGGGCACCGTGGTATCGGGCGCCAATGAGAATAAGTACGTGCCATCGGCGGCACGAATCTGCGGCAGAAGGGCTTTTTCGTCGATAATCAGCCGCGGCCGGAGGAGGCCGAAAAGGTCGCGGTTGAGCGTGGTGGTGAGGTAGCGGTTACTGATTCCGTATTTTGATTCGACCGGGATGTACGCCAGCGCCCGGTACGGGCCGCTCGTGCGGCTCACCACCAACCGTTTCCCCTGCCGCGTATCGATGGCGCGGTAGCCGGGCTGGTCGGCCGACGGGTCCACGTCGCTCACAAGCGAGTGGTCAGACCAGTACACCAAAGAGTCGCGCCGGAGTACGACGCACGCAGTCACTTCCGTCGGCAACGGCGCGCTGAACGGGGCGCGGGGGAACTGCCGCACCCGCTTCAACGCCCGGTCAGCGTCTTGAGCGGCGAAGCGTAGCACCGTCTGCACCCGCGTCTGCACCCGATCAATCTCTACTTGCGAGGTGGTCGTGGCCGGGTCCGCCACATAGCGCACCCACGCGGCCATCCCCCATAGCAGGACGACCAGCGTCAGCAGCGCCAGTGTTTCGAGGACACGTTGTTTCACTCAGGAAGTTTCAGTCAAGCACGGGGAGTCAAATTTCGCACCCTTCCACTTCCTCTACCCCCACCAAACCTAGCAGCACACCAATCGGCACCCCTACCCGACCCGGCGCGACGGGTCGCGGGCGGGGTCGTACGCGGTCGAGCCGAACATATACAGCATCACCGCGCGGGCGTACCGAAACGAGAGCGGCGTACACAGGAGCATCACCCCCGCCACCGTCAGCACGTAAACCAGCACGGGCGGGTCGTTCGCCAGAAAATAAAGCGCCAAACCCACCGCCGCCACCACGAACACCGAGAAACCGAAGCTGACGTACATCGCGCCGTAATAAAACCCCGGTTCCGGCTCATACGTCTGCTTACACACCGGACAAGCGGGCGGCATCTCATCGAAATGCGCCAGACTGGTGGCAGGGTGCGTGAACAGCGGGCCGGTATGGCAGCGCGGGCACCGCAGTTTCAGCAGCGCTTGGGTATGCGTGAGTGGTTCGGGCATTAGGGTCGTTTAGGGGTCGTCGTCGGTTGCTGCCGCGCGCGCCGCCGGTTCCGGTACCAGACGAACCCGAGCGCACTGGCCGCCAGATACGGAACGGCCGCCAGATACAGAATGCCCGTGTTCAGGCCCTGCCCCCGGTACTTGGTCAGGCGGGTGCCTTCCCCCGAGTTGGTTTGAGCGCCGCACATCGAGCAGCCCTGTGCTCGGGCGCTCGGCGCCACCAGAACCAGTGCGAATACCAGCAGCAAAAGGCGAAGATGAGTCATCATAAATAACAAACAGCTAGCTCTCCGATAGGGTTGCGCTTCCGGCTGAACCGGCATCAGCGGCAACCGACGAAATCGTCAGAATCGTCAGTAGCGCCACCGGGCAGCGCGCAAAGGTCGGCATTGAAATGTTTACCCGCTCCCCCACCGACTGCGACTGCGCGGAAGACAGCGGAATAGCGTCTCCCCTCTCCCACGCACTAAAAAAACATTCGGCCCACCGGAGATTCCGATGGGCCGAACGAGGCAATTCAAAAAATGGCAAGCCGTCGGCTGGCAGACTGCCACTATGGCTGAATAATCAGGCGGCGGGTATCCACTACGCGGTCGCCGATGACGAGGGAAGTGAAATAGACGCCGGCCGGTAGGTTAGCGACATCAAACTTCAAGCTCATCTCGCCGCCTTGGGGCCGCAGGGTTTGCTCGCGCACCACCCGACCAATGACGTTGAGTAAGCGGATGCGGCCTTCGGTTCCGGCTTTCTGGTTGAACGTCACCGTCACTTCGCCGTCGCGGCTAGCGGAGGAAGGGTTCGGGAAAGCGGTCAAAGCGGGGGCGAGCGCCGAGGCGTCATCGCGCAGGCCGGTTGGCTGCACCGTAATCAGCCCGCTCATCGACGCGCCGTGGACTTGGCAGTGGTAGGAATAGTTACCCGGCGACGTCAGCGAGAACGAGTGCGTGCGGTTCGCGCTGTTCATAGGGAATGTGGCAAAGCCGCCATTGTCGGCTTCGGTCGGGTGCGAGCGGCTGCCCTGATACGTAAACACGATCAGATCGCCGGGAGCGGCGGTTACCGAAGCGGGGCTATAAAAATTATCGCCCACCGTGATGTTCACGGTTGCTGCGCGCAACGGGGCAGCCAAAAGGCTAAGCGCCGTGCTGAGCAGTAAAAGCGGACGAGTAAAGAAACGCATAACGTGGCAGCGATAAAGGGTCTGATGACCTTCGGCAATGAAAACCGGCCTGTTCAACAAAGATACCAATTCTTGGCTCCGGTTGGTTAGCGCCATATGGACGCCGGAAGCCGGGCAGAGGTTGCCCGACTTCCGGACAAAATCCATTATTGGCGTACTACTTTCAGCTGAACCGCCGGCTGACCCGGCACTACTACTCGTGCCGTGTACACGCCCGCCGCTAGGCCGGGGAATTTCGGGAGCGTTCTGGAGTGAATATCGGTGTAGCCTTCGGCGATGACCACGGAGCCGACGTACACTTTCCGCCCGGTGGCGTCGGTGAAGGTGAGCTGCACGGCGCCCGCCTGCTTCGCGAAGCATTCGAGCGTGAAATCATCCGAGGAAAGCAGGTTCGGGAAGATGACGGCGCTCGTGCCTTCGGTATCGCCCGGCGAGAGGGTCACGACAGACGAGAACGACGTTTTGCCGTCGAAATCCAACTGACGCAACCGGTAGTAAAGCACCGTGACCCCGAGCAAAGCGGCGCCCCGGTCGGTGAACCGGTACGCTTGCGGCGTCAGCGAGGTGCCAGCGCCGGGCAACGTGCCGATCCGCTCAAACCGCCGCCCGTCCAGCGAGCGCTCTACGTCGAAGAGCTGGTTGTCGCGCTCTGAAGCCGTTTGCCAAGCCAGTAGCGCGTCGGGGCCGCTCATCCGGCCCGAGAAAAACAGCAGCTCCACGGGCAGCACATTGTCGTTGCCGACACTCCACTCCGAGAAGCTCGTGATGCCAGTGGCCTCTGCAGTGTAGGGTTCTACAGCGGAAATGAGCGCTGCGGGGACGGTCGAGAACCCGACGCCGTCGTTCTTCACCAACACAATCGTTCCGGAACGCGTGAAGCTGCCTCCTTCTTCGGCCCCGACCCATTGCAGCCGGAGCGTCGCGTTGGACCCCCCAGCCGATGCCTCAGTCACCGTCCAGAAGCGGCCGATTTGCCGCGCTGGGAACGGCGGAGTGAATGCCGACGTGCCCGAAACCCGCACGGCATATGTATCCAAAGTGCCGGTATTGGTCAGAACCGCCGGGTTGTAGGCCGTGGCCGAACCCACCGGGAACAACACGGCCGTGGTCACGCCGGAAGTTCCGAGACCTTGCCGCGCCAACGCGCCGGTAGAGTTGGTTTCGACATACGTCGTGGCACTCGCGCCGGTAATGGTCGCCGACGGCGCTATGGTAAGGGTATTGGCGTCGAGCCGAATCCGGCCGTTCGTAAGGGTGAGCGTGGTGTTGAGGGCGAGCGGGCTGCCGAGCGTTACCAAGCCGCTGGAAGTGCGGTCGAGGGTGAGCGTGCCAAGCTGCTGACCACCCGTTACGAAGGTGAGCGTACCAGCGTCGCCGGTTCCGAGGAGAACGAGTGTCGAGGCAGAGGTGCCGCTGAAACCGGAGCCTGACGGCGGCGTGCCGATAGTCGCGCCGATCCCGGCCGTGCCGAGCGTGAGCGTACGGCCGTTCAAATCGAAGATGCTGGTGCCGGTTTGCCACACAATGGCGGTGCCACCATTAGGGGCGGGGATGCTGATGTTGCTCAGCAGGTTCACCTTGTTGGCGGTCTTGTTCATCACCACGTACGAGAGCGCGAGCGCCGACGTTGAGGAGATATCCTGCTGATTTCCACCGATAAACCACACTGCCCGACCGTTCGCATTGAAAGTGCCGGTGTTGATGAAATCGTCGCCGAGCTTGGTATCGCCGCCCACTGTCGAGGAAAGCGTGAGCGTTCCGGCGTTCGTCACGGTGCCGTTGATTACAAAGTCGTTCGGCTGGCTACCGGCGTTGAATGTGCTGCCCGACGTAATGGTGAGCGTGCCCGGCAGGTTGATATCGCCGGTGCTGACGCCGGGGTCATAGGCGTTGAGCGTCGTGTTCCCGGTGACAGTTACGTTGAACGGCGTGCGGGCCGTGTTCTGCCCGTCCCACTCCGAGCGGCGGTCGTAAGAAAAACCGGTGTTATAAATCAGGTTCGAGCTGGAGCCATACAGTGGCCCATTGCCACCGGAGCCATCCACAAAGCCACCGGTCTGGATTTCAAGGGTGCCGTTGATCGTGGTAATGCCGCCGAAGTTGATCGGTCCGGAAGAGCCGCCGCCGTATTCACCGGTAATCACCTTCACCGCGGTGCCGATGTTGAGCGTACCGCCACCAGTTTGGGTAACGCTGTTGTTGCGCCGCAGAATCACCTGCGCATCCGGCCCGGTGCCGCCAGAAGTGGTAATCGAGCGCAGCGCGCCGACCACTTGCAGGTTCGCCCCCGACCGAATCTGTAGCTTCCAGCCGCGCAGGTTGATGTTGCCGCTCATCGAAACGCCGTTGCCCCCGGCGGGCGCGAACACGTTCACATCGGAGCCAAGCTCCAGCGTGGGGCAGCTGATGAGCAGATAATCCAGATCAAGCCCGCCGGAACCGGTGATGGTCGAAGTGCCGCTGCCTTGCATAAAGACGGCCCGGCCTTTCGGCGTGAGCGTACCGCTCGTATTACGCACGAGGTCGCCGGAAACTTTCAAGTCGCCGCCGCTGGCATCCGACAGGCTCAAGGAACCCGACAAAGACAAGCTACCGAGCACGACGAGCGGCTGCGTCATATCGTTCGAGCCGAAATCCATGAAAAGCCCCGAGCCGCCGAGAATCGACAGGTTACCGGCGCATTGGCGCTGCACGCCGGTGCCGCCGCTGCCCAAATCAAGAAACGTATTCCCTTGAATCCCGACGTTGGCTGGGTAGCCCTTCCCGCTGGTGGCGCTCCATTCCAGACCACGGCCATATGGGGTGCCCGCCGTTGAGCCGGTGTTATAAATCAGCGTGCTGCCAGCGGCATACACGGGGGCGTTAGTATTGACGAACCCACCGGCATCAATCTGTAACGATTGCGTGATGATGGTGGTGGTGGTGGCGCTTGCGAAATTGACCCCGCCCGCTATCCGAACATTCGCCAGCGACAAATTCTGGCTGCCGCTGATGACGCCCGTCCCGAGAAACTGGGCGGTGCCCGACCCGGAAGTGTAGCTGCCATTATTGACGAGCTGCATGTTAGCGCCGTAGCTGGTCGCGCCGGTGGAGGCGGTCAGCGTGCCGTTGTTCGTGAGGGTCGCATTGGCGCCGATAGTCAAGGCGCTGTTCAGCTGCGAGAGCGTAGCGCCGGAAGCGATGGTGATGGCGCTGTTGGCGCTAACTGTCAGCGTACGCAGCGGGCCGTCGGAGAGCGTGAAGGTTCCCGCTGATACGGCGAGGTTTCTGACCGACACGCTCTGGTCGAGCGTGAGGTTATGCGCGACGGTCACACTGGCGCCCGACGGTGGTACCGAGCCGCTCGCCCACGACGCCGTATTGCTCCACACGGTTGCGCCGGGGGCCGTGCTGTGGCCGGCTACCGTGTAAGAATAGCCGCCGACCGTGTTGTTGTTATTGAACCGAATCGCGCGCAGCGACACATCCGCCGTGCTGTAAGCCGGAGTGGCGGAAGTGTTCGTCGTGAAGACGTAGTAATAAACCGTCTTGCCGAGCGTATTGAACGACGCCGGAATATCGGCGCTGTAGCTGGTGCCGCTGCCCGTCAGAAGCACGATACCGCCGTTCGTTCCGGCTGTGCCAGTGTAGCCGGAGTTATCGGAATAATGCAAATACACCTGCTGGTCGCTCGGCAAAGACGCGCTGATGGTCGCCGTAACCGTCGTAGCCACACCGTCGAGCTGACTGGCGGATACGTAAGGAGCTTTAGCGGCGGCTGAAACGGCCGATACCGTAACGGGGGCCGAGGTGGTCGTCAGAAAGATGGCGCTAGTATTTGCGTACCCAGCATCTTTCCAGTTAACCGTATAAAACGTGCCGTTGGCGAGCGTGACGCGGTTATCGACGCCGCCGCCTGTTACCCAGTTATAAGTCTGGACCGTGTTATTGGCGACCGTGATCCGTGATGGTCCATTCCACTTGTTTTGGAAGTAGTTGGTACCTGGCCCGCTCGTAAACAGGAAATCATACGTTCCGGCCACCACATCACCGCCGGAGCTTTGGCAGTTAATAGTGGTCGAGTAACGCCGCGTGGGCAGCGTCGATTGCAGCAGGAATCGACGATCCGGCGAGCCCGCACTTGATTGGACGCCGCCGAACGGCTGCGTGCCCGGTGCGGCATAGCCGTTCCAAGTACCGGGTAGGTTCACGCCTTCACCTGTAACTATGGTCTGCGCCTGAGCCGCCGGGATGGCAGCTAACAGGGTCAGCGGAGTCAGCAGGTTTAATAATAGACGGTAGGGGTATTGCATACGCACAAGGAGAACAGGTGAGAGAACTTTTTATGGCCGAAAAGCTGGCATCGGCGGGCCTCGCAAGGCGCGTTCGATTACGGGCTTTTGCAACCGGTCAGCGAGTCGACAAACTTTCGCAAGTTAATACTCTAATGAAAGGGGTTGCAACTTCTTCCGCATCAACCGCCTAACTATTCGACGAACTTGACTTCTTGCAGGCTGAACGGCTCTTCCTGACCGGTGAACGAAATCCGTAGTCGTCCGCGCGCATCGATTCCCTGAATCGTTCCGATGGCCGAGGGTCGCGCCGGATCAGCCGGAAACGTGAACCGTGCTGGCTCGCCCAAGCGGTACAAAGCGGCGTGGTAATCGGCTAGCTGCCGCTGCCGACCACCACCACCTACGGCGCGTAGTGCCAGATACCGCGCTTCCAGATGGTGCAACAACGTGCTCAAAATAGCCGCCCGATCAAGCTGCGGCTGCCCCAGCTCCAGCGCCAACGACGTCGGGTTAGGGAGCGCCGGATCGAAGGCCTTCTGATTCACATTCAGGCCAATTCCGACCACGCTCGTACTTAGAAAAGTACCACGCAAGGTGTTTTCGATCAGAATCCCGCCCGTCTTTCGTCCATCGATGTACAAATCGTTCGGCCACTTCAGCCGCACGCCCGCCGCCGGGCCGAGGAGCGCCACCAGCGCGTCATAAACCGCCAGCGCAACGGCCATACTGAGCGCAAACTGATCCGTAGCAGCGAGGAAAGTTGGCCGCAACAAGACCGAGAATGTCAGGTTCTGACTTGGCAGAGCCTGCCACACATTTCCCCTTTGACCGCGCCCGGCTGTCTGATGGTCGGCCATTATCGTCAGGCCTTCGGGGATGGCGTCGTTTTTGACCACCGCCACCTGTACTTCTGCGTTTGTAGAAGCACAGATGGGCAGAAAATGGAATTGCTGCCCGACGAACGAAGTTTGTAAAAAGGGAAGCCGCATCACGCCCGTTAGTTTAAAGAGCGGTAAACCTATTCGCCCCCAATGGTAAAAACCAAGCGCAAGCAGGAAGCTGACGTATTGGCAGAGCTAGTCGTCCACGGTATGCAGGAGAAAAAGGCGGTTGATATCGCCGTTATCGACCTGCGCAACCTCTCCAACGCCGTTGCTGATTACTTCGTGATCTGCTCGGCCTCTTCCGATACGCAACTCGACGCTATTGCCCGCTCCGTCGAAGACGAAGTGCATAAAGTTATGGGGCAATGGCCGTGGCAAAGCGAAGGTCGCACAAACCGCGAGTGGGTACTGCTCGATTACGTCGATGTAGTCGTTCACGTTTTCCTCCGCGATAAGCGCACGTTCTACGCGCTTGAAGAGCTGTGGGGCGATGCCCCGATTGAGTACGTCGCGGAAGCGGCGGCTTAATTCTGCCTGATTCTTCTCTGTTCTGCACTTCATCACAATACGGCCAGCACGAATCCGTCTGGCCGTCAGGTAGCACGGCGGGCAACTTATTCCCGCCGCTGGGGTTTTGCCTTTGGCTTGGCTAGCGGCTCATCCAACCGCCTACCGATCTGAACTTCCTGTTCCTCTCCTCCTCTCCCTGCCGAGAATGGCTGACCAACCCGTCAATAAACCTCGCAAAAAACCTATTTTGCCCACCCAGCCGCCCCGCCCTCCGGCGCAGCTTTGGCTGATCGGGCTGCTCACCCTGCTGGTAGGCACGCTGTTTTGGCTCAATAAAGGCGTTTCGCCGATTGAGATCGGGCAGCAGCGCTTCGAGCAGATGCTCGCCGCCGGCGACGTCAAAGAGCTGACGCTCGTGAATAATCACGACGTAGAAGTCACGCTCAAGGCCGATGCCACGCGGGACCCTAAGTACCGGCGCGAGCTGGCCGCGCGTAGCTCCGTGGTCACGCAAGGACCGCACTTCACGTTCCCGGTCATTTCCGGCGAAGCGTTCAAAAACGACCTCGACAAGCTGGAAGCCAAGATGCCACCCGGCTCCGAGCGCATCCAGCTCACCCCGCGCGACCGCCAAAGCCTCGTCGATCAGCTCTCGTTCTGGGGTTTCTGGGCGTTGATGCTCTTCGGCATCTGGTTCCTGATGCGCCGCGCGGGTAGCGGTGGCCCCGGTGGGCAGATTTTCAACATCGGCAAGAGCCGGGCGCTGCTTTTTGAAGGCGGCGATAAGGTGAAGATCACCTTTAAGGACGTAGCCGGGCTGGAAGAAGCGAAAGAGGAAGTCGAAGAGATTGTCGAGTTCCTGAAGAAGCCGGCGAAATTCACTGCTTTGGGCGGGAAGATTCCGAAGGGCGCGCTCCTCGTTGGCCCTCCCGGTACGGGTAAAACCCTGCTGGCGAAGGCAGTAGCTGGGGAGGCCGATGTGCCGTTCTTCTCGCTTTCGGGGTCCGACTTCGTGGAGATGTTCGTGGGCGTTGGCGCGGCGCGGGTGCGCGACTTGTTCAAGCAAGCCAAAGCCAAGGCGCCGTGCATCATCTTTATTGATGAGATCGACGCTATCGGCCGGTCGCGGTCGCGGGGCAATATGCCCGGCGGCAACGATGAGCGCGAGAACACCCTGAACTCGCTCCTCGTGGAAATGGACGGTTTCGGCACCGATTCTGGCGTCATCATTCTGGCGGCTACCAACCGCCCCGATACGCTCGACTCGGCGCTGCTGCGGCCCGGTCGGTTCGACCGTCAGATCAGCATCGACCGGCCCGACCTCAACGGCCGGACGCAGATTTTCAACGTTCACTTAAAGCCCCTAACGCTGGCGGCGGACGTAGACGCTCGTAAGCTCTCGGCGCAGACGCCGGGCTTTGCGGGGGCTGAAATCGCGAACGTTTGTAACGAAGCGGCGCTCATCGCTGCTCGTCGCGACCGTAAGAGCGTGACTATGAAGGATTTCGAGGACGCGATTGACCGCGTTATCGGCGGCTTGGAGAAAAAGAACAAGCTGATTTCTCCAGAGGAAAAGAAAATCGTGGCTTACCACGAAGCCGGTCACGCCATTGCCGGTTGGTTCTTGGAGCACGCCGATCCGTTGGTGAAGGTGAGCATTGTGCCGCGCGGCGTTGCCACGCTGGGTTACGCGCAATACCTGCCGAACGAGCAGTTTCTGGAGACGACCGAGCAGCTCATCGACGAGATTTGTCTCTCGCTGGGTGGCCGGGCGGCAGAGGAGATTTTCTTCGGCAAGATTTCCAACGGCGCCCTGAGCGATCTGGAGCGCGTCACGCAGACGGCGTATGCGATGGTGACGTATTTCGGGATGAACGAGAAGCTCGGCAACATCTCTTATTACGACTCGAAAGGGATGAACGAGTACCGCGCCACCAAGCCGTACTCCGAAGCCACCGCGCAGCTCATCGACCAAGAGGTACGGACGATTATCGAATCAGCGTATCAGCGGACGAAAACGTTGCTGCGCGACCACCGCGCCGACGTCGACATCATCGCGCAGGAGCTGTTGAAGCGGGAAATCCTGCTTCAAGATGATTTGCAGCAGCTAGTTGGCCCCCGGCCTTTCGCGAAGCAAACGTCGTATCAGGCGCACATGGCCGGTACCGACCGTTCCTCGACCCAAAGCGAAGTGAAAGCGCAGCACCCCGTGCCCACCGCCGCCGACGATGCCAAAGCCGAGAAAGACGCCGAAAAGGACCGCAACGACAACGGCCAATCCGACCGCCCGAAAGAGCAGGACGAGCCGGAGAAACAGCCTGTCGATACGCAGGGCTAGCCGCTTTCGGTACTTACCGGCGCTTCTGCCGTTCTAGAATTGAAAATGCCCCCGTCGGCTTCACCGCTTTCGGGGGCATTTTTTTGCTTTTTTCCGTCGAAACCCGCGTTCTATTCGGCTGTTGACAGGCGGCTAGTTTAAAGCTGCCGGATTTCGGTTAACGCCATCACCTTCAAACTGCCAGCCGCTGCCGACCTTTGCGGCCTGCAACCCGTCGTTATTTATGTACGAAGCCCGCTCGAAAGATCTGATTTTGCGCCGTGTCCGCGAAGCCTTGGCGAAAGGCGGCACTGCGCTGCCCCCCGCGCCTGATCTGATAGCCCCGATCCACCCGCCGCTAGGCGAGGATTTGGTGGAAGCCTTCGTGCAGAACTTCATCGCGGCGGGCGGCACGTTCGTTTACTGCGACTCAGACGACGAGTTTTTCGAGCAGCTCCGGCACTTCAAGCACGAGCATCACCTCGATACTTTCCACGTTTGGGAACCGGCGCTGCGCGAGTACCTCACCTTCGGCAACGTCTCGTACACCGAATCGGCGGACCATTTCGTGCAGGACGCGCCCGCTGGCCTGACCACCTGCGAGGCGCTGCTGGCGCGCACCGGCTCGATGATTATCACCTCGGGCACCGCCAGCGGACGGCGGCTGAGCGTGTATCCTGAAATTCATCTGGTGGTGGCGCACGCCTCGCAGATTGTGACGGATATTAAGCCCGCGCTGGAAATGGTTCGGGCGCAATACGGCCGAAATCTGCCGAGCATGATTTCGCTCGTGACCGGGCCGAGTCGGACGGCTGATATCGAGAAAACCCTCGTGCTCGGCGCCCACGGGCCGCGACAGCTGGTGCTGTTTTTAATCGATGACTCCCCCGCCCAGGCTTCCGCCGAAGCGGACGCGGATGCCGCCGACCATGCGCCTGCCTGACCGCGTAGCGCCGGTGGCCGTGGCACCGGGGCAGCGCGTCTATTTCGCGTCGGATTTTCATCTGGGAGTGCCCGATGCCGAGCGTTCCCGAGCGCGTGAGCAGAAAATTATCCGCTGGCTGGAAATGGCGAGGCGCGATGCTGCCGCAATTTACCTGCTCGGCGACGTCTTCGATTTCTGGTTCGAGTACCGCCACGCCATTCCGAAGGGCTTTACACGCCTAAAAGGTAAGCTCGCGGAGCTGGCCGACGCCGGAATTCCGATTAAAATCTTCACCGGCAACCACGACATGTGGCTGTTCGATTATTTCCCCCGTGAATTAGGGATTGAAATCGTGCGCCGGCCAATATCCGTGCAGCTCGGCGCGCACAATTTCGTGCTGGGGCACGGCGACGGGCTCGGCCCGAAAGATTACACGTACAAGGTGCTGAAGCGGGTTTTTGCCTCGAAAACGGCACAATGGATGTTCGCGCGGCTGCACCCCAATTTCGGCATCGGTCTGGCTAATTTCTGGAGCCGTCGGAGCCGGTTGGCGGGCACTAAAACCGAGGAAGTTTTTCTCGGCGAAGATGAATGGCTCCTCATCTACTGCCGCGAGGTGGAAGCGCAGCGGCACCACGCGTATTACGTGTTCGGGCACCGTCATTTGCCGCTCGATGTGGCGGTTTCGGCCACGAGCCGGTACGTGAATCTGGGAGAGTGGGTGAATTATTGCTCTTACGCCGTATACGACGGCTCGGCGCTGACCCTCAGCTATTTCGAAGGCAATTCTCCCGAAAATCTCCCGTCGGTAACCGCTTGAATCAGATGAACCGATTGGCTTGGGCCGTACTCGCGCTGCTGAGCCTTACCGGAAGTAAGGCTGCGGCGCAGCAAGCACCAGCTGCTGGGGGCGGCGCGACGACGGCAGCGACGACGGCAGCGACGACGGCAGCGACGACGGCAGCAACGACGGCAGCAACGACGACGCTGGATTCCCTGCACGTATCGCGGGTGCCGTTCGCGCGGCCGGGGCTGGCTTCGGCTGACCCAAATGGCGTTTTGTTCGTAGCTGATGCCCGGCAGAACATCGTGCAGCTCTCCCCCACCGGTCAAACGCTGCTGACGTATTCGATGCCCACTCGTGGGCATTTGGCGGCGCTCGATGCGGGGATTACGGGGAAAGTGCTGGCGTTTTACGATGACCGTCAGCAAATTACCCTCTTCGACCGGTTCCTGTCGCCGATTGCCACGATGCAGCTCAGCGATTACCCCGGCACCGCCACCGCCTTGGTGCGCGCCGCCACGCTGGCGCCCGACGGCACGATTTGGCTCTTCGACGAGCGCGACCTCGCCCTCCTCCACCTCGACCCACGCGACCCCGGCGCCCTCACGCGCGTGCCGCTCGACTTACTCCTCACCGGCGGGCGCTCCGATGTACGGGCGCTGCGGATGTACCAGAACCGCCTGTACCTCCTCGACCGCACCAGCGGCGTGTACGTATTCGATATTTTCGGCGCCTTCATCCGCAAAATCCCGCTCACCGGCCTAACCGATTTACAGCTCAGCGGCGACGAGCTGCTCATTCTCGACGCAGACGGGCGCACGCTCCACACCGAGCCGCTTTACTCGCCCACGGCCGCGCCGCTGCGGTGGGCGCTGCCACCCGCTGCCGCCGCTTCCCCCGGCTGGGCGCGCGCCGTGGCCGGGCCGGGCGGCAGAATCTACCTCCTCACGAGCGGCGAGATCGGCTTCACTGCGCGGCCGTAAACCGGGGGTTCGGGCACCTTTCGCAACCTTTCGGTAGTTGGCGGGTACAAGGTCGGGGGCAGACGTAACTTTGCCTCCTTCGCAGCGCGGCTCCGGTCAGGAGCGCCTGTTTTCAGCCGCTTTTTTCTCCTCCGAAAGCCATGATGCTCTCCACTTTATTCCTCTTCATCGGCGGCTTAGGCGCTACTGAAGTCATTCTGATTCTGGCCGTTCTGTTACTGTTTTTCGGCGCCAAGCGGATTCCCGAGCTGGCCCGTGGCCTCGGCAAAGGCGTGCGTGAGTTCAAGGATGCGACGACCGATGCCACCAACGCGCTCCACGCGGAAGTGAAGCAAGACCAGCCGAGCGCTCGCGAAATCGAGCTGCGCGAGCAGTTGGCGCGCGAGCAATCGCTGCGCGAACAGCTTGAGCGCGAGCGGGCGGCCAATGCGAGCACCCGCAGCGTTTAATCTCGAAAGGTCTAGGTTCAAAAAATCAACCGGGTTCCTGTCATGATTTTCGCTTTCTTGGGAGATATCGGCGGCGGTGAGCTGATGCTGATTCTGGTTATCATCTTGATTTTCTTCGGCGCCAATCGGATTCCCGAATTGGCCCGTGGCCTCGGCAAAGGCATCCGCGAGTTCAAGGATGCGACCTCCGAGATTCGGTCGGAGCTTGAGCGGGCTGGTGATGCCCGGCCAGCGCCGCCGGTCGTGCAGGTAACGCCCGCGCCGCCCGCACCGATGCAGGCGCCGCCCGTCATCCCCACGACGACTACTTCCGCTACGGCTGAGTAAGGTCGGGTTTCGGTTCGAAATAAATATGAAGCTCCGTTCCAGTGGTTTAGGCCATTGGGACGGGGCTTTTTTTGTGGATGAGGGGGTGCGGTGGACGCGGGGCTCCAGCCCCGTGTCGGCTATTCGCAGGTCTCTTGACCTGCCAGTTAGCGCGCATGATCAACCAACGTAGGGGCGTGGCCTTGTGCCCGCCCGCATGCGGTTGGGTTTCTCACGTTACAGCCGCTGGTGAGGCTAGGCAAAATCACAGCCACATGCGGGCGGGCACAAGGCCACGCCCCTACCAACATGGGCGGTTAAGACTGTGCCGATTGGGGTAGCGGGTCAAGAGACCCGCAAATAGCCGACACGGGGCTGGAGCCCCGCGTCAATGGATAAAAAGGTTTTTTATCCGCCTAGAACCTCAGAAAGAATATCGAGGGATTTGACCGGGCCGAGGTTCTCGACGTGCAGGCGGTAGTAGGCGAGCAACAGGTGGAGTAATTCGCGCCGCTCGCGGCCACTTTGGATGGCGACGGCTACTGCCTCTGCCGGGCCGCGCAGGACGGCTTCGAAGCGGTCTTCCAGCTCGGAGAGGGTGAGGCCGGTGGTTAGCTCCGGGGTGGAGCGGTTGTTTGAGGGCTGCAAGATGCCGCCGCTGAGGAGCTGATTTACCAAGTCTTCGCCGGAACGAGGCGCGAAGCCGAGGTATTGCGAGAGGGTCAGCAGGAAGGTCAGGGGGAAGTTTTCGAAGCCGTTTTCGGCGATGTCGAATCCGATGAGCTGTTCGCGCAGGAACGTGAAAAGACCTTCGTTCGCTTCCTCCTCGCGGACGGCGCGACTGACTACTTCGCTCAGAAACATCGCCACGCTCGACTTCCGCATATCGAACGGAATGGCGCGGTAGCCATACGCCACGCGGTACTCGCTCAAGCGCGACAGCCCGCCGCCGCGCTTTGCCGGATACGCCACCAGATCGAGGAGGGTGAACGGCTGGAACAGCGCCAATTTCGACGGATTACGCCCGCCGCCGCGCACCGAGTTGATGATGTACGATTGGACCCCCAGCTCGCGGGTATAAATCCGCGCAATGACCGATGTTTCGCGGTAGCGCAGATAATGGAGCACGATTCCTTGCGTTTTAATCAGCATAAGAGAAGCGAAGAGACCGGATACATCCGCCAATAATCAACAAAAAGCGCTGGACGCGAGGTCCAGCGCTTTGCTTTTTTATCCTAACGACTTTATTCGTACGGCCATTTTATTCGCCTATTACCGCGATTTTACTGATGCAGGTATTATTGCCGTCGGCATCAGAGGAATAGGCGAGGTAAACGCCGGTCCGGACGCGACGGCCGTTGTAATCCTTGGTGTTCCAGACAGCGCGGCTGCCGTTGGCGGTGGTTTGATAGACGAGTTGACCGGCGATGTCGGTGATTTTGACGATAGCGCCGCCCGTGAGGCCGTCAATCGCTACTTCGCCGCTGAAACGGGCAGGGACGGGGTTCGGGAAAATGGTGGTGCACTCACTGGGCTTGCCGTCGGCGGGCGGCTCGGTGGCGGTGCCGCGGAACGAGACCAAGCCGCGGTCGGTGCCGATGAAGACTTCGCCGGTGACGCCGTTTACCGTGAGGCTGTTCATCAGGATGCTGTTCGATGGTAGGGGCGAATTGTTTACCGTGTAGTGCGCGATGGCTTCGTCGCCGTCTTCGTTGAAGAGGTAAACGCCGTCGTCGGTGCCGATCCATTTGCGGTTGGCGCCGTCGACGGCGATGGCGCGGATGAGCTGCCCGTCGAGCAGCGGGCGGCGGTCAACGATGGGCTGGCGGGCGGTGTAGGCTTGGTTGATTGGGAAGACGGACGCGGTGTTGTAGCAGACTTGGACGCCTTTGCTGGTCCCGACCCAGATATCGCCTTTGCGGTCTTTCACCAGACAATGCACATCACCGACCAAACCGCCGCTGCTGGCGCTCGTCGAGAGGGTGCGCGCCTGGCCGGTGCGGTCGTCATAAACGATAATACCGTCGCTACCGGCGCGGGAGGAGAAGCCGGAGAACCACTTAAACCCGTTGTCATCAATCACCACAAATTGCCGTTTCGTGGCCCCTGAATAACCCACCAAATGCGCTTGAAACGCGCGGGTAGACGGATTAAACGAATAAAGCCCCGGCGCAGTCAAGCGATCATTCACAAAATTCACGAGCCAGACGATGCCTTGCGCATCCACGGCCAAGCCGGTTACGCGGGTGTAGCCCGGCGCATTTCCGGGGACGGCATCGGCGGGTTGAAGCGGCGAATTGCTCTCGTCGAAAGTGTCGAAGCTGCCCGGCCCGGCCCACTCAATCAGGCCCCGGCCGTAAGAGCCGATGTAGAGCTTCTGATTGACGGGGTTCCAAGCGCCCACGCTGAGGTTGAGGTCGTGGGAGGTGAAATATTGATTGGCGCCGGGCAGCAGGGCGGCGCTATAGTTTTCCCAGCGGCCTTCGTGAAACCGCCCAAAACCGACCGAGCGGTTCGTGCCGCCGGTTCCGCTGTTGTAACCGCCGCCGAACGCGTAAGTATCACCCCCGACGGTTGTCGTCGAGAAATTGAGGTTGGTGAGCGGGCCGTTTGGCGCAATCACGGCAATGGTGGCGCCGGTGGTGGCATTGACCTGCAACAAGCCTTTGGAATTATCGGCGAGATAATACGTGGCATCCCGGCCCGGCAGGGCTTGATAAATATCCCCTTGACCGGCCGCGAAGCTAGTTTTCGTGCCGTTGGCCTGAAAAATCGCCACCTCCGTATTCGTGATTTGCGCCATCGGGTCGAATCTATTCTGCGCCACTGCCAGCACCCCACGGCCCACCGTCAGCGACGGGATGCGGAAAGTGCTGCCGCTGAGCGCATCGACTTGCGACCAGCTATTGCCGTTGCGGCGCAGCAGGCCCGAGTAGTCCTGCACGGCGTAGATATGGCCCGCGAAAGCCGCAATGGACGGGCAGTTGGCGGTATTCGGGAAGCGCTGCCAACGGCTGAAATCGAGGAGATTGTCGCGCATATCGCCGCCGATGATGCCGTCGGTGGTGGTGGCGTAGAGGCTGTCGCGGAGGACGGCGGTGCTGAGGATGCGGACTGTTTGCCCAGCTGGGCCGAGGCCCGCGAACGTGTTGGCTACTTCGAGGCGCCGCAAATCAACCTCCACTACACCGAATGAGCACGCCAGATAGGCGCGCCCCCCGACGGCAGTAATCGAGGAAATGAACTTGTCGCCGATGATGTCTTTGCGCTTGATATCGGTCAGGTTCGTGATCTGGCCGGAGCGCGGGTTGAACAGGTCGATGTTCGTGTCGGAATAGCCTATGACGATTTGACTCGTGGCCGAATCGAAAGCGAGGGCCGCGACGCTGACATCGGAGAAGCCATCCTGCTTCGAGAGCGTGCGGACGGTGTTATCGGTGAGATCATATCGGAAGAAACCGAACTCACCGGCGGCGTAAATCGTGTTATCGACCTCCAGCACGCGGTTGGCGCTGGCGCCGGGAACGTGAAGCTGCCACTGCCCAATAGGTACCTGCGCGGCAATCGGCGTCGATTTCAGCCCTCCCCCAACCAGCAGGAGCGCGAACGACCAGTAACGTAACAATGAGGCGAGGCGAGGACGGAGCATAGACGAAGGAAAGCGGGGCCGACGGAATCAGAAGAGAACAGGAGTCGAAAGAAATCAGTCGAAAATCAATCGAAAAGAAGCGAGAAGATACGGGCCAGAAGCGCGGCCCGAAAGCCTGACTGCTACCTGACTGCTAAACGACAGTCAGCGGCAAAAGCGTTTACAGCGGATGCTCTTTCTGCTGCTGACCTTCGAGAAAACACGCGCGGCAGCGGGCCTCGTAGCTATCGGTCTCGCCGAGGAGGACGCGGGCTTCGGAAGCGGCGAGGCGGAAGGAGTACGCGGCGGGGTCGCCGCAGCGGACGCAGACGGCGTGAACTTTCGTCACGTACTCGGCGACGGCTAGGAGGGCGGGCATTGGGCCGAAGGGGCGGCCGGCAAAGTCCATATCCAGCCCGGCGCAGATGACGCGGATGCCGCGGTCGGCGAGCTGATTGCAGACTTCGGGCAGCGCAGAGTCGAAAAACTGCACCTCGTCAATCCCCACCACATCGCACCCGGCGCCGAGAAGGAGCAGGTCGGAAGCGAACTGAATCGGGGTGGAGCGGATGGACGTTTGATTGTGCGACACCACGTCGTACTCGTGGTACCGGGTATCGAGGGCGGGCTTGAAGATTTCGACGTGCTGGCGCGCGATTCGGGCGCGGGTCAGGCGCCGAATCAGCTCCTCGGTCTTCCCCGAAAACATCGACCCGCAAATCACCTCCAACCACCCCCGACGGGCGGGCGGCGCGGGCATATGCGCGTCGGCGGGGGTCGGACGGAGCGTGAGGCGGGGTTCGAGGAAGAGCGACAAGGCAGTGGAAAAAGCTACGAGTACTGAAGATGCGGCAGCCGGCCCTCGGGCGGCACCGTGCCGCGAAGTTCGGCGGTAGGCGGCGTGTCGGGCGGCAGCACCGTCTGGCACGCCAGCCGACTGCCGGGCGGCAAGCGCCCCAAAGTTCGGAAACGCTCCTCGGCGGCGGTGAGCGGCGGAAGGTTTTCGGCGCCGCTGAGCACGTCGAGGCGGCAGGTGGTGCAGCGTCCGCGTCCGCCGCAGGCGTGCATCCAATCCAAACCGGCAGCTTGGATGGCGAGAAGCAACGTCTGGCCGGGCGCCACGTACACCCGCGCCGGGGGCCGCTGATTGAGGATGTCCAGATGGGGCATAACGGGCGGGAAAAGCGGGTTTCGGCGCTGCGTGTCGTAGCTTGCCCCTGATTTCGAGACGTTGCTTTTTTGATGGAAGACAAAGTTACGCCGGCCCGTCTGGCAGCCTACGCCGCCCGGTTTGCCCGGCGCGCAACCCAAACCGCCCTTGCCGGGGCTGAGGCCGTAGAAGGCCCTGCCCTGCTCACGCTTACGCCCGTTCGGCAGATCAATCTGCTGGTGCTCCACAGCCTGCTTTACCGCTGGAAGCTGGAAGCGGCCCGCCTGCGCTCGCCGTATTTCGATTACGAAAAACCCGCCGTTCAGGAAGCGTTGCAGGCGCTGATGGCGACGCTCTCGCGCCATATCCGCGTGCAGCGGGCCGAGCTGGAAGCCCTCGTGACGGAAGCCGTGACTGATGCCATCGGTCTCGCCCTCGACCCCGCCGCCACTTACGGCAGCCGTTTCGTCACCGACGAAGACGCCGCCGCCCTCACCCTCGACACGCTCCGCGCCGACCTTAAGTACGTGGAAGTCAACAAGCCGCTCCTCGAAGCGTTCGTCGGCAGCCTGCCGAATGGCGGTTTGGATCGGACGGGGATTCTGAGCCGCTTGAAGCTCTACACCACGGCGCATTTCCGCGATGTGGCCTCGCCGGATGAGCTGTTGAGCCAGCTCAACGCCATCGAGCCGGTCACGCTCGCCGAGCTGCGGCAACCCGCCGAGGCGGCGGCGCGGCCGGTAGCTGCGGCGCCAGTTGCGGCTCCGGCGGCTCCGGCACCTGCTCCAGTTGTGGCAGCGCCGCCGGTTGCTGCTCCTGCTCCAGCACCGATTCCTGCGCCCGCGCCGGTTGCGGCTGCTCCGGCGCCGGTTGCTCCGGCTCCGGCTCCAGCCCCGGCGCCCGCGCCAACGGCTCCCGCTCCCGCAGCTCACCGGCCGAATACGGCGCCTGACAATCAGCCGACGCCGTTGCACGAGAAGCTGCGGCAGGACAACGAGAAGGTCAATCTCAACGACCAGCTTCGGAACAAAACACCGCACGCGCCGGGCTTGGCCGAGGTGCTCGAAACGAAGGCGAAAGTGGCGAACATCGTCAGCGGCATTTCGCTCAATCAGAAGATTTCGTTCATCAACGAGCTGTTCGACAATGATCGAACGGCCTATGATGCGGCGATTCAACAGCTCGACGCCCAGCCGACGGCCGATGCGGCGCGGGCGTTCGTGAATGGCCCGCTAGCGGCTAGTCAGAAGTGGGCGGGCAAGGAAGAGCACGTCCAGCGGCTGCTGCGCGTGATTGACCGGAAGTTTGCTTAGGTCTTTTTGAAATCAACCAGTGCTTTGTCATTGCGAGGAGGAGGCTCTGCGACGACGAAGCAATCCTCGTTAGCTCGGCTCGGCGGCTCAGCAAACGTGCCTATCCTACGAGGATTGCTTTGCCGCGCTTCGCTCGCAACCGCAAAGCCTCCTCGCAATGACAAAGTTTTCTGCAATTCCTTCTGAATAGGCAATTGAAATCATCGCTTTGAACTCCCCGTCGAATTCTTTTTCGACCGCTGCGCAGCCAGCGTTGCTTCCGGCCTGGCCGTGGCGGCGCTGGCTGCTGGCTTTCGGGGTGGCGTTGACGGTGCTGGGCGGGCCGGCGTTCCCGACGTATCGGCACTATGATTTTTCGCACTCGCGCGATTCTCTTACTTACCTGCACTTAGCGCGGGGTCAGACGGCCGGGCAGTCGGTGACGCGCCGGTACCGAGTGGTGGTGCCCGCGTTGGCGGCGACCGTGGCGGCACCGTTGCGGGCGTTGAGTCCAGCTCCTCTCCCACCCGACCCACGCGACGATGCCCCCCTTCGGCTGGCGTTTTTTCTGGTGAATACCCTGCTACTTGCGGGTGCGGGCGCGCTGCTCTGGCGCACCGCCGAGGCGTATGGCGCCACGCCGCTGGCAGCCGGTTTGGGGGTGGCCGTGGCGCTCAGCAGCCGCTGGGCGACGTATTCGGCGGCGCTGCCGCTGACGGATTCGCTGTATTGCTTGGTGTTTGCGCTGGCGCTTTACGGCGTCCGGACGCGGAGCTGGGCGGCGCTGGTGGCGTGCCTGCTGCTGGGGCCGTTAGCGAAAGAATCGTTCGTGTTCGTGGTGCCGTGGGTGCTGTGGTTTGGCCGACGGACGCTACCGTGGCCGGTGCTGTTAGCGCTGTTGGCGGGCGGGTTCGGGGCGGTGGCGGGGGCGCATCTGTGGGTCGATGCGCGTGCTGTGGGGGAACCCGCTGTTGCGGCCGGGAGCGTGCAAAACGCGCTGCATCACGTCGAAAACCTCACGTATTCGCTGCGGCGACTGTTTTCGGCGCACGGGGCGGCGGAGATGTTCAGCGTCTTCGGGTTCGGGTGGCTGCTGTTACTGGCCGGGCCGTGGCGCGGCCCGACGGGCTGGTGGGCGCACCTCGACGGGGCGGCGCGGTGGCTGCCGGTGGTGTTGGTGCCGCACCTGCTCCTCTCCGGCGATTTGGGGCGGATGAGCTACCTCGTGTTCCCGGTGTTCGGGGTGGCGGTGGCGCTGGTTTTCAGCGGTTGGGCGGGGCGGAACGTGCCCGCAGCGCGGTGAGATAGCGCGGCCGGATGTCGTAGGCGAGGGTATCGGTGCGGGTTTGGGTGAAGGGTTGCAGCAGGGCGTCGTCGTGGTTTTCGGCGGTGAGACTGGCGCGGTCGGTGAGGGGGGCGGCGCCGAGGGCGTCGGTGTAGGCGGGTTGGCCGGTGGCGCGAATCAGGGAATCTAGCCAGGCGTGGAAGCGCGGCGCGTCGGCGTGGTGCCGCTGGGTCCAGAGGGTGGGCGCGGGGTAGAGATTCGGCCACAGAAACTGCCCTGTGCGGTAGGTGAGTTGGTTTTCGGGGAGATGCTGGTCGGTGAGCAGGAACGCGGCGCGCGGTGCGGCCTGAATCCGGGTGAGGAGGGTTTCGGAGAGATTCAGCGTCAGAAAGTGCTGTGGAAGGAGGCCGAACGTCAGGTTCCAGACCAAAAGCGCGGCTCCGGCGGCCCACAGCGCGGGCTTGCGCCACTGCCCCCACGCGGCAGCCAGCACCGCCAACAGCGGCGGCACCATCACCATGAACTCAGCATTGCCGTCATTAATGGCTGCGAATGCGACGTGCAGCACCAACACCAGCGCGTGCCCCCGCGCCACAAGCCGCTCGGAAACAGCTAATTCGCCCCCCACCCGACGGCGCCCCGCCCACATTCGACGCGCGCGCCACAGCAGCGCCAGCGTCAGCAGCACTGCCGCGCCCACCGGCACCGGAAACGCCCGCGCCAGCGCCAACCCCGACCCGTGGACCTGCCCGAACGTCCGAATCAAGTTAATCGGCGTCAGCAGAAAGCTTTTCAGTCCGGCCGAGGGCGTGGCGCCATTCACCACGTAATCGTGGAAAATGAAGGTCGTGAGGCCGTTTGGTGTCAGCGGATAGCCTTCGTGGTGCGCGGCGATGAGGTACGTCAACGGCACAATCAGCGCCGGGCCAACATACGCGAACGCCGCCCCCCACCGCAACGGCCGGCCCGCTAGCCAAGTCGTCAGCCCCAGCGCCAGCCACCACCAAACGTGAATCTGGTGCAGCAAACACGCGCCCGCCGTGAGCGCCCCCGCCAGCGCCACCCACCCCAACCGCTGCGTCTGCGCCCACCGGCACCACGCCACGCTACCGAGCAACGACACGAACAGCGGCGCCAGATACGCCTCATTCTCCGTAGCGAACCGCAAGAGTCCGAAGCTCGCGCCGACCACCAGTAGCAGCGGTGCAACGGGCGCCTCGTGCCCACCGCTCGCCCGCAGCACAGGCCGCAGCGCGAGCAGAATCCCCCCAAAGAGCAGCGCGTTCAGCCCTTTCAACCCCGCCAACACGTCCCAATCGGCGGGTAAAATCTGTGTCCACAGCACGCCCAGCGGGTTGTAGAGCAGGTGATGCGGCAGCAGCAAATCGTGCTGCCAGCGCACGCAAGCCGCATAATACCACGCGTCGAGGGTGGAATTGGCGGTCGGGAGGAGGAGAACGAGAAGCGTCAGCGCCGCCACCACGAGTCGTTCACCCCACCCACGGGCATCTGTAGCGGTTTGCTTCACGGGTGCAAAGCAACGTCGGGCAGGGGTTTTTGGCGATTTGGGGGATTCGGTTTAGGAATCGGCCGAGGTATCGGTAGAAGGGTTTTGAATGGAAGCAAGTGGTGTCTCCACATCTTTCACATCCCCCACATCCCCTTTTACATCTTTCCTCTTCCGCGTGGCGGTTAGGTCAATCACTTCCCGAGCGCTAATCACCCGCACGAAGAATTCGGGCGCCTGCCGTTCATACTTCCGCAGGCTCGGCATCAGCTCATCTTTAACGAGGTCGGCGAGGGTATCGAAGTGCCGATTGACGGTAATCCGGACGGCGGCAATCTTGCCAACCTGCAAGCGCGGGCCATTCCGCTGCTGGTCATACGCATCGAAAGCGTCATCGAATTCCTGCAAGCGGGAAGCGCTTACGGCGTAGGCTTCGAGGGCGGCGGCGTGTTCGGTTAGCCGCTCCCGAAGCATGGTGGTGAGGCTGATGAGGCGCACGCCGGATATATCCCTCAAATACGACTTGCTGAGTTGGCTCTCGGCCTGCAAAACGGCGTTTTTGTTCTTCGTGGCGTAGGCGAATAGGTCGCCAGCCAGCTCCGCCGCTACTGTAATAAGCTTGGTCTTCGCCGCCGTTTTGTCCTTCGTGACGCCCTTCGTGGGGTGTTCACCAATAATGCCCCGGTTCGCAACGATACCCTTTACGGCGCGCTCGATGCGCTCTACGATGTCGCGGAAAGCCACATCTTGCTGGTAAATACTGGGGTCGCGCTTGAGCGCCTGATACAGATTGTCGTACGCGAGGTACCGGTTTTCCTGCCGTTGAGTCAGCATAACACAGAAAGAAAAGGGAAAAGGACAGCAGCTAGTCAGTCGCTAGGGAAGCGAGGACAAATAAAGCATCTATAAAGAAAACTTCAGCCGCCGGGTACGAATGCGACGCGGCCGTGTACGACATGTGCGCGGCCGTGTACGACATGTGCGCGATCGTGTACGACATGTGCGCGACCGTGTACGAGTTCAACGTGATCGTGTACGAGTTGAACGCGGCCGTTTACGACATGTGCGCGGCTGTGTACGAGTTCATCGTGATCGTGTACGACATGTGCGCAGTCGTGTACGAAATGTGCGCGGCCGTGTACGGGTTGAACGTGACCCTGTACGTCCTACGCGCAAGCAGGTACGCCCGTGCTCAAACCCTTAAGAACCGCGTTACCGGCGTTAGGCCGGGTTAGATTTCAAAGAAATCAACCCCGTGCTTCTGGGATGAAACCCCTTCGGAGTATCGGATTGGGTGCGGGTGGGGGAACGGGCAGCCCCCAACCACCGGCACCGGGACGGTGCCGGATACGTAGGAGTGCGCCGATTGGCGTGGCAGGGCTGGAGCCCCGCAAATAGGCGACACGGGGCAGAGCCCGCGTCAAGTGCGTTCCAAGCTGCGTTCCAATAAAACATTTGTAATACCCCGATGGGGTTTCATCCCAGAAGCCCGGGGTTGCCGTAGGCTACCCCGGGTACATAACGGGGTGCGTTCCTCGCACGGCCTCGCAACGCGCATTAGCCCGGGGTAGATTTCTGCGAAATCAACCCC
>JANNMJ010000047.1:0-10081 GCA_031397815.1 Hymenobacteraceae bacterium
CCCCTACCAGCGGTTTCGAAATTCGTTCTATTCATACCGGGGCGTAGGGGCGTGGCCTTGTGCCCGCCCGCAATGTGGCTGGGCGCTCTATCCCGCCGTGGCCCAACCGCCATCCCTACCCCGCCCCTTCGGGGCACCCCTCCCCCTTCGGGGTTGGGGAGTCCGTTTCTGATGTACGACGGGCGCAAACGCAAAACCGCCCCGTCGGCTCAGAGCCAACGGGGCGGTTTGTTTTTCTTTGGAGAGACGCGTGCGTCTAACCGGCCGCGAGGGCTTCGGCGCCACCGACGATTTCGAGAATCTCGGTCGTGATAGCGGCTTGGCGCGTGCGGTTGTACGTCAGGCGAAGGGCTTTCAGAAGCTCACCGGCGTTGTCGGTGGCTTTGTCCATCGCCGTCATCCGGGCGCCCTGTTCCGAGGCATTCGATTCGAGAACGGCTTTGTAGACCTGAATCTTAATCGACTTCGGAATCAATTCCGTCAGAATCTCTTCCTGCGACGGCTCGAAGATGTACCACGGCTCGGTGGTGGTGGTGGCGGCGGTTTCGGCGGGCGGCTGAATCGGCAGGAGCTGCTGCGTCCGCACGATTTGGGTCGCGACGTTCTTGAACTCGTTGTACACGATCTCAACGCGGTCGAACTCACCTTTCCGGAACGCTTCCATCGCTAGCTCGGCGGCCACACGCACCGTATCGAACGAGAGGTTTGAGAACACGGTTGTGAAGTCGCCGACGAGCTTTTCGCCGCGCTTCGTCAGCGCCTCGTGGCCCTTCTTGCCGATGGCCAGAAAGCTCACGTTGCCCGCTGCGTACTGCGCCGCGTATTGCTCACGAATCAGGGCATAAACGCCCTTGACAACGTTGGTATTGAACGCCCCGCACAGGCCCCGGTCCGACGTCACGGCCACGATGAGCACGCGCCGCACGTCGCGCTGGACGGCGTAATCGTTCTCGAAATCGGCGTCGGCCGTCAGGCGCGAGAGGTTGCCGAGCAGCCCATTGAGGCGCTGCGCGTAGGGCCGCATCCGCATAATGCCGTCCTGTGCCCGACGCAGTTTTGCGGCGGCGACCATTTTCATCGCCTTCGTAATCTGCTGCGTGCTCTGGACCGACTGAATGCGGCTGCGGACTTCTTTTAAGCTTGCCATATCGGGAAGTTTCGGGTTTCCGGTTTCTCGTTTTCGGTTGCCGACGGCCGGAATCGCGCCCAATGCGCAAGCCCAACCGTCGGCAATCGGCTAACCAGAAACGTACTACTTATAGCTCGCGGCCAGCTCCTTCACCACCTTCTTGATGGCTTCGGTGGCGAGGTCGTCGAGTTTACCGGCTTTCAGGGCGTTCAGGGCGTCCTTGTGCTGCGCGTTCATCGTCCGAACGAAATCCTGCTCGAACTGGCGCACCTTGTTGACGGGCACCGCATCCAAGAGGCCGTTGGTCGCGGCGTAGATGATCGCCACCTGATCTTCCACTTTTACCGGCGAGAATTGCGCCTGCTTCAGGATTTCGAGGTTCCGACGGCCACGCTCAATCGTCAGCTTCGTCGAAGCATCAAGGTCGGAGCCGAACTTGGCGAACGCTTCCAGCTCACGGAACTGGGCCTGATCGAGCTTCAGCGTACCGGCCACTTTCTTCATCGACTTGATCTGCGCGTTACCACCCACGCGGCTCACCGAGATACCGACGTTGATAGCTGGCCGGATACCCGAGTTGAAGAGGTTGGTTTCGAGGAAGATCTGCCCGTCGGTGATCGAGATCACGTTCGTCGGGATGTACGCCGATACGTCACCGGCCTGCGTTTCGATGATCGGCAGAGCCGTCAGCGAGCCGCCGCCTTTCACGAGGTGCCGGATAGAATCGGGCAAATCGTTCATCGACTGCGCGATGGCATCCGAGGCGTTGATCTTCGCCGCGCGCTCCAAGAGGCGGCTGTGCAGGTAGAACACGTCGCCGGGATACGCCTCGCGGCCCGGTGGGCGGCGGAGCAGCAGCGATACCTCGCGGTACGCCACAGCCTGCTTCGAGAGGTCATCGTACACCACCAACGCCGGACGACCGGTATCGCGGAAGAACTCGCCGATAGCGGCACCCGTGAACGGTGCGTAGAACTGGAGCGGCGCCGGGGCCGAAGCAGCCGCCGAAACCACCACCGTGTACGCCATGGCACCGCCGCGCTCCAGCGAGTTCACCACCTGCGCCACCGTCGAAGCCTTCTGGCCGATGGCGACATAGATGCAGAACACGGGCTCGCCGCGCTCATAGAACTCTTTCTGGTTGATGATGGCGTCAATCGCCACCGCCGACTTACCCGTCTGGCGGTCGCCGATGATCAGCTCGCGCTGGCCGCGGCCAATCGGAATCATCGCGTCGATGGCTTTGATACCGGTTTGCATCGGCTCGTTTACCGGCTGGCGGAAGATTACGCCGGGGGCTTTACGCTCCAGCGGCATCTCGTACAGGTCGCCGCTGATCGGGCCTTTGCCGTCGATGGGTTGGCCAAGGGTATCGACCACACGCCCGACCAAGCCGTCGCCGACTTTGATCGACGCGATGCGGTTCGTCCGCTTCACCACCGATCCTTCGCGGATTTCGGAATAGTCGCCGAGCAATACTGCCCCGACGTTGTCTTCTTCCAGGTTGAGCACCAGCGCTTGAAGGCCGTTGGCGAATTCGAGCAGCTCACCGGACTGCGCGCGCGTGAGGCCGTAGATACGGGCCACGCCGTCGCCGACCTGCAACACGGTACCGACTTCTTCAAGCTCGGCCTCGGTGCGGGAGTTGGAAAGCTGCTCCCGCAGAATGGCGGACACTTCGTCCGGACGTACTTCAGCCATTGTTTTTTAGTGGTTGAGTGGTTGGTAGCTGATGGCCGTGGGCAGTTGAAAAGCTGGATTTCCCCAGTGACCTTCAACGAACAACCATCCTCTGGTTTCTACATTTTGCTTACGTAGCTCTGGTCGGCGAACGAGGTGCGCAGACGCTGGAGCCGGGAAGCGACGGAATTATCGATTTGACGGTCGCCGAGGCGCAGGACGAAGCCGCCGATCAGATCGGCGTCAACAGTTTCGAGAAGCTCGATCTTATCGCCCGTCTGCTCTTCGGCGAGGCGCTTGAATTCAGCGCGCTGCTCCGGCGTGAGGGTAGTGGCGGTGGTGAGGTGCGCTTGCTGAATGCCTTGCACCGTGCGGTACTGCGCCAGAAACGCATCCGCGACGGCGCCAAGCTCTTCGTCGCGGCCTTTTTGGGCCAGCAGAATGAAGAACTTCAAGCTCATATCGCTCATCTTGCCCTTGAAGAGCGCCGTGATGATGGCGAGCTTCTTATCAGACTTCAGCACCGGCGACGTCAGCATCACGCGCAGCTCGCGGTTTTCAGCCAGCGTGCTGGCCACGAGCCGCATGTCATCGGCGACGGCCGGGAGCGTGCCCATCTCTTTGGCCAGATCGAGCAGCGATTTGGCGTAACGCGCGGCGACTCTTGATTCGGTCATTGTTTTTCAGTTTGTCTGGGGTGAGAGCGAGTCGGAAGCGCTACGATTTCCGCAGACCACCTTTCCACTCAACCCCGACAGTTAGTTCAGCTTGACGTCTTTCAGGTACTCGGTCACGAGCGCCTGTTGCGCCGACTCATCTTTCAGCTCACGGCGGAGCAGCTTCTCAGCGATTTCCACCGAAAGGGCTGCGGCCGTGTTCTTGATTTCGGCGATAGCCGCCCGACGCTGGGTTTCGATTTCCTGACGCGCGGCCATCAGCTGGCGCGAGCCTTCTTCGGTGGCGCGCTGCTTGGCGGTCTCGATGAGCTGGTTGCCGGCGGCTTGCGCTTCACGGAGCACACGGTCGCGCTCGGCGCGGGCTTCCTGAATCAGCGATTCGTTCTGGCCTTGCAGCTTTTGCATTTCGAGGCGAGCGCGATCAGCTTCCCGCAGGGCGTTTTCGATACCGGCTTCGCGTTCGGTCAGGGCAGCCATAATTGGCTTCCAAGCGAACTTCGAGAGCAGGAACAGCACCAGCAGGAAAATCAGGAGCTGCCAGAAGATGAGGCCGAAGCCGGGGGTTACTAATTCCATAACAGGCGGTTGATTCGGGGCGGAAGCGGGAGAATAGACGTTGAGTTGTTTGAAGCAGACAGAAGCAGAAGATGGCCGGGTGAGCGGGGCACGCTACCGAAGTAGCATAACCACCGCCCGCCCGACCATTTATTCAGCCTACAGCTTGGTAGCTACCAGCAGGCAGACTACCACCGCGAACAGCGCAAGACCTTCGATAAGAGCAGCAGCGATCAGCATCGCCGTTTGGATCTTACCCGAAGCTTCCGGCTGGCGGGCGATCCCTTCCATCGCGCTACCACCGATGCGGCCGATACCGAGTCCGGCGCCAAGCGCAACCAGACCAGCACCGATACCAGCACCCATAACAGCGAGACCTACCGAGTTCGCAACCTGCAACAACAGCGTGAGCAACGTCATAAAACGAAATGAAAAAATGAAACGAAAAACGGACAAAACGCCCCGCTCGTCGCGGACCCAAAGGCCGGACGGGCGGGGCGCGGAAAAATCTTAGTGAGCCGCAGCGTGTGCCGTAGCCGGGGTGTGCGAGGGAGAGTGCGAGTCTTCGCCGCCGATGCCGAAGTCATCGTCGTGGTGCTCTTCCACGGCGCCGCCGATGTACATCGCGGTGAGCAGCGTGAAGATGTAGGCTTGCAGGAGCGCCACGAACAGCTCCATAAAGTCCATGAAGATGCCGAAGGCCACCGTTACCGGCGACACTGCGACGCTCTTGAAGATGAAGATCAGCGAGATCAGGCTCAGGATGATGATGTGACCGGCCGTGATGTTCGCGAACAGACGAATCATCAGCGAGAACGGCTTCGTGATGACGCCAATCAGCTCGACGGGCAGCATAATCGGGCGGAGCCACAGCGGTACGCCGGGCGTCCAGAAAATGTGGCTCCAGTAATACTTGTTCGACGAAGCGAGCGTGATGACGAGCGTCAGGACGGCGAGCGTGAGCGTGACCGCAATGTTACCCGTCAGGTTCGCGCCGCCGGGCATCAGGCCGAGCAGGTTGTTGAACCAGATGAAGAAGAAGATCGTGAGCAGGTACGGCACGTAGCGCTCGTACTTCGGCCCGATGGCCTTCTTCGCCACTTCGTCGCGGATGAAGACGATGAGCGGCTCGAAGAACGACTGGGCGCCGCTCGGGGCTTTGCCGTGGTTCTTCTTATAAGCGGCAGCCACCGAGAAGAAGACCGCCATCAGCAGAACAACGCTCAGCAGCAGGGAAGCGACGTTTTTGGTGATCGAGAGGTCCGTGACCGGCGCCCCCGACTCGTCGATGAGGTGCTCGTGCTCCAGCTTCAACCCGTCATAGGTTTGCTCGTGAGCGAGCCGCGAAGAGGAGAAAACGCTCAGCCCTTTGCCAGCCCGGTAGGCGATGACCGGCAGCGGCAGGGTGATGTGATTCCCCGTGTGCTCATCGCCAATCGTGGCAAAATGCCACTCGTGGGAATCTCCCACGTGATGCATAATAACTTCGCCGGGATTGAACGCCGTTTCGGCCGCGTGCTCTCCCTCGATGGGTGCAGCGAACGAGGTGAGGGAGAGAACCGAAAATACGAAAATCAGTAACCGCTTCATTCAGAACCGCTTTGGTGATTCGCCGGGCTTTCATCAGTGGATGAAATAGCCCCCGATGAGCCGCCGTGGGAAAACGGCCGCAAGGTACGAACCACAGCCCGAATTTCCAGACCCGTGTACATAAAGTACAGCAGGAAGAAGGTCAGGACCAAGAGCCAGACTTGGGGCGGATCGCGGAAAAGTACTACTCCGAGAAAAACCCCGCTCGTCAGCAGCCGCAGCGTGACGGAGCCGAGATACGCCGTGACGGCCGAGTCGGGGTCGCGCCGGACGAAGCGGACGATAAGCGTGTACGCGACGACCGTAATCGTCAGAATATACCCCAGCAGCCACCCGAACCACGGGTGAACGTACTGCGGCGCCCACCGGGCACAAGCCGCGGCAATGGCAATAAGCGCCAGCGTGAGCGCAAGAAGTTGGCGGTAAAATGGGGGCATAAGATTCGGAAGAGCACCTTCGGAAAAGGCACCGGGTAGCGCCGCTTAGGCGTGAGTCCAGAGAAAAATCAGGAGCGAAACAGACGCGAAATCATTTAGCCGATATAAGCGCCCGGCGTAGCAGCGGTTACCGCGTCAGGCTGCGGATGACTTGGTAAAGCGCCAGCCCCAGCCCTAGCAGCGACAGCCCAATCGTGAACCACGGCGTGCGCCCGGCGGGTGACCGACCGTCGAGCCAGACGCCCGCCCACGTGAACGCGCCAATGAGCAGCAGCATCTGCGCGGCGATGCCCGCGTAGCGCATAAATTGATTCGGACCGGGTTCGGATTCGGAAGGCATCGGCTGAAAGAAGGACGCAAAGCTCGGGTGTGGCAACCGCCGCCGCGGCGTCACCCGAAAGTACGGCGACTGCCGGGGCCGGGGTTTTGCCCCTGCGGGTGCCGGAAAGGTATATTTGTTCCACTCTGCCGTTAATTCTCTGCACATTTCGTCGTTGTACAGTCAGATTATGGAACTACCCTTACCCTCGTTAGCGCCATTTCCGGAAGCTGAAAAAACGGCCTACCTGCGGGTGGTAGCCGCGTTGGCGGCCGCTGATGGGCAGCTTGCCCACGAAGAGCTGCTGTTTCTACAGGCGTTCTGTGAAGACTCGGAGCTGACGCGCCCCGCCACGGCCAAAGTGCTGGCACTGGCCCGCGGCAGCGAAGGCTACGACCTCGCCGCCGACTTACGAACACTACGCCCGAGTGTGCTGGCAACCGGGTTGCTGCGCGATTTGCGCGCCCTCGCCGAAGCCGACGATGAAGTGACCGACGCCGAAGAAGCCCTGATGGCGCAGGTCGGCGAGGCGCTGGGACGAGAAGTGCCGCAGTCGGGGAGCAGTCCGGTGCCGCTGCGCTCGTTCGTGGGCGATGCGCTGGCGGCGAACTCGCAGATGATTGTGGAAGTGCGGCAGCGGATGGCGGCGCCGAACGTCACCCCCAAAGAGTTGACGACCCTCGGTAAGCAGCTCACGGCGCTCACCCAGAATCAACAGCGCATTACTGGCGCCGCGATGGACCGAGCACACGCCGAAGCCCAGCGGCGCCTCGACGGGTCGATGGGCGGACGGCGCGCCTTACGTCCGGCGCTCACCACATCCGTCATCCTGAACACGCTCCTCACCACCGACGACCCGCAGCGCGTGGCCGCCGAGTTGGCGGCAGCGGGCGGCGGACCAACGGCCAAAGCGCCGGTATCAGTCAAGAAACAGAAAGAAGCGGCGCCGGAAAGCACCCCGTCGGTCAGCTTGCTGTGGCGATTGCTGGCGCGGTTCAGCCGCCCGGCGAATACTGTGACGGTGCAAACAGCTTAACCCGCTACGACCGTAGCGGCGGGCTGTGTGGTGGACGCCGGCGGCGAATCGGTGGTATTGGGGGCGTTTGCGTTGCCGGGACGAAGCTCGGCGCCGAGGGTATTGGCGAAGGATGCGCCGCTGCGCGCGACGATGCGCGTGATGGAGTAATTGACGGCCTGCACGACGTCGAGGTACTCGGTGTATGCCTCGGTGGCGATGTAGTATTCGATGTAAAGCACTTTCGCCGACGCCGTGAGGGCGTTGAAGCGCACGAGCGTGTCGGTTTTGACGACTTTCTCTTGCGCCTGAATCGTGGCTTCAATTTGCTTCACGACCACCTCGACCTGCTCCGGTGACGTTTCGTAGGTGAGGCTCAAGTCGAACCGGACGCGGCGCGACGGGCGGCGCGAGAGGTTGTTGAGCGGCCGGTCAATCATCATCTTGTTCGGCAGCGTGACGAAGCTTTTCTCGGCGGTGCGAATGCGGGTGGAGCGGAAGCCGATTTTTTCGACCGTTCCCGTGACATCGCCCACCGTTACCAGCTCGCCCATCGTGAATGGGCGGTCGAGGAAGATGGTGAAGGAGGCGAGCAGGTTTTCGACCGTTTCCTTCGCTGCGAACGCCAGCGCCAGTCCGCCGATGCCCAGCCCGGCGATGAACGCGCGGACGTCGTAATTGAAAACCGTACTCAGGATAATCATCGCCGCGCCGAACCAGACGAGCACGCGAATAGAGTCTTTCGCGAAGATGATGAGCTGATTATCCATCTTCGTGACCTGCGCATCAGAGCGCTTCAGGAAGATGAGCGCGGCGAAATCGACGAGCCGCAGCACGACACTCGCCGCCGTCCAGATCACGAAAAACTGCCACGCGTGGAAAGCGAGCAGCTTCGGCCACGGCTCCTCGCCGGTGAGGTCGTCGGGGTCGAGCGGATAGCTAAGGACGTTGAACGCGAAGTAAAACGTAATCAGCAGCACCAGCCGGTCGACGGGCTTGATGAGCAGCGCGTGAAACTCAGCTTCCGAAACTTCCTTGAACCGCGTCTGAATCAGCCGAAACGCGAGCTTGTTGAGCGCCCGCGAAAACAGCCGCTTGAAAAGCAGTCCCGCCAACAGAATCCCCCCGCAGATGAGGTACTGGAGAACGGTGTTGCCGAAAAAGGAAGTTTGAAGGCCGTCGTCGAGAGTCATTCAATAGAGATTATGGCCCACGCTGGCGCAGCGGGGGCGAGAGGAGAGTACGAAAGGAAGGGCGATGAGGTGACGCCGACTCTATCTAAGCTTTAGACGAGCTGGCGCAGGGCGATTTCAAAGGACCGACGGGCAACTTCGGTCTTCGCCGGAGAGAGGGCGCGGGTACGGTCGAGGGCGGCGCGGATGATTTGGCTGGCGTCGTGGAAGATGGCTTCGTCGGTTAGCTCGATGCCGGGCTGCATCAGGTACGCGAATACGCGCGCCATCCCGCAGTTGGCGATGAAATCGGGGATGACGGTGGCGCGCTGGTCGGCAAAATCGGCGATGGGACCGAAGAAGATTTCCTGGTCGGCGAACGGCACGTTGGCGCCGCACGCGATGACTTCCAGACCGCCACTCAGCATTTTTTCCACCTGTTCCTGCGTCACGAGGCGCGAGGCAGCGGCCGGAACGAAGATTTCGGCGCCCACTTCCCACACCGCCGCGTGCAAGTCAGCAGCGGGCACGAACCCTTCGGTCTCCGGATTGAGCTGGTTCCCGAGCCGGTTCACGAGCAAATCGCGCACTTCATCAAACGAGAAGCCTTCGGTCTTAACGACGCCCCCGGCGCGGTCGATAATCCCGACGATGTGCGCCCCCGCCTGCGCCAGATAATACCCGGCGGCGGCGCCCACATTGCCCCAGCCCTGAATCAGGGCGCGCTTACCGGCCACGGTGCCATCCCACAACTCGTAATAATGCCGCACCGATTCAGCGACGCCGTACCCCGTAATCAGGTCAGCGACGGTGAAATGGCGGGCGGGGTCCGGCGTCAGGCTGGCGCTCGTGACGGGCAGCACGACGCCCGTGCGGAGCTGCTGAATCCGCTGCTCGGTAGCTGCGGCGTCGGCGGTGCCGAAGTGGCCGCGCACGGTGCCCGCCTGCGGATGCGGCAGGCCGTACTCGCCGGTGATAGCGATAACGTCGTGAATCTCATCGACGTTGAGGTCGCCGCCGGTGCCGTAATAATGGCTCAGCAGCGGCAAAACCGCTTTGAACCAGCGCCGAAGAACGCCGTTTTTGCGCGGGTCTTGCGGGTCGAAGTTGATGCCCGACTTAGCGCCGCCAATGGGCGGTCCGGCCACGGTGAACTTCACTTCCATTGTCTTCGCCAGCGATTCTACCTCGCGCCGGTCCAGGCCCTTCCGCATCCGCGTGCCGCCGCCGGCCGAGCCGTTGCGCAACGAGTTGATGACCACCCACCCGACGGCCTCCGTCTCCGGGTCGTGCCATTCGAAAGTGATTTCGGGCTGCCGCGTTTCATAAGCGGCGAGCAGGTCGGTGAGAGAAGCGGCCGATTGGGAAGGCGCTACGGAGGTGAGGGGCGAGTGCGTCATGTAAAGGCAAAGTTACCGGGGTTGGGGGTGCTGCTGCACGCGTGGCCAGCTCTGTCCCAGAGATGGCGTTGATTCGCCTATTGACGCTTTCCTGTCGCACTCTTGAC
>JANNMJ010000062.1:0-84318 GCA_031397815.1 Hymenobacteraceae bacterium
CTCCTCGCAATGACAAATGCTGAAAAACGTTCGGTCAACCGCTTAGAAGTCAGAGTTGAGAAGCCAGAAAAGCCTCCCTCACCCCCCTCTCACTCCCGACTTCTCCCCTCCCACCTCACACCGAACGCGGTAACCGCCACCCACTACCGGGCCGACCTCCAGAAACCCGCGAAGGGCCGCGGCCCGCTGCCGCATGCTGCGCAACCCCAAGCCGCTGCGGGTCGCCGGCCCCGGGTGGGGCTGCCCGTCGTCGTGCACATCCAGAATGAGGCGGCGGCCTTCGCGGGCCAGATAAATCTGGAGGGTCGTGGCGTTTTGGGCGTGACGAAGGGCATTGGTAATGGCCTCCTTAAAAATCAGGTACAGGTGCTGCCGGACTTGCGGCGCTAGCGTATCGGTATCGGCCAGATTTTCCACCCGCAAGTTGAAGTGCCAGCCGGCAGGCTCGACGCTGCGTTCCAAGTGGTCACGCATGCGGTCGAGGAGCGCGCCGACGGTATCGGCGTGGGCATCAATGCTCCAGACCACATCGCGCATCGTGGCGACGGCGGCGCGGCTGTCTTCGAGCAGCTCGCCGAGCTGGTGCGGTGTAGCGCCGGTTTCGTTGAGCACTTCCGCCTGAAGGTTGACACGGGTCAGCAGGGCGCCCACCTCGTCGTGCAGGTCGGCGGCGATGCGCGAGCGTAGCTGCTGCTCGTGCTGGAGCTGCGCGATGCGCCGCCGCTGCCAGCTATACACCAGCCCCACCAGCGCCAGCGCCGCCAGCACCCACACGCCCGGCCGCTGCCACCACACCGCCACCACTTCCAGCGGAAACTGCACGTGGTTGAGGGCGGGCAGGCCGAGACTGGTTTCGGCCCGTACTTCTACCGTGTAATCGCCCGGCCGGAGGTTCTGAAGCCGCAAGTGCGGGCCATTGAGCGAGTGAAAACGCTCGTCGCCACTGCCCAGCAGCCGGTAAGAGTAGCGCGCGCCTTCCGGGTTGAGGTAATCTGAGAGGGCCAGATCCAGCTCCGCGAAAGCATCGTAAGGCCCGAGCCGGATACCGGCCATCGGCGCCGTCCCGGCCAGCAGCGTAGTCCGCACCGTATCGCCCTCGTTGAAGTGCTGCGTGACCGCCGAGACCAACAGCCGAGGACGGGGCTGGGGCGAAAACGGCTTGCTGGTATTGAGCTGACTGATGCCGCCCACGCTACCGAAATACAGTAGCCCGGTCACAGGTTCGCGCCAAGCCGACTGCCGGTTCAGCTCGGTGCTCGGGAGGCCGTCGGCTTTGGTCAGCACCGCCATCTGACCGCTGCGGGGTGAATAGCGCACCAGTCCGGCGAAGGTGCCAATCCACAGCTCCCCCGTGCGGGGGGCGGGCAGCAGCGAGGCCACGCTCATACTCGGCAGCCCCTGCCGCGTCGTGACCTGCCGGACGACGCCCCGGGCGGGGTGGAGCAGCAGCAGACCCGCATCACGGGTTCCCAACCAAAGGCTGTCGGGCGAGGCCGCGTGAATCGTGAGGATCATATTCGTGGGCAGCCGCTGCGGGCCGGTTTCCCCGGCGCCGTAGCGCACAAGGCGGCCCGTCGCGACCTGTAGCCGGAACAACCCCTCGGCCGTAGCGGCCCACAACACCCCGGCCGGCGCCTCGATGATCTGCTCCAGCTTGAGCCGGTTGAGGGTAAAGGCGGAATCCGTGTCGTGGTAGCGGGCCATCTCGCGCCGGTCGAAATCGACCCGATACAACCCCAAGTGGGTGCCCGCCCAGCCGCCCCCGGCCGAGTCGGTTATCAGCGAGAAAGCGTTTGGCCCACGGTTCGGCGGCGGAGTCAGGAGCCGGTAATAGCGCAGCTCGCCGGTCGCGGGGTTCAGCTCGCCCACTGACCCTACCTCATCGGCCACCACCACTTGCCCCTTCCGCGTCACCAACAGATCATACGGAACCGGCGTGTGGCTCGACGGCTCCCCCTTGACCCACACCCGCCAGTGCCGCAGCGGCGCGGCCGGGCTGTCGGCCGCCTGCGTCAGGGAGCCGGAATAGGTACCCGCCAGCAGTCGGCCATCGGGCAGCCGGTGAATGGCGCGCGTACTGAACTCGCCCCCACCCGCGAGCGGCAGCGGCCGAACCAGCTCCCCCACGGGGCGCGCCTTGTAACAGCCGCGCTCAAACGGCCGGTAGCACCACAGGACGCCATCCGGGCTTTGCTGAAGCGTGATATCGACCGTCAACCCCGGCGGGGCCGGCTGCCGCGTGACGCGGGGCGGCGCGTTGGCCCGCCACGCAAGCGTAATCAGGCGACTATCGGCCACCCACTGCATCGTGCTGTCGGTGAGCACGGGCTTGAACGTGTCTTCCACGCCCGGCGGTAGCCAGCGCAGGCGTTCGCGCACCCCGCCGCCGGGCAAGACGTCGTACAATGCCCGGCCGCTCACGAGCCGTTGCAACGGCGCCACGTTCAGCGGCATCAGCGAAGTCCGGGGCTGACGATGATTCCACCGAACCCGGCCGTCGACATCGATCAGGTAGACCCCGTGATCCTGCGTCACGGCCCAGATGCAGCCGTCGGCGGCAGGCCCGATCCACTCCACCTCGTTGCCCCCCAGCCGTGTCAGGGGCTGCCGGGGCACCCGATTGGTATGCCGGGTGTTGAGCAGCACCAAGGCGTCTTTTCCGTAGGATACCCATAAATGGTCGTTGCCGGGCCGGGCCCACAGCCACCAGACTTTCCGGGTTTCTTCAGGGCGTTTGGGTAAGACGATGTGCCGCAGATTTCCGGTCGTCGGCTCGAAGCAGTAGAGGCCGACCGTCGAGCCGCACCACACCTTGCCCGTCTCATCCACCACCAAGGCGTACGTTTCCCCTGCTGGCATTTGCTCCCCATTACGCACCAGCG
Organism: Hymenobacteraceae bacterium; assembly: GCA_031397815.1. Lineage (GTDB taxonomy): Bacteria > Bacteroidota > Bacteroidia > Cytophagales > Hymenobacteraceae > JANNMJ01. The sequence continues at coordinate 2,883 of JANNMJ010000062.1, forward strand.
CGTCGAGCGGGGTGAGGGTGTTGCCGTCGTAACGAAAAACCCCCGCGTCGGTCCCGACCCACGTAAAGCCCGTCGGGCCGAACGCCAGACGCTTCACCTGAATGCTGCTCAACACCGCGTCGCGCTGCCAGACCTGACCGTGGGCCATCGGCAGGCTACTAAGCAGCAGAAACGCAAGGAGCCAACGCCGCATAAATACCTACTGACGGAATGCTACGAAGGTAGCGGACGGTAGGTCAACGCCTTCACCCACACTTATTTCAGCGCATAAATTAAGAATTGAAACGTCATTTATTCTTAACCCAAGCTACGGAGTAGCCTATTGATTAATTGGCCCCGAAGGGGCTACCCTTCGGGGCCAATTAATACCCCGCAACTTGGGCTAAATACTCTCTACTGCTTCCGCCGACGCAGGAAGTACGTGCTGGTAAAATATCCTTCCCCCGCCCCGCCATTGCTCGTGACCATCTCGTACCCCTGTGACATCAGCCGGCTCAGCACCAAATGAAGCTTATCCGTATTGGGCGCCCACTTTTTCCGGGTGAACTGCTCAAGCTCGATCACCTCCGTTTTGCCATCACCATACGCCACCACAATTTCGGAGGTGAACATAGCATTGATGACCTCCGCCGTGCGCACCATCACGTACTCATACGGCCCTTCATTGACGGGAGCAGTCGGGGCAGCATCCTGAGCGAAACAAGGCGCTAAGGGCAGTAGCCCAATGAGAGCCACAAAAAGTAATTTTTTCATCAACGAAGAGGAATAAGGAAGAGGAAGAGGAACGTGAAGCGTTATTAAAGACGGGCCATCACCCCGATACTTCCACCGTAGAGAAGAACAGATGTACGAACCTTCTCGGAAACAACTACCGGAGAGTCGTGATCAAATGCTAACCGGGCAATCTGTAGGTCGAGCAGCAGGAAGGTCTTCTTCGCAATGGCAAACTGGTAGAAAAATGGACAGCCCAGATAACTACTGCCACTCACGCCGGATAGCCCACCGCCGATGCTTGGCTTGCCTGCTTGCAGGCTGATACCTACGCCCCCTTTCGACGAGCTCTGTAGCAGGATATCGGCCCGCAGAAAAGGAATGGTAGCGCTGGACTTAATGTCAAAATTATTCGCTGTCGTCAGGTCGAGATCTGATTTCAGATTGAACGAGAATCGCTTGATGCCAGCCCCGATCCGGAATCGCTCGCTGAAGCCGTACTGGACCGCCGCTTCCAGTGGGATGGTGATACCCGACCTCATAATCACCGACGACCTGTACGCGGAGCTGCTCGTTCCTGAAGACGGGTTCTTCGCGTTGGTGAATGGCAGGCCAAAACTTGCCCCTATCTGCGCGCTGAGGTACCAGCCGCTCTGCTTTTTATTCGGGTCGTTGGCAATATCACCAAACAGTTGAGCCTGCGCGTTTAGCGCTGGAGCTGCTACGAGTAGCAGAGCCGTAAATAGACTTTTTCTCATCAAAGTAGTTATAAGGCAGTGACTGAGGCAGTAAAGCTAAACCAGCTTTGCGCAACCGGAATTAAAGCGCCTGGCAAGACCGGTTGACAGCACGGCGTATGATGAGGGCACAACCCAGCAGCACGAAAGCGAGATAAATGCCGCCGGGGCAACGCCTCGGTCCAACGCAAATCCTTGATTCGCGGGTCTCCGTCAGGGGCCACCGACCGACCACGGCCGACAGGACGCAGCTACCGAACGGTGTCCCCTTAACGCGGACGCCCCCCCCGGTAGCCCGCAACCGGGGGTAGTTAATCAGGGTTACTCCACCACCAGCCGGGCTGCGCGCCCGTCGGGCGTGCGCACTACATACAGGCCCGGCGCCAGCGTACCGGCGGGCAGAGTGGCGGCGCCAGTAGCATCGGTGGGCAGCGAGGCAACGGCGCGGCCGACGGCGTCGAGCAACGTGAGCTGCTGGTGCGCGGTGGCGCCCGTCAGCTGAATGGGCGCGGTGGCGGGGGCGGGCGTGGGGTAGGCCGTAAGGGCGACAAGCGGCGCGCCCACCGGCCGAACCGCAAGGGGTGGTCCTGTGCCGTTGTTGAAGCGTAGACTCACCGTACTGACGGGGCCATAATTGACCGCGAACAGGGCGAGATCACCATCAGCGTCGGCATCGCCTAACGCGACATTGTAGACCGTGGCGAGATTGTTACCGATATTGATAAATTGTAAGCCGCCGAAGATGCCTTGGCCGTTGTTAAAAGCCACGCATGCCGAGGCAACAGAAAAAACGGATGCCACGACATCGAGGTTACCGAGTGTTATCTTCCGACGGAGACGCCAAGCATAACCCGCCACTTTGGGTAAGTAAAGCTTGACTCACAAGACACTAGCTATTGGGGGGTACTCTGACGGAAACGTGCCAACAAATTACAGCTTGGGTCAACCGCTAAAATAAAAGCTGCGCGAAGAGGTCGAAAAACGCCTCTTCGGTCGGCGGGTATTTGAGGAAGCCTAGCAGGCGGCTTTTCGTCTTTTCGGCCCCGCCCCTCCCCTGTCTCAAGCGTTTAGTGCTCCTCCGGAAAAATCGCTCCGAAACTTCAGTCGGAATATTATTCCAGCTCGATAAAAAAGGTAGTGCCTTCGTTTTCGCGGCTTTCGAGCCAGATGAATCCGCCGTGCAGCTCCACGATTTGCTTGGCGATAAACAGGCCGAGGCCGGTGGTGATTTCGCCCTGCAAACCGGCGCGCCGACTGGGGTTGAACTTGTCGAAGAGGTTGCTGTGCAGCTTGCCGGGGATGCCGATGCCCGTGTCCTGCACGGTGAGGCGCACTTTGTCGGCGTGTTGGCGGGCGCCCAGCGTCACGGTGCCGCCGGTGGGCGTAAACTTCAACGCATTATGGATCAGATTATCGAGTACGCGGCCGAACTTCTCCGGGTTTAGACTGACTTCACGAGCGTCGGGGGATAAGTCCAGCGTGAGGGAGATGCCTTTTTCCTGCGCCACGAGGCGGTGCAGGTTGAGCTGCGCGGTGAGGTAGGTTGTTAAATCGGTCTGGCTTTTTTGCAGACCATTCTGGTCGAGGTCGCCGACGTAGAGCACGTCCTGCAACAAGGCTTGGGCGTGGGCGCACGACTTTTGGATAAGGCCTAAGTAATGCACCATTTCCGGTGGCGGCGGGCCTTCCCCGGCGCGGCTGGTCACTTCGAGCCGGAGCAGATCGGTGAGCAGCTCGATGTGGGCGATGGGGCCCCGCAGGTCGTGGGTGGCTAAGTGCAGGATGGTTTCCTGGGCGTCGTAGAGGCGCTTGAGCTTCACTTCTAAGCTTTTTCGCTCGGAAATATCTTCCAGAATCGTGTAGCCCAGCTCCCCGTCTTCGTCGGGGAAAAGCACGGAGTTGACCTGACACCAGAACGAGGAGCCGTCGCAGCGCATCAGGCAGGTTTCGAGGGTGAAGGCGGGCATTTTGTGCGCCCACAGGCGGTCTTGCAGGAGCTGCCAGTCTTCGCGGTGGTCGGGGTGGGCAAACTCGATGATTTTGCGGCCTATCAGGTCTTCCGGCCCGGTGCAGCCCAGCATCTTCACCATCGCCGAATTGGCTTGGCGGATGGTCAGGTCGGGGGTGATGATTTTTTGGCCGAGCGGAGCATTCTCGAACACCGTGCGGAAGCGCACCTGACTTTGCGCGTAGGGGTCGAGGGGCTGGCTGGATTCGGCACGCTCCCCGCGCAGCGCGGCGGCGTTTTCTGCCGACGATGAAGGGGCGGGCTGGAGCGGAGTAGGCGCTTGTGGCATGAGAATAAAGGGAAGCGCGTCGTATACGCAAGGCAATCATAAAAGAACGGATTCGCGGCCGGGGCTTCTGATTCAGCCTCTAGCAGGGCGACAAATTCACTCGCTAGCGACTTTACTCTCCCTGAGTGGCTGTGCTTTCATCTAGCCCTAGTTGCGGGCACCTCGCATCCCCGTAACCGGCAATTTGAGCAGCACCCACGGTCCGGCATAGCCAACCATTCGGCGTATCCTCCTTAGAAGCCGCCGTTCGGCAACCGCATCCTGTCAGCCGTAAACGGGCGTAATACTGAGGTGGCCGGGTTAAGCTGGACAGAGTTGGGACATTGTTACGGAGTGGGTTTCAAACGTGGCCGGTGCTTGGTAATCCAGGGCGGAATGGCGGCGCACGAGGTTGTAATAGGCGATGTAGTGGCTGATTTCGAGGCGGGCCGTTTCCAGATCGGGGAAGCTGCCACCAGCAAGCAGCTCCGTTTTGAGCCGACTCCAAAACGATTCGGCGTGGGCATTATCGTAGCAGTTGCCCTTGCGGCTCATACTCGCTACGGCGTGGTGGCTGCGTAAGAGTTGGCCAAAGTCGTCGGCCGTGTACTGACTCCCCTGATCGGAGTGGACTAGCAAGCCCGGGGCGGGCCGGCGCACCACCAGCGCCCGCCGCAGCGATTCGCAGACTAATTCGCAGACTAAGTCGGCGGGCATCGTGGTGCGCACGTCCCAGCCCACCACGCGCCGGGAATAGCGATCGAGCCAGGCGGCCAGATAGAACCAGCCGCCGCCCTGACGCGGCAGGTACGTGATGTCGCCCACCCAGACCTGGTTGGGCGCCGTCGGGGCTGGTTGGTCGAGCAGGCGATTGGGCGCCACCCGCCGGCCGTGGCCCGAATCGGTCGTTTGGGGCACGAAAGCGCGCGGTTGCTGAGCCCGCAGGCCGTGGCGGCGCAATACGCAGGCAATGCGCGCGCGGCCCAGCCGGTGGCCCTGGGCGCGCAGCTCGTGTTGTAGGCGGCGCGTGCCGTAGCGGGCGGCGTGGGCGGTAAACGCCCGCACCACCGCCCTTTCGGCCGCGGGCACCGATCCCGCCGTCCGCTGCCGGACCTGCCAGGCATAGTAGGCGCTCGGGCTCGCCCCGAGCACCGCACAGAGCCGCCGCACCGGCTGCTGGTGCTGGCCGGAAGCGATATACGCGTAGACGCTCACGGGGTCGGCTGGCCGAAGATGACCAAGGCTTTTTTTAAAATATCCACCTCCTGCGCCAAGCGTTTATTCGCCGCCCGCAGCGCGCGCACCTCCGGATCGCGCGCCACTTCCACGCTGCCTACTTCGGCCGCCACGTGCGCCTGCTGCCAGCGATACAGCAACTTGGGGTTGATCCCGAGTTGGCGCGCCGCGGCGCTCGTCGAGCGACTTTCGATCGCCAGGCGCAGGGCCTCGGCCTTGAAGGCCGCGTCGTATTTGCGCCGTTTATCCCGGGGACGGCTGACCGGTTGTTGTTGCTGGGTCATCGGAAAAGGAAAGTTAAGTCCCTTTTCTGTCCGCCTAATCGCGACCACCTCAAGCTCAGGCTTAGTGCGAAAGAAAAAAACTCCCCGCCCTGAGGGAGCGGGGAGTTTGGAACGAGTGACTTTACCGGAAGATAAAGGAGCTTGTTGCGCCTCTCGGAAAGGTTGGGCACGCAGCCGATTACGGCTGCACCAGCAACGTGCGCGTCACGACACCCGTGGTCAGCATCACCCGCACCTGATACGCGCCCGATACGGCCGGGAGGGTGAGCGTGGTGGCGTGTTCAGTGCCGGTGGGCAGCGTCTGCTCGTGAATCAGACGGCCGAGCGCGTCGTACAGCGCCACGGTGGCGGCTTGCGGCTGCGCGGTGCGGAACGTGAGGCGGGCGGTGGCGGGCGCCGGGTTCGGGCTGAGGGTGAGGGCTTGGATGCCCGTTTCTGCCCCGACGCCGAGCACGCGCACGACTTCAAGGGTAGTGGTGGCCGTGGCGGCGCAGCCGAATCGGCTGGTGTACGTGTACGTGAGCGTGTGCGTGCCCAGTCCGGCAGTGGCGGGGTTGAAGCGGTTGTTGCTCACCCCGGGGCCGCTCCAGATGCCCCCGACCGGGGTGGCGCCGGTCAGCGCGAAGCTTGCGCCCGTGAGCAGCACTTGGCTGAGGGGCGTAAGGGTGAGGGTGGGCGTGGGCACCGGCAGCACCTCTACTGATGGCGAGGTGGCGGGGCCGCACGGGCCGCCGCTCACGGTCAGGGCGTAGGTGCCGGGTTGGGTGAGGGCGAGGCGGTCGGTGGTGGCGCCGGGGAGGGGTTGGCCGTTGCGGGTCCATTGCAGGGCGGCGCCGAACGAGGCTTGGCCGCGCAGCACGGGGAGAGAGGCAGCGGGGCAAACGCCGACCGTATCGGGGGCGAGGATGCGGGCGACGGCGGCGGGGGTGATTTCGAGCGCTAACCCTTCCCCGGCGGAGAGCAGATATGGCGCGCTGGTTTTGAGCCGCACCCGGTAGCCCGCGCCCGGCGTGGCCGTGGCGGGAATGGTGAGGGTGAGCGTATCGCGCTCGGCGGCGCCGGTGGCCGCGCCGATTACGGTGGGGGTGGTGAATGAGCCGGTCGCGTCTGATAGCTCCGCCACCACGGCTTGCCCGGCGGCGAACCGCGTCGAGTCGCGCGTGAACGGCACGCGGTACGTGGCCCCGGCGCATACCAGCCGCTGCCCGGCTTCCCCGAAGGTGAGCGGCGGGCGGACTTTCCAGAGGTATTGCCAACCGCCCCCGATACCTCGGCGAAGGGTGTCGCCAGCGATTATAACCGTATTCGACACGTAGCCGATGGCATAAACCCGGCCGTCAGGCGTCACCAATGGTGCTTTTTCAAAGGCGCCGGTACCGTTGTTAATTCCAGCGACGGTTATCGCCCACTGGGGCACTAGCTCCTCGTCGTACATCATCAGCGCCGCTTGCGAAGTTCGATTACCAACCGGCGCGGGTGGCAGAACGATGCCGTTGCCGACGCTCGGTACCGCTGCCCCATTGTAGGCGTAAAACCCGGTCGAGTAAATGTTACCTAACCGGTCGCACGACAAATCGTAGCCGACCGTAAAGCGGCTCCAGCGCAATATGCCGTCCGGGCGTACCCGCAGCAGGTTGCGCCCGTCAGAGTGAGGCGCGCCGAACACCTGCGTGGGGCCGAAGATGTGCAGCAGGAGATCACCCGACGGATGAACAACGGGCCGCGAAAGGTTGCTGGTTGTACCTGTGGTCGAACCCATTCCTTTAGCCCACTGCACTTGGCCATTGGCGTTGTACTTGGCTACGAAGACCTGATCAGAGGTTGCCCCTATTACTCCGAGCTGAAACCCGCCGATAGTCACCTGAGCGCGGTAAGTCCCGCTGAAGTAAATGTTGCCCGTAGCGTCAACGCAAGCGTATCTCCCTTTTGACTCATTGCTCCCGCCTACCGTCCGTACCCACTGAACGGTGCCGCTCGAATCGAGGCGCGCCAGAAAGCCCCGCTGCTGACTGGAAACGGGTAAGGCGATATTGCCGACCGATGCCGTCCCGGCGTACGTCCCCGCAACCACAAAATTCCCGTCCCCGTCGACCGCCAAATCATCGGCGGGAGTCAGGGCGTATTGCGAAGGCGCCGAGCTGGACCGAGCAACCAGACGTGCCCACTGGACTTGACCAGCAGTCGTGAGGCGCACCAGCACAATACCGACGCTGTCGGTGGCGGGCAGGCGGACGGTATCAGCTCCCGCGATCAAGGTGCCCCGGATTTCGATCATGGCGGCAAGCGTCGTCGGCCCGGTACGGACAATGGCCGCCAAACGCCGCCGACGGCCAGACCCGCCCTGCGGCGACCAGCACCACCGCCGTCGTCCATCAGGCGCCTGAGCAAGCACACAAACCGCTTGCTGAGTCAGGGAGTGCCCGCGAATCGTCGTATCCGGGAAGGGGCCACCGTTGAACAACAGTGAATCGCGGAAGGAAAAGCCCTGATACACATTTCCCGCTGCATCCCCCACCAGACTGGTTGGAAAAATATCCGCAGCTCCTACGAGGGGGGTATACGGACGGCGTAACTCATACCACTCACTCCGTTGCGCCATCACCCCCGAGGGCAGCCAGCAGCTCAGCACCCAAACCATAACGGCCCAGTGGAAGGGCTTCTGTAGTAATGTCTTCATAAGAGGAAGCAGGTTGATTTACCTACTTCGAAGGTACAACGAGGGGCGCTTTGCCCTCGCGGCCTTCGGGTCAAGCCCCGTCTCGCCTACTCTTCGCCTACTCCTCGGCCGTATCCTCGTCCAGCGCGGGTTTTTGCCAATCGGCGCGACGCAGGCCGCGCTGGGTGAAAAGGCGCTGCCGCCCGCGCACGACTTTGTAGAAGTCGCCGAGGAAGAGCTTGACGCGGCCGTAGAAGATGGGGCCGTCGAGCTGGTTGGCGTATTGCGGCTTCACCGAGAACGCTTCGCGCCAGCCGACCCCGCCGCCTAGCCCAATCCAGCGGAAGATACGGTAATGGCCGCCGATGGTGGGTTCGAGGAGAAAGACACGGTCGCGCTCGGACCGTTCGCGGACGCCTTCGGGGGAAAGCTGCTCGTGGTAATACTTACCGTACCCGATCTGGACGGGCGTGCTGATCTCCCAGCGCGGGTTGCCGCGAATGACGTACTCGCCGTACATCGCCACGTACCGGAACCGCAGCTCCGACGGCTTGCCGCCGTTGATGCCCGGAGTGATGGCTTTGAGGCCGGGGCTGAGCAGGTAAAGGCCCGCCCCGGCGCGGTAACGCCCGCGCCACTCGATGCCGATCTTGAGGCCGTTGATCCCCGCAAGGCGCGAATCGACGAGGGAGTAACGTTGGTCGAACTGGAACGTGAGGCGGCGGTGGCGTTGGCGCACGAAGGCGGTATCGCTCAGCCCGACGATGCGGGGGCCGTTTCGGGTGGGGCCGTCGGTACCGCCGTCGCCGTCGTTGCCTTCCCCGTTACCCGCCCGCGCCACGTCGGGCAGGGTCAGGAGCAGACCGAAGGCGCCGAAACAGGTCAGCAGGAAGCGGAGCCGCACGCGAGTCATAAGGTTTTCCACCATCAACATCAGCAGCATGAAGGCCAATCGTTGGCGGGGAGCCGACGACCGTTGTACAGATAACCGGTAAGTCGGGATAGTTGCCCGGTTTATTGTGAAGAGAAGGGGAAATCTGGCAAAAACCTGCTTGGCGGCTGCCCTTTCTGGCACTTCCGGCGCTTCTGGCTTTAGGGCTTTTTGCTCCGCGAGGCTTTCCGAGGGCGAACCAGCTCAGGAGCGTGGAAGATTCCGAAGTGGCTCATCGGCAAGCCATTGCCGGTGGCGGTGAACTTGCCGCCGACGTACACATCGCCGTTCGGGGCTACGGCCAGCGCGTCCACGTCGCCGTTCAGGCCGGAGCCGAGCGGCTGCCACTGCTGGCCGTCCCAGCGTAGTACGGTCCCGGCGTAGGGATTGTTGGCATACTTGCTGAACTTGCCCCCGACGAGGAGATCGCCGTTCGGGGCGATATCCATCGCTTGTATTCCGTCGTACTCAGTGAAGGGGAGCCACTGCTGGCCGTCCCAGCGGGAGATGTGGCCGTTGAGGTCGGCCACTAGTACGGCGGTGCCGGAGAGTTCGAGAGTGGCGGCGGTTATGGGGTATTTGGTGGGGAGCGGAAGTTTCTGCCAGCGGGTGCCGTTGAAGAGGTACAGGACTTCTTTGGACGACAGAAGTACGCACGACTTTTTCCTTACCCGACGGCAGCTTACCGCATACTGCTGCTGCGGCGGCAATCCGGCTTCATCGGGCAATGGCGCCCGATTCATGAGTGCCGCGAGCAACTTATTGAAGGACTCGACGGCCTGCCAGCTGGTATCCTGCCGGGTAACGAGATAGGGATAGTCGTCCTCCACTCCAGGGTCAAACCCAAAGCCTTCCTCTAGTCCCGTTCCGACTCCCCACAGAAACACCTTGCCATCAGGTGTCACGACGAGCTGCGACGGTTGATTCACTCTCGTTTGACGCAGCCGGCGTCTATAACCCATATTATACGCCTCCTTGCGCTTGGCTGCCCGCAGGTAAGCGTAAGTCAGGAATTTGGCGAAGCCGCTGCCCATCGGCTCCCATTGGTTTTGCTTCCAACGCAGCAAGCCGTTACGGCCGCCGCTGAAATCAGCGTCTTTACCGAACCTGCCGCCTACCCATACCTCACCGGAGGGCGCGATGGCCAGCGTGGTAACGGTGTTGGAAAGGCCGAGTAAGTCGGCATTTTCCAGCGGCTGCCAGCGGGTGCCGGTCCAGAGGGCGATCTCGTTGCTCGGTGAGTAGGAAGCAATGTCGCCAAAGATTATGTTGTTCATGCCTGAGTCTTCCTTATCGCGCAGGTATCGTAGCGGCGAGAAAAGCGCGACCACCTCGCCCTTGGCGGTAAGTGCGTAGGGTGGGCTTTCGGAAGGGGAAACGCCGGCGGGTGCCCACGGCACTTGAAAAGGCACCCACTTACCTCCTTCCCACCGCACGAACCCCATGGAATCGGGCTGGTAAGCGTCGCGCTTGAACACAGCCCGCCCGATGAGCTGACCGTCGGCTCCGCGTGCAAAAGATTTCAGCTGCACCAGCGTATCAGAGGCCAGATTTTGCCATTTCCCCTCTTTCCAGCACGCCACCTGCCCGGCATTGGCGGGGTGGCCATTCCAGAAATCGCTCAGCGCGAGCAGCTCGCCGGTCGGCAAGGCCGCCAGCGAAACGATGGCTTCCTCATCGCTGAAAAACCTATCGCCGACGGCGGCCCAATGCACGCCGTTCCAGCGCGCCAGATTGCAGGCCTGCTGATTTCCGCCGATGCTGCGGAACCGCCCGCCGATGAGCAGGTCGCCGTTGGGCGCGACGGCCATAGCATTCACGTTGGCGCTCAGGTAGCCGGTCGGGAGCTGCGCCCACTGCCGGCCGTCCCAGCGCGCGAACCACGTAGATGAACGCTCGACCCCGCCGTTGTAGCCGTATTGCTCGATGATGTGGTAGGAGATGATGACGTCGCCGTTCGGCGCGACGGTGAACGCATCGACCGGCCGCCGGGGGCTGGTAGCGAGGCCGCGCCAGCAGTGCCCATCCCAGCGGGCGATGTAATTGGCCGCCGTATCGCCACTGACGGCCGTAAAGTTGCCCGCCGCGACGAGGTCGCCGTTGGGCGCCGCCACGAGCGCGACGACCGTCCCGTTGAAGCCCGGAGGGGCAAAGCGGCGGTCCCATTGCCGGTCGGCGGCGACCGCGACGGGGCGCGTTGGTTGCGGCTGCGGCTTGACTACTGGCAGCGGGGGCAGCTTCCGAACAGGCACTAGCGGGCGCATCGGCACGGAAGAGGGAAACCGGTAAATCCCAAAGCCTGCCATTGCCCGGCGCCCGCTTCCAGAGGTAGAAAAATTACCCACCACCGCCACCCGTCCGTCGGGGGCCACCACCATATCGGACACGTCCCCATTCAGCCCTGTGCCAAGGATGCGCCAACTCGTGCCATCCCAGCACACCAACGACTCGCTAACCGGCAGCCGGTCAGTAAGCGACTGCGGGAGCGAATCAGAAGGCGCGCCTTCCGGCGGGTAGTACTTATTACCGGCCGCCAGCAGCAACCCGTTGGGCGCTACGGCCAGCTTGGTGATATCAGTATTCAGCCCCGTACCGAGTGGGCGCCAGTGGCTACCGTCCCAGCGGGCGACGTGGTTGGCGGTGGGTTGGCCGTTGAGATGCGTAAAGGCGCCACCGGCCACCACGTCCCCGGAGGGTAGGAAAACCAGCGTATGGACGACTTGCGGGAAGTCCGGGCCAAGCGCCTGCCACCGGCCGTGGCCGTCGGAGCGGGCCACGTAGAAGTTGCGCGCCTCCGTATCGCCTGCAACCACGTGCTTCCGATACCCGGTTATCATCACTTCCCCGGTTGAGCTAACCGCGAGGGCAGTTACCGGCTCCTGCAATCCTTCCCCGAATGGCCGCCAGCGGGTGCCATCCCAGCGGGCGATGTAATCGGCGGCGGGGTCGTCGGAGGCGTCGGTGAAGGAGCCAGCGGCCAGTATATCGCCGTTCGGCAGCATCCCGATGCCGCTGATACTGCCATTGAGCATCGGGCCCACCACCTGACGCTTGCGGCCGTGCCACCGCAGAATCTGAGATCCGATAAAATCGGGGTAGCCTTTTTGACTGCGAGGACTGAGGACCCAATCCGCCGCTAGCACGTCGCCGCCGGGGGTTACGGCTAAGGCTTCCGTAAAACAACTCGCGCTGTCGCTGAGCGGCTGCCATGTGTTTCCGCTCAAACGGGCAATACCGAAGCCGGGATAGGAGTAAGAATTACTGAAATTGGGTAACTGAGCGATTGCCACAAAATCGCCGTTCGGGAGGGCCGCGCAGTGTCTCAGGTCGAGCCGGCCGTGGTACTTGCCGCGTGTTTCAAAGACCTGCATCTGCTGCCCGTTCCAGCGCACGACCGCCCTGCCCACGTTCGGTGCGTAGCCGGCGATAATCAGGTCGCCGTTGGCGGCTACGGCGATGGCTTGCACCTGCTTCACCGGACAAGGACTGGGTTGCAGCTGCTTGCCGTCCCAGCGCAGGATGCCGTACGACGGTTTTGTACCAGTGCTTGATACATTCAGCTCTCCGCCAATCAGCACCTCGCCTTTCGGCCCGATCTTCAACGCACCGTTTTCAAAGCTAAGGCGCTCGAACCCCGTGCCCGGCACTCGCCATTTGGTGCCGTCCCAGCGCATCACGCAATCGGACTTATACTCTTGGCTGTTTTCTTTGGTGCCGTTCACCTGTCCGCTGGCCCAGATATCGCCGTTCGGCGCCACCGCAACGTGGCTGATGTGAAGATAGGAGTTCGAACGATGCGCTTCGGGTTCGTCTATCTGGTGCCACTTCTTCCCGTCCCAGCGCATCACGCTTTCCGTTTTCATCGCTCGCTCCGAAAGGGCTAAGTCGCCGCCGACTACCACATCGCCATTCGGTGCTACGGCCAAGCTCCTGACTTCGCCAAACGGCGCATCCCCTGATCGGCTCCACTCGGTGCCGTCCCAGCGGGCCGCCCCGGATTCCGGCTGGCCGACGGGTTTGTAGAATTTTCCGCCTGCCCATAAGTCGCCATTCTTGCCTAAAGCCAGCGCGTGGACTTCGCTATCCCAATACCTATACGCGGAGCCTAATCCCTCGCCCATCGGGTGCCAGCGGCTGCCATCCCAGCGCGCCACGCTCCGCGCCGGTACGCCCCCGGCTTCCGAAAAACGCCCGCCCGCCACGATATCGCCGTTCGGGAGGCGCAGCAGCGCCTGCACTTTGTCATTCAACCCCGTGCCGAGGGCGTGCCAATCGGTGCCGTCCCAGCGGGCAATGTGATCGGCCACGATATCGCCGCCAACATCTGTAAAGGCGCCCCCGGCGATGATGTCGCCGTTCGGCAGCACCAGCAGCGCTTGGACGTCACTGTTGAAACCGGCGCGGCCGAAACGGGTATCCCAATTCACGTCATCGGCGAGTAGGGCCGAATCGGCGGCGGTGAGGGTTGGCTTGGGAGTCTGCTGCCCCACGAGGTGGAGCGGGAGCAGCAGTAGCAGCAGGACGGGCAGTAGCAGGGCGCGCAGCATAGGCAGGGCGGAACGAGGAGCGGGGAAATCGGTAGGAAGTTAAGCCACATGCGGGCGGGCACAAGGCCGCGCCCCTACGTGTCCGGTATGGATGGAACGGCCGGGCCACCGCCCACACACGCCTGTAGGGGCGTGGCCTTGTGCCCGCCCGCATGCGGTTGTGGCAAGGCGGTTACGGCCATGCGGCTGAGCAAACGGCCCAAAATTCACCCGCACATCCCTCGCTGCAAGCGTGTGCGCCCTACATTCGGGGCTTCAACCCGGTCTCCACCCGTTTACTCCCCTTACGCCGCCGTCTATGCCTGCTGTTTTGCCCGTTGCCTCGTCTGATGAGTTCGCTCAGGAACATCCTTTGCTGGTGGAAATCGCGTGGGAAGTTTGTAATCAGGTTGGGGGGATTTACACCGTGATTCGGTCGAAGGTGCCGTCGATGATGGAGCGCTGGGACGATGATTACTGCCTCGTGGGGCCGTATTTCCCGAATCAGGCGGCGTCGGAGTTCGAGCCACTCGAAAACCTCGACCCCGACGACCCTTTCGCGAAGGCCGTGCTGAACCTGCGGGCGCGCGGACTGGAAGTGCATTACGGGCACTGGCTCGTGACGGGCTCGCCGCGCGTGGTGCTCATCAACCCGTACTCGGCGTGGAATGAGCGCGGCACCATCCGCGCCGAGCTGTGGGAGCACCACGGCATCCCGACGCCCGACGGCGACAACCTCATCGACCAAGTGCAATGCTTCGGCTACCTGCTCACGCAGTATCTGGTGGCGCTCGAAGAGGCGAAAGGGCGCAGCCGCCGCTTGATTCTGCATTTCCACGAGTGGATGGTCGGGAGTCCGATTCCGGCGCTGCGGCGGCGGGGCTCGTCGGCGGCCATCATCTTCACGACCCACGCCACGATGCTCGGGCGGTATCTGGCGATGAACGATGCGGCGTTCTACGACCACCTCACCACGATAGACTGGCTCCGCGAAGCGCGGCATTTCGCGATTGAGACGCAGGTCCGGACCGAGCGGGCGGCGGCGCACGGCGCGCACGTCTTCAGCACGGTGAGCGAGGTGACGGTGCGCGAGTGCATCTATCTCCTCGACCGGATTCCGGATATCGTCCTGCCGAACGGCCTGAACATTCAGCGGTTCACGGCGCTCCACGAGTTCCAGAACCTGCATTTGCGCTACAAGGAGAAAATCCATCAGTTCGTGATGGCGCACTTCTTCCAGAGCTACCCCTTCGACCTCGACAAAACGCTCTACTTCTTCACGTCGGGCCGCTACGAGTACCAAAACAAGGGGTTCGACCTCACCCTCGAAGCCTTGGCGCGCCTGAACTACCGGATGCAGCAAGCGGGCGTCGAGACGACGGTGGTGATGTTTTTTGTGACGAAAGCGCCGGTCAAGTCCGTGAACCCCGACGTCCTCCACTCGCGCGCCGTGATGGAAGAGATTCGGCAGTCAGTCGAGGCGATTACCAACGAGCTTCAGGAAAAGCTCTTCTACGCCGCCGCCGCCAGCACCGACTTCCGTCTCCCGAACCTCAACGAGTTCGTCGATGACTACTGGAAACTCCGCTACCGCCGGACGCTCACGAGCTGGAAGACGCACCGCCTGCCGCCCGTGGTCACGCACAACCTCGTCAACGAAGACGACCCGATTCTGAATTACCTGCGCGCCGCGAACCTCGTGAACCACGCCCACGACCGCGTCAAAGTCGTGTATCACCCGGATTTCATCTCTCCCACCTCGCCCCTCTTCGGCCTCGAATACGGGCAGTTCGTGCGGGGCTGCCACTTGGGCATCTTCCCGTCGTACTACGAGCCGTGGGGCTACACGCCGCTCGAATGCATCGCGCGCGGTGTGCCAACCGTCACGTCGGACCTCGCCGGTTTCGGCGATTACGTGATGCAGCACGTCGAGGAGCACGACGCGAAGGGCACCTACGTAGTGAACCGCCGCGACCGCGGCTTCGACCAATCCGCCCAGCAGCTCGCCGATATGCTCTTCGATTTCGTCCAGCTCACCCGCCGCGAGCGCATCAACCAGCGCAACCGCGTAGAGTCGTCGTCGGAGATGTTCGACTGGAAGAACCTACGGCAGCATTATGACCGGGCGGCGGCCTTGGCGTTGGAGCTGGCGGGGTAGGTTGGGGGTGGCGCGGGGTGGTCTTTCCCGATGAGGCCTCCCCCGCCCTACCGCTACCGATACAGCTGAATCCCCACCACGCGCACGGTATCGTGGATGGTTTCGCGGCGGGCGGGCAGGTGTCGGGCGGCAATAGCCTCGCCGTCGAGCAGGAAATTCATTTGCCACGCTTCCACAGTGGCGGCAATGCCCATCGGGTTCGGCCCGACGAACGAGAGCGGCGCCCCCGTGCGGATAGCGCCGTATGGGCTGCCGACGCCCAGCCCGCCTGTCGTGCGGAAACCGGGGTCGCGGACGGTGATGCGCCAGATGCGGCAATGGTCGGTCGGCTCGCCTTTGGGGGTGTCTTCGCCTTCTTCGCAGAGCGGTTCGAGCATCAGCGCGGGCAGAGTCGTGCCCTGCACTTTGCCCACGGCATAGGCCGGAAAGTCCTCGCCGCCGCGCTGGAGCGTCACTTCGCGCAGGGCGGGGCCGAACATCGCCCGCACGGCGCCCACCGTCATTCCGACCCGCACGCCCCCCGCCCGGCCCGGCGCCAACAGGTGCGTTGAGTCGATGACGGGCGTTGAGGTTGAAGCGGCCGAACCAGTCGAATCGGCGGCTGATGAGTGGGCGGAATCCGCAGCCGAGTTCTCGGCCAAAGTGCCCGCAGATGACGCGGAACGGTCGCAGCCGACCGTCATCGTCCCGAGCGCCACTGACAGCAACGTCGGCCAAAAACCACGAAAAAGGTGCATACGCGAATAGATAACGGCCCAATAACCCCCACAAACTTAGGCGATGACGCCGCCGTAATAACCTGCCGGTACTGCCCGGCCCTACTTTTACGGCCCGTTCCGGCGTGAGGCCGCCCGCGTGTGGGCGCCCCCACGGCGCTTCATTTTTTCCATTGATCCCGATGTCGTCATCTATGTCCCGTCCGCTGATTCTGGTTTCCAACGATGACGGTATTACCGCACCCGGCATTCATCATCTGGTGAGCATTGCCCGGCGCGTGGGGCACGTGGTGGTGGTCGCGCCTAACTCGCCGCAGTCGGGCAAGGGCCACGCCATCACCATCGGCGACCCGCTCCGGCTCGACCGCTCCACGATTTTCACCCACGACCCGGCGCTCGGCAGCGTCGAGGCGTATGAATGCTCCGGCACTCCGGCCGATTGCGTCAAGCTCGCCAAGTATCAGGTTTTAAGTGGTCGGCGGCCCGATTTAGTGGTTTCCGGCGTGAATCACGGCTCCAATTCGAGCATCTCGGTGCTGTATTCGGGCACGATGTCGGCCGCGATTGAGGCGGCTATCGAAGGGCTGCCCGCCGTCGGGTTTTCGCTCGCAGAATACGGCCACGACGCCGATTTCTCGCACACTTCCGACCTCATCGAGCAAATCATCCGGCAGGCGCTCACGCAGGGCATTCCGCGCGGCACGGCGCTCAACGTCAACTTCCCGAAGCGCCGCCCCGATGAGCCGATTCGCGGACTGAAAGTCTGCCGGCAGGCGCGCGCTAAATGGCAGGAAATATTCGAGGAGCGCTTCGACCCCCAGCAGCGCCGCTATTACTGGATGACCGGCGAATTCGTCAATTTCGACCAACGCGCCGACACCGATGAGTGGGCGCTCGCGAACAACTACGCCTCGGTAGTCCCGTGCCAATTCGACCTCACCTCCGAAACCGGTCGGGCCTTCCTGACCGATAAATGGGAAATCAACCACGACCCGCTGCCGCCCGCCCCGGCGCCCGTCGCGATGGAGCACCCCACGGAAGATTTGGGCTAAACCGCCATCGCGTCCAATGAATACTATCGCGGCATTGCTCACCGGGGTCGGCACGGGTTTTTTCCTGTCGGAAGTGTTGTTGGCGCGCAGCCGCCGGTCGGCGAACGAAGAGCGCGCCGATGCCCGCGACCGTGGCTCGCTGCGGTTGCTGTGGCTCGTGATTGGCGCCTCGATAGCCGTCGGATTATCGGTGGCGCATCTCGGGCCGAGCCTGCCCGGTTGGGAAGCGTGGCGGTGGATTGGGCTAGCGGTTTTCGGCTTTGGGGCGGCGCTGCGGTGGTGGTCTATCCGGCATCTGGGGCGCTTTTTTACCGTGGATGTGGCCGTCGCGACCGACCACCATGTCGTCGACGACGGGCCGTACCGGTTCGTGCGGCACCCGTCGTATTCGGGCCTGCTGCTTCAATTTCTCGGTTTTTCGCTGATTCCCGGAATGCTGCTGCCGGTGTTAATTATCATGCTGCCCACCTTTGCCGCCCTCTGGTACCGGATCCGGGTCGAGGAAGAAGCCTTGCGCGGCGCCCTCGGCGAGGCGTATGCGGCCTACGCGCGCCGCACGACCCGCTTGGTGCCGGGGTTATTTTGATTTTTCATTAACTCCGTATCGCGGAATAATAACTCCAAAACTTACCAAGCATTTTGTCATTGCGAGCGGAGCGAAGCAATCCTCGTGGGCTCAGCAAAGCGGCTAAGCCAACTCACTAATCCTGCGAGGATTGCTTCGTCGCAAAGCCTCCTCGCAATGACAAAATCCGCTGCGATTCATTCCGAACGGACACCTAGTCAACCGCCATTGCAGCGCTAATTTGATTGACCACCGCTTGCAGCGACGGCGGCACTTTCGCGGCTATTCGCCAGAATAAATCGTTTATTTCCAGCGGCGCCCAATTTTCCAGCTGCTCGGCCAAGGGCAGCGTGGTTTGGATACGTAGGTGCGTCAGGCTGGGCTTGAGGCGGTGCGCGAGCGCTTGGATACGCGGCGCATCGAGGCCGTCGGTCGCGATTTGCCAGTCGAAGAGGGTTTGTTGGGCGGTTTGCAGGAAAGTGTGCAGCATTTTCTGCACGAACGCCTGATTCCCGTGCGCCGTTTGGAGCAGAAAATCAAGCTGATACAGCGGAGCCGCTTCCTCAGATTCTTCTTCGGCGGGGTTGGTGAGCCAGTGAAATAGGCACGCCAACAGGTCTTCCTCGCTGAACGGCTTGGCGAGATAATCGTCCATTCCGGCCTCCAGACAGCGTTCGCGCTCGCCTTTGATGGCGTTGGCGGTGAGCGCCACGATGGGCAGTCGCGGGCCGGGCTGCCCGCGCAGAATGGCGGTGGCCTCGAAGCCGTTCATCACCGGCATCTGCACGTCCATCAGTACCAAATCGAAGGGCTGCTCGAAGGCGAGGGTGACGGCGGCGGCGCCATTTTCGGCCTCCGTAACGTTCAGGCCGATATCGTCGAGGATGGCGCGGGCGAGAATGCGGTTGAACTCGTTGTCTTCGACGAGCAGAATGCGCTTGCCGTGCAGCTTCGAGAACCGCGCCGGGTCGGTCGTGCCCGCGGGGCTGGGCGGCACGTCGGCGGGAGTGCCGATGGGGAGCTGAAGGCAGAAGCTCACCTTCGTGCCGCGCCCTTTCTCCGACTCAATCTGCAATTGCCCGCCCAGCAAATCCACCAGCCGCCGACTGATGCTCAGCCCCAAACCCGTACCGCCAAACTTGCGCGTAATAGACGGGTCTTCCTGACTGAAATCACTGAAAATTCGGGTTAAATATTCCGGCTCGATCCCGATGCCCGTATCACTCACCGATATAGCGAGCGTGACGTAGGATTTTTGCAAATCCAGCACATCACAACTCACTTCCACGCGCCCGGATTCGGTGAATTTGACCGCGTTGCCCGCCAGATTCAGCAAAACCTGCGTCAGCCGGTGAGGGTCGCCGATGAGAACGTTGGGGACGTTGGGGTCGATTTTAGTACTGAAAACCAAGCCTTTCTCCTCGGCGCGGTAACGCAGGGTTTTCTCGATTTGCTGACAGAGCGCGGCCGTCGGGAAGCCGATTTTTTCGATATCGACCTTCCCGGCCTCAATCTTCGTCAGGTCGAGAATATCATTAACGATAACGGTCAGGTTTTCCGCTGACGTAATAATCGCCTGTAAATAACCCGCCTGCTGGATATTTAGCGATGCCCCCGTCAGCAGCCGCGCCATTCCGATGATGGCGTTGAGCGGCGTCCGGATTTCGTGGCTCATATTCGCCAGAAACATTTCCTTCGCCCACGCCGATTCTTCGGCCTGTTTTTTCGCTTCCCGCAGCCGCACTTCCAGCTTTTTCTGGTGCGTAATATCGAGGTGAATCCCGATGGAGCCGATGAGCGCGCGCTGGTCGTCGTAGAGCGGGGCTCCGCTGATGAGCAGCCAACGCAGCTCGCCCCGCTTATTTTTGGTGGCAATCTCGTAGGCGTCCGAGATGCCGTCGCGGCGCGAGCGGTTCTTCTCGTCCATCATCTCCTGATAATCGCCCTTGAGCATCACCTGCGACGCGACTTTTCCGAGCAGCTCTTCCAGCGTAAAGCCGGTCATCTGGCAAAAGCTCTGATTGGCGTAGAT
This sequence comes from Hymenobacteraceae bacterium, assembly GCA_031397815.1. Taxonomy (GTDB): domain Bacteria; phylum Bacteroidota; class Bacteroidia; order Cytophagales; family Hymenobacteraceae; genus JANNMJ01. The sequence continues at coordinate 22,763 of JANNMJ010000062.1, forward strand.
GATATGCTCGTTGAGGTCGACTTCGAGCAGCCCGAGGTTCATATTCTCGATAATGCCCCGGTATTTTTCCTCGCGCCGCCGCAACGATTCTTCCGCGTGCTTGCGGGCCGTGATATCCTGGTATTTCCAGAGATGACCGGCGTAACTATCGCTGCCGAAGATGGGGACGAAATCGCGTCGCAGCACCCGGCCGTCCTTTAGAGCCAGCTCATCGCCGAGGACCAGCTCGCGCCGTTTCAGCAGCTCATTAATGCGGTTCACGAAGCCGACTTCATCCACGAAAAACGGCTTAGACTCTTCTGCCGAAGTGGAGCAATCAGCCCCGACCATTTGCGCCGGTTTTACGGGAACGCCGAACATCTGGCAGAATGTGTCGTTCGTGAGGACGATACGGCGGTTTTCGTCTTCCAGCAAAACGCCCTCTTGCAGGTTGGAGATGGTAGTCGCGAGCCGCAGCGACGAGGCGCTGAGGGCGGTTTCCGCCTGCTTAATCTCCGAGATATCGGTGTGCGTACCGGCCGAAATCAGCGGCTTGCCGTCGGCGTCGCGCTGCACCATAACGCCCTGCGCCAGTATCCACTTGTATTCGCCGTTCTTGCACCGCATCCGGTGCTCAATCAAGTACCTCGCCGACGTGCCGTTGACGTAAGCCGCCGCCGCGCTGAGCGAATGAGCTAAATCATCGGGGTGGAGGCTATTGACCCACGCGGAATATTGGTTCGGAAATTCCTCGTCGGAATACCCCAGCATCCGCTTGTAGCCTTTTGTGAAGAAAGCCTCGCCAGTTTGGTGATGAAATTCCCAAATACCGTCGCCTAAGCCGTTGTTGGCGAGCTGCCACCGGACTTCACTCTCCCGAATGGCTTCGTGGACGCGAGGCGCCGTCACGTTTTCGAGGGTGTGCAGGCGGTTCGCCAAGCGCGCGTTTTCGGCCCTGACTGTCGCTAGCTCAAATTTCAGGGCTTTCAGGGAAGCAGATTCATTCGCCATAGCTTATACCTCTCCTTCCTGAATCATTTTGTACACTGTCGATTTTCCGATATCGAGCTTGCGTGCCACCACGGGAATATTATCACGGTATTTGTCGAGATAATGCCGTACGATGGCGCGGGTATAATCGCGCATCGTGCGCTCTTCGGACAGAAAATCGGCTTGCCGTCCGACCGGTGCGAACGTGATATCCGACACGCCGATCTCGACACCGTCGCTCAGAATGGCGGCTAGCTCGACCACCGTTTTTAGCTCGCGGACATTGCCGGGGTACGGGTAGCTCACGAGTTTTTGCTGCGCTTCGGCCGTCAGGCGAATCGGCGGCTTGGCGTATTCTTTACAGAATTCGTCGAGGAAGAATTTCGCCAGAAAAAGCACATCGTTTCCGCGCTCACGGAGTGGCGGCAGCACGATGGGCAGCCCGATGACGCGGTAATACAGGTCTTCGCGGAAATGACCCTGCCGCACTTCGTCGGCGAGGTTTTTATGCGTGGCGGTAATAACGCGCACGTTGAGCTTGATGCGCTCGGAGCCGCCCACGCGCTGTAGCTCCCGCTCTTGCAGGACGCGTAGCAGCTTGGCTTGCAGCGCCAAACTCAGCTCGCCGATTTCGTCCAAGAAAAGGGTGCCTTCCTGCGCTTCCTCGAATTTGCCGATTTTCCGGCCGACGGCGCCGGTAAAGGCGCCTTTTTCGTGCCCAAACAATTCGCTTTCCAGCAGCTCGCTCGGAATTGCTGCCATATTGACCGCCACGAACGGCTTGCGGCGGCGGTCGGAATTCATGTGGATAGCCTTAGCCGCCAGCTCTTTGCCGGTGCCGGTTTCGCCGCTGATGGAGACGTTGACCGGCGTAGCGGCGGCCTTTTCCATGAGCGCGAAAATGGTCTGGACGGCCGGGCTGTTGCCTTTCAGGAGCTTCCCGAAATCGTATTTGTCGCGGAGCTGATTTTCGAGGTGCTTGACTTGGGCGCGCAAGCCTTGCGTTTCGCGGATTTTCCGGACCGCGTTCCACAGCATTTCCTTCGTATTATCGTCCTTGACCAGATAATCCGACGCGCCGAGCTTGAGCAGCTCCACCGCCGTCGTGATTTTGCTCTGGGCGCTGATGACGATGACGGGCAGCTCCGGCTGGCGCTCACGGATTTGCCGCAGGAGCTTGTCGCCGGTGACGTCGGGGAGGGAGAAGTCGATGGTGACGACGTCGGGTGGGTCGCGGAGGGCGGCGAGGCAGTCTTGCCCCGAGCCGCAGAGCGCGACGGAGTAATCCGGGTTGAGCGACAGATGGTACTGCAAGAGCTGGCCGTACCAGGGATCGTCTTCGACGATCAGAACTCGAAACAAGGCGGAGGAGGCGGTCATCGGGAGGCGTTCCAAAATAGGACACTGCCGACTCAGCGACGCCGCGAAAGGTGGAGCGGCGTCACGGGGAAGGTTGAAGTTAGCAATGATAACAAACTTTAACCATTCCTTTCCCTTCACCCCCCTGTTTCTGGTCTTCGTAAAACAATGTCAAGGATTTGTACTGTCCGAGGCCGATTTGCAGGAGCGCTTGCTGGTCGAGGCGGCTGAGCTGCGGTGCGAGGCCGCCTTTGGGCAAAGTGGCCGTCACCTGCCGAATCAGATAATTGTACTTACGCGCGATGGTCTCCCACGTATAGCGCCGCTGCGCGATGGATTGCATCGTGTGGCCGAGGGCGCGCCACTCGACCAAAGTGGTGGTGGAGATGAGGTGCTGGAGGCTGGCTTTGTCGTGAAAGTAGAGGGCTTTTTGCTCGGTGGTGGCTTTGTTGAAGGAGACGTCGAACGCGAGAATCGGGCGGCTCAGGTACATCGCTTCCACGAGCGACGGGTTTGTGCCGCCGGCGCTGTGGCCGTGCAGGTAGACGTGGCAGTTGCCGCGGAGCACGTCCAGCTCGTTCTGGTCGTAGATGGGGTCGAGGAGGTGGATGTTGGGGAAGGCGGCGTATTGCGCTTTGAGGCGCTGGCCGTACGGGCTGTTCTCCCAGTTGCCGATCATGACGAATGGGTAGCGCGGCATCTCCGAAAAGGCTTCCAGAATGAGATGGACGTTGTTTTCCGGCTCAATCCGGCACACTTTGAACGCGTAAGGCTGCGCCAGAAACGGGTATTTGGCGGCGTAAGCGGGCGTAACGGGCTGGTGAACGGTGTGGTCGCCGCCGTACTCGATGACGCGGCTACGCGTGCTGTAGGCGCGGGCGGTGTAGTTCTGGATGGCGTCGTTGTCGGCAATATCGGCGTGGGAATAGCGGACGGCGAGCTTTTCGGCGAAGCGCAGATACCATTTGGCGGCTTTGCTCCATTTATCGCGGCGCCACTCGATGCCGTCGATGGAAACGATGATTTTTTTATTCGTGAACCACTTCACGAACGGCAGCATAATGGCGCCCGGTACGCCGAGAATCAGTAAAACATCGGCGTAAAAAAGCGCGTGTAAAATCGAGACGCAATCGTAGAGAATACTCTGGATACCGTTGGCGTTGAGCGGAACGTACACAAGCCGCGCGCCCTCGAAATGCGACGTCCGCTGCGCTTTCGGGTATTTTTTACCGCTGCAATAAACGGTCATCTCGTGCTCGGGCTGCAAGTACTTGACGAGGTAGGCCGCCAGCGTCTCAAAGCCGCCGTAACAGGCCGGCAACCCCACCGAGCCGATGATGGCGAGCTTGGTGGTAGGTGCAGGCTTAGCTGCGGCTGCGGCTGCGGCGGATGAGGATGCGGAGGTAGAAGTTGAAGCGGACATATGCGGGGTGGCGTGGTTGATTGGAGTAGAAGCAGTTACTGGCGCCAAGGCGCGGAAAGTGCGGCGGATGTGCTGCTCGAAACGGTCGGGCGAGAAGGTGGCGGCGCGCTGGGTGGCGGCGGCCGAAAGGCGGGCGTAGAGGGCGCCGTCGGAGTGGAGGAGGCGGAGGGTGCGGCAGAGCGCGGGGAGGTCGCGACCGTCGATGGCGAACCCGGTTTCGGCTTCCACATTGACTTCCCCAACCCCGCCAACCGTCGGCACCAGCACCGGCCGACCGTAGCGCAGGGCTTCGAGGATGGTCATTCCGAAGGTCTCGACCCACTCGGCGGGGCGCGAGAGGTTGACTACCACGGCAGCGCGGCGGTAGTGCGCGTGCATCGAGCGGGCCACCGGGAAAACCGTCAGATTCGGCGGCGTGGGGTGGGCGGCGAGGTATTGGGCCACTTCCGCGGGCGCCGCGTTCAGCACCAGCTCGAAGCGCAGCTCGGGGAGGGCGGCGGCGAGGGCGTAGAACTCGGGGACGCCCTTGTAATCGCGCAGCGAACACGCCATCAGCACGGTGAACGGGTGGCCGGTTGGGGCAGCGGGCGCGGCGTCGGCGATGGCGCAGAAATCGGCTTCCAGCGCGTTGTAAACCACTTCCTGCTGCGCGGTGGGCAGCGCGAGGGCGGTCCGCAGATATTCTGAAACGAACAGCGTGCGCGTGGCCGTGTGCCGCACGATGAACAGCAGCAGCCCTTTCAGAAGCGCGGGCCGAACCGATGTTTCGTGCAGATGATACACCACCTGCGCGCCGCGCAACCGCCCCGCGAGCGCCGCCCCGGCGGGCAGCAACGTGTTGATGTACACGAGGGAATGCGGGCGCGCCAGCCGCAAAACGCGCACGAACAGCACGAGCTGCGTCCACAGAAAAGCGAGCAGCGTCAGGCCCGCCCACCCGAACCGGCGGTACGGCAGCGCGTGCGTCCGGACACCGGACAAACCGGTCAGAAAACCCGTGCTGCGGCCCGGCGTGGCGGTCAGCAGGTCGATTTCAGTGCCCTCGGCGGCGAGGGTTTGGAGCGCGTGGCGGAAGACTAACGGACTGCCGCTCCGGTCGTTGAGGAGGTGAACGGCGATGACGTGCGCCGGAAGCGCGGACGGCGTTAGGCGAGGCATAGGGCGGGCTGGTCGAGGGCGGAACGGTAGGTTTTTTGGAGCTGACGGCCGCGCACGGCCCACGTGTGGTGCGTGCCGACGTGCCGGTGCGCGAGGCGCGCCTCGTGGGTCAGGAGCGACGGCGAGAGGAACAGGACGTGCAGATGGGCGGCGAAATCGCGGACGTTCTGCTCGTAATCGGCGTAGGGGACGGTGAGGGTCGACGACGGCGCGACCAGCTCGCCGGGGCCTTCGTTGCGGTAGCAGAGCACGGGTACGCCGTAGCTCATCGCCTCGGCGACCACCATTCCGGCGCCTTCGTGCGAGGGGAAAAAGAAGACCGACGCCAGCTCATACATCGTCAGAAGCGCTTTACGGTCGAGCCACGGCAGGTGCCGCGTGCAACCGCTGATGTCGTGTTCGGCCACCATTTTCAGCAGCCGCGCTTCCTCAGGCCCGCTGCCGATGAGCAGCAATTGGGCGTTTTCGCGCTGGGCCGGGGTGAGGCGCTGATGGAAATCGGCGAAGGCGCGGATGACCATATCGAAGCCTTTCAGGGGGACCATTCGCGCGGCAATCATCACGACGAATTGCGGTTTCGGGGTGAAATCGACTGGTTCGGTCGGCATGTCAATCGCGACGGACGGTACGATGGCGAACTGGTCGGGCTTCAGCCCTAAACGCGGCGCGGCGGCGGAGTTCATGCACAGCACGCGCACGGCGGTGCGGCGCGTGTGCCGCAGGAACGGGTCAAGGGCCCAGAAAGCGCGCTTCAACGTCCAGATCAGGCGGTCTTTGACGAGTGCGGCGGTGCCGTAGAGCCGCAGGTGCGTGGCCGGAATCAGGGGGTGATGCCCGACTGGCCCCCACACGAGCGGGCGCTTCAGGAGCCAGAGGAACGAGGGCGTCCAGTCGTTGTGGAAGTTGAGATTGTGCGCCAAATCGACCCCCACCGCTTCCGGTTGGCGCCGCAGCCACAACCCGACTCCTGCTTGCCAGAGGTAGAAATAGAGCACCGACAGGAGCGGGCCGCGCTTCCACCAGCGCGTCCAGGCGGGGAGGTCGAAGTAGAGGAACGTGATGCGTGCGAGGGTGGGCGCGAGCGCCGGATGTTCGGCGGCGTATTGCTCGATGGGCGCGCGGTTGTTGCGCCGCGTCACCGCAATCACGCGGTGCTGCTGGGCGGCCTGGAGGATGAAATTCCACCCCATACCGTCTTCTGACCCTTTGTAGGGGTTCACGGCGTAGGCGGTCATCAGAACGGTGAGGAGCATGGAGAATTGGGGGAGTCTAGAGGAAAAAAGGGGCAAGAGTGGCCGGATGAGGAGCAGTTTTGGAAGAAGGAGAAGCTGATTTTGGCGCTAGCTGAGGTGCCGGTGAAGCCGCAACTGCCAGTTGGCGGGTGCCGATGACCCGCGCCGGAACCCCCGCCACGATGCTGAAAGCAGGCACCGAGCGGTTCACGACGGCGCCCGCCGCTACCACGCACCCCTCGCCGATACACACGCCGTCGAGGACGGTGACTTTGCTGCCGATCCAGCACCCGGCGCCGATGTGGATGCCGCGCCGCGTGACGCCTTGCAGCCGGATGGGCGTGGAGGGGTCAGGATAAAGGTGGTTTTCGGGATGACAGCTGAAGTATTGGCCGATGATGCAGTCGTCGTCGATCTGCAACCCGCCGCCGCCGCCGAGGTACGCGAACTCGCCCACGCCCACGCGGTTCCCGAGCCGAATCAGCGCGCCCGGCTCGGTGAGCGACGTCGCGACAATCACCTGACTGAATGCACCGATGCTCACGTTGTCGCCGAGCGTGAGGCCGCCGGTACCGAGGCCGCTGAACCGCACGAAATCGCCCGCTTTCAGCCAGCGTCCGAACCGGATTCGACCGAGATATTCGAACCGAACTCCCCGCCCCAGCATCGCCCCGTTCGGACGGCGCCCCCGCAGCATAAGCCGCGCACCGCGCCAAAGCGCCCCGGCGGTGCGCCCGCCAAATCCCATTAAATCCGCCGAATTAACTGTTGGGTGAAGGCGGAAAAGGGGGTTACGCAGACGGATAAGGGTTTCAGTAAGAGCACGCATGGGGATAGATGTGGGGATGTGTTTTGATGTGGAGATGTGGGGATCTGTTTTGATGTGGTCGATGTGGTCGATGTGGTCGATGTGGAGATGTGGTCGATGTGCATCCAATCACATCGCGCACATCTTTCACATCCCCACATCTCCTTCACATCTCCCTCACATCTCCTCCCTCACATCTCGGCTTTAATACAGGCGCCGATTAAGCCGAGCGTTGTATTCAAATCGTGGTTTTCGATGGGCACGTAGCGGGCGCGCTTTGAGCGGGCGCCGAGGGTTTGGAAGAGGGAGAGGTAGCGGCCGGTGAGGTCGGTGATGGTGGCCGACGACAGCTCTTGCTTGCGCCGCAGAATCACGTCGGGGGCGGCGTAGAGGAAGAAATTGAGCCTCGGACTTGCCACCAGCGCGTACAGCGCGCGGGTGAAGGGCACGGGGAGGTCGATGTTGCTCCGGCGGCCGTCGTGGATGAAATCGAAGTAGTAGCGGTCGTAGAGCACCACGTGGCCCCGACTGGTGTGCTTGAGCCAGATCAGGCCCTGACCAAGCACGTAATCGAGGTAGTAATAAGCGAACCGCCCCAAGGACGACTTCCAGCTCGTGTTCCGGCCCTGACGCGGCAGCGACGCCACCGTCCGCGCCTCGGCCTGCGCCTTGCCGTACTGCCACGCGCTCAGAATCGGCAGCACTGATGGCCGATGCCGCACCACCACCACCTGCCGCCGCCACTGCTTTTCAAGCGTCTGCCGAACGTGCGCAATCACCGTCGATTTCCCCGCGCCATCCACCCCGCTAAAGCTGATGAGCATCCCGCCGCGCTGAAACCAGCTCGCGGCCGTGCCCAGCCAATACCCCAACCGGCGCCAATTGCGCGGCACCGCGCGGTTCGCGGGCACCTGCCGCAGTACCGCCCGCACCCGCGCCGTGGTGGCGTCAGCGTAAGCAGCTGCTTCGGCGATGCTATTGAACGTCAGGCCGAACGTGGTGGTCAGGTGCGCCAGCAAACCCTGCTGCTCAGACGCCGTGAGCCGCTCGAAATGCGCGACGTGCGCCGGACCCACGGCGCTGCCATTGAGCCAATAGAACAGGAAAGTCGAGACGAAATCATCGCGGTGGCTCGGCACCAGTAACCCGCCCGCCGTGCGCTGCGCCGCGCTCATTACCTCATTTTTGTCGAGCAGGAGCAGCTCTTTGCGCGCCAGCGTCTGCACCAAATCCACCGACAGGAAGGTGCCGTCGTGGAATTGACAATCGAGGGCGGTGCGCGTGGGGTAGTGCTGCACCGTGGCGCGGTGCAGGAGCGCGGAGCCGAGCAGGAACCGCCGCGCCTGTCGCGCCGTGGCGCGGGTCACGAGGAGGTCGAGGTCCGATGTCGGGCCGAGGTGATATGGGCTTGCGGTGCGCGCCTTCAGCACCACGGCTTCGGTGGTGAGGTTGCGGCCCGTGAGGCGCAGGAAATCGAGGATGTCGAAGAGGGCGAGCTGGCGGTGCGGCATCGTCGGGGCCAGCTCCAGAGTGAGCAGGTCGTTCCACGTTTGGAGCTGCCACCACACCTGCTCGTGCCACGCCGATTGCGTCGCATATACGCCCGCAAACGTGCTGACGTGGTGCAGTAGGTAGAGCCGAAAGGCCCGCTCCACGCTCGACAGGGGCATTTCGGGGAAGAAGCGGGCCGCCGCCGCAAACGCCGCCGCCCGAATCTGAGCCGCCGGACGGCGCTCGGCCAACAACCCCTGTTGCAGATGAAAATGGAACAGATCGTGGAGGAGCGGCGCGGCAGGCACGGCAAATTCGAGGTCGTACACAGCCAGTCCGTCCGGCGTAAGCGAGCAGTTCCAGGGGGTGAAATCGCCGTGGGCGAACGCCATCCGCACCGGCTCCGTCGTATCGAAGGTGTTGGCGAGGGCTTGCAGCTTCGCGAGCAGGCCGTACGGCAGACGCGCCGTAGGGGCCGTTTCGCGGTCGAGCCAGAGGCGCCAAACCTGCGCGTAAGTCGTCTGCCAAAAAGTGGTCTGACCAAGCGGCTTCGACTGAGAGAATCGCTGCATCTCGCGCAGAAACGCCGCGTGGGCCGCCCCGAACTGCGCCGTCCGATCTGCGCGCTCCTCGCCGACGCTCGTTTGCACCAGTCGGTCTGGCCCGGCCGTCACCACGCGCGGTGCCACGAAGCACGGGGCCGCCCGCAGCGCTAAGCGCTCCAGCGTCACAGCCTCGGCCTGCACTTTCGCCGCCGCCGCCGCCGTGAGCGGCAGCTTCGCGAAGAGGCGCAAGCCGGCCGCGTCCCGGAAGCAACAAACGGCCTTCCGGTACGGCCCCGGCGTGCCCATAAACAGCGCGAACGGCGCCCCCGACGTCAGGCTTTCCGCCTGACTCACCGGCCCGAAACCCACCGGCACCGCCCGGAAAAACACTCGTTGCAGCCGCACCGCAAACACCACCCGCACGAGCGCCACAAACAGCCGCGCCCGCCACGAGGTAGCACTGTAAAACGCCAGAAAAAGCGGCTCCTGCATCTCCGCCGGCCACACCCACCGCAGCGAGCCATCGGGGTTCCGGATAGCCAGCAGCCGCGTAGTCGGCCACAGCGAGGTGGCGTAGCCCAGCATCGCCATCAAGCGCACCAGTGCTTGCTCATCTGAGTAAACCGAATCGTAGACCGTCGTAGTAGTAGAAGGAGCAGAGGAGGTCAGGGTATTACGCATGCCACTGCTTGTTTCCAAGCGAGTGCCAACGCTGAAAATTGATCTAAAGCACTGACTTTCAGTGGTAATTGAATTCGATAGTTACCCACCTCATCCAGCCGGTGGAATAGCGCTCCAGATTGTGGAGGGCTACGGAAGGCGGGAATAGGGTTTGAAAGCTGTTGGGGAGATGTCGGCAACGGCTACAGGCATCCTACGGGCTGTTGGGAGCGTGTAGCCAACGGCTACAGGCCCCCGAACAGTGTTCGGCGGGGTGTAGCCAAGTTTGCGGGGCACCTGAACAGTGTTCGGCAGGGTGTAGCCAAGTTTGCGAGGGCGCTTCAGCTGAGTCAGCAGGTACTCGCAAATAATGAGAAAACGCCCCGCCGCGAGCATTCTCGCGGCGGGGCGTTTTCAAGTGGAAATGAGTTGGATGGGGAAAGTGGCGTATTTTTTTGGTGAACCTTGGGGGTTCGTGCGGCGCGATTCGCAAGCCGCGGGGGTAGCCCGGGGTAGTCGGCGCATAGCGCCGCCAACCCCGGGCTGTGGAGAAGAACCCCGTTGGGTTTCGCACGTCGCGTTTTATCGGGGAACCCCGTTGGGCCACGCGTTGGGCCACGCGTCGGGCCACGCGTCGGGCCACGCACCGCCCTACCTCCCTCCCACAACCAGTCGCTCGGTGTGGCGGTTTCCGGCAGAATCGGTGACCTCTACTACATAGACGCCCGGCGAGAGGACGCTGATATCGAGGTTGGCGAGGGGTGTTTGACTACCCGTTTGAGTCAGAACGCGGCGGCCGGTCAGGGCCGAGACGGTGATGGCCTGAATGCCGGGCATGGGGTCGAATTTGAAGTAATCGGGGTCGAGCTGGAGGCGGATGGGGCCGGTGGCCGGGTTCGGGCTCACCAGCAGCTTGAACCGCTGCCCGTCGGGGCTGAACCGGATGGTGTTCCGGACGGAGTTGGTGGCGATGGCGTCCTCGAAATCGAACGTCAGTTGCGCTTGCGCGAGCAGCTCTTCGCCGCCGTGTAGGTCGCGGCGCGGGGCGATGGTGAAGCGGAGATGGCCGTGGCTACCCGGCTCATCGGCGATGCTGTCGGGGAGGTAAATGCCGTTGAACGTCGCGATGAGCTGGCCGCCGTCGTCGACGGTCAGCTGGTGCGGGTGGCTGGCACCGATGACCTGGAGCGTGCCCCGGTCGAGGTAGTCGGGGAGCTGATGCTGGATGACCACCCGCGACGCGTAGCTCGTCCCGACGTTCTGAAACCGCACCGTGTACGTCAGAAGCTGGTTTTTGCTGACGAAGCCTTCCGCGCCTTCGCCCCGTGGGCTAACCGCAAGGTCGTTCGGGTCGATAGCACCGACCACCGTTACTGTAGTGGCCGCGCGGTTGTTGGCGGGGTTCAGGTCAGTGCCGGAAGCGGTGGCTTCGGCGGCGAGCGGCAGCACATCGCCGACGCGTGCGAGGAGGGTCACGGAATCGGTCACCTGAATGGTGAAGCGGCTACCGGCGCGGACGGTGTCGAGCGTCCATGTATAGGTATTGGCCACGTTCGTAAACGGCCGGTCGGCGCGGGTGAGACGCACGGCTGACGGGTAAGTAGCCTGCACCACCACCTGATAAGCATCCGCCGAACCGTTGTTTTCGACCTGAATAAGCGCCTGATTCGCGAAGCCGCGCCGCCAAGCGGTTTCGGCGTGGGTCACGGCCAAATCGTAACCCGTCGCGATGGCAGTAGTCAGCGGCAAGTCGCGGCTGAAATTGCCGCCCAGTCCCACCGGCACGGTGAGCGTTGCGGGGCAGGCGGGCGCCCAATACGCGTTCGGCAGCAGCGCGAGCTGGTAGCTTCCGGCGGGCAGGCGCAGGTCGTAACGCCCGGCGGCGTCGGTCGTGACGAGCAGATTCGTCGGGCTTACGCGGAAGTGGCTGCTCGCGATTATCGGCTCGTTGGCGTCGCGGAGGCAGTTGCCGTTGCGGTCGTGGAAGGCCGTACCGGTCACGCGCGCCGCCGCATCTTCAGTAATCGTGAGGAACTGGTTCGTGCTCAAACCCGTGAGATACTGCACGTAACCGCTCGGCCAATGCACTTCCAGACTGTCAATAGTAGTAGCATCGCCCAGACCTACGTGCTGCCGCAAGCTGTTCTGCGACCCAAACCCGTTCTGCGCGCTGACTTGCCGCACCTGCCACTGCCCACCGGCCTTCACCCGCACGCGGGAACCGAGCGCGCTGCGGTTCGAGGCGCGGCCTTCGAGGCGGATGTTCACCCAATGATTTGTGCCCGCGTTGTTGCAAAACAGCCAATTGGGCTGCGCGCCGTGCGTGAACACGGCGGCGTCGAGGTAGCCGTCCTTATTGTAATCGGCCCAAGACTGGCCGAAGGAAAGGCCGAAATCGGCGGTGATGACTTCGTCGCGCTTGCGGGTGAATTGGCCGTTACCGTCGTTGAGGTACAGGAACTTGGTGCCCACGTCGTTCGTGACGTACATGTCGAGGTCGGCGTCGTTGTCGAGGTCGACCCAGCTCGCGCCGTGGCTCTGGCCGCGGTCGGTGGTGAGGCCGGGGATGGTGATGCTCGCGAAGGTGCCGTCGTGGAGGTTGCGGTACAGGCGGTTCGGCTGACTTGAAGAGCGCGTGACGAACAGGTCGAGCCAGCCGTCGTTGTCGTAATCGCCCCAAGTGGCCCCTACCGCATTGCCGTGGTCGGTGGCGAGTGAGCCGGTGGTCACCTTCCGGAACCGCCCGCCGCCGAGGTTCGTGAAGAGCGAGCTGGGCTGGTCGTCGCCGTTCGGGATGAACACATCCACGAGGCCGTCGTGGTTGTAATCGGCGCAGACGGGGGCCGTGGAGCGGTTGCTTTCCTGCGTGAGCGGCGTGTTGGTGACGGCCGTGAACGTCAGGTTGCCGTTGTTGTGGTAGAGCTGATGGAAACGGGTCTGGAAGAAGTTCGTGATCAGTAAATCGACGAATCCGTCGTTGTCGTAATCGAACCACGTGGCGCCGTGGAAGTACTGCGGCTGCACATCGATGCCCGTGTTCGTGAGGACCGTGAAGCCGCCGTTGCCGGTGTTGCGGTAGAGCACGCTCGGCTTGCCGGTTGCATTCGCGACGAACGCATCCGGCCGACCGTCGTTGTCGATATCAGCCCAGGTGCAAGCCGCCGTCTTCGCCTTATCCGTCACGAGCGGGCCGGTGGTGATGCGCGTAAACGCCCCGTTGCCGGTGTTGCGGAACAGCAGATTCGGCGCCGCCTCGTTCTTATCGGTGATGAAAAGGTCTTCCCAGCCGTCACCGTCGTAGTCAATCCACGCGCCGTTCCAGCTATCGGTGAGGGCGGTGGTGAGCGGTGCGGTGCCGCAATTATTGAAGAGCAGCTTGCTCGTGTTCGCCGTGAGGTTCGCGATGCCGACCGTCGTGAGCGACTGCTGCATCGTGCCATCCACGAAGCCGGTCACGATGATATCCGACGACAGCACACTGCCGTTTTTGATAATCGAGCCATCGTTCTCCGACGCCGACACGATCAGGGTAGTCGTGACCTGATACGCATCCTGCGGCCGGATATTCGGCACGTTAGGGAACGTAATCAGCGTCTCGGTCGGGCCATAGGCTATATCCCCGACGATGGTCGTCTGGGTGGTGAGGTTCGTGAGAGTGCTGCTCAGCGGCAGCGCCCCGGAGCCGAGGCGGACTTCCACGGTGGGCGCGGTGACCGTCTGGTTGGCGGGCGGCACGATGCTCGTCACGACCCGAATCGTATCGCCGGGAATGGCCTGCACGGGCGCACTGATGGTGTTTTGCGAGAACGACTGCCCCAACGACGACCCGAAGTACATCATCCAGTTATCGTTCGAGTTCGAGCTCATCACGGAGATGTTTTTCGTCGATTCGATGAGCAGGTACGGCCGCTCGGGGCCGCTGGTGGTGCCGGTGCCGTTGTAAATGCTCTTCCACTCGGCGAGGCTGAAAAAGCTATCAGCGTAACGGAACGGCAGAATCGTGTAGGTGCGGTTGATTTTGGTGCCGTTGGTCGCGGCGTCCTTCACGGTCACGACGGTCGTATCCTTCGACGCGAACAGGTAAAAGTGCGCGAACGAGCCGCCGAACTTCAGCCCCGTAAACGGATTCACCACTCTCGTCTCGTTGCCCGGCGGCAGCAGGTACCCGAGGAAATCGGTGCCCGCCGTGGTGCCGCTCTCACTGGCGAGCATCGTCGCCATATCCGACGTCCCCGGCGCCCCCGTCTCCATCCAGTTCGCTTCCAGCACCGACACCCGCTTGCCGGGCGTACACGTCACCCGGAAAATGGTATTGTACGACACGTTACCATTCGCCTTTCCCACCCAATCGGCGGGCTTGAGGCGGTTCAGGTTCCAGTTTTTCATCACCACCCACGCGCCGTTCAAGTAGCGTTCGAGCTGCACGGCATTCTGGTCGTCCCAGCTCACAATCCGAATTTCCTGCTCCCCGACCGCCTGATACGGCACCGCGAAATAGAATAAGCTGCCCGAAGAAGAGCCGTTCGACGCGGGCACCTGCCCGCCACCGTCGCGCTCGTTGCCGTAAAGCGCGCCATACTGCACGCTGACGCCCTTATTGGCCTCGATGACGTACGTTTCGCCGGGGAGCATCACGTTACGGCCATCGGGGTAAGTGTAAATCAAATCCTGCCCGCGGTTAATAGTCCGCTGAGCGACGGCGATTTTGTTCGTGATATCGACGTGCGTGTACCCGGACTGGGTAGTAGCAGAGGTCGAAATTTTCGAAATCGTGACCGTCGTGTTGTCCTCAAAGGCAAACACGTTCAGGTCGCGGTTCAAGGAGCTGGCTTTCGGCGAATAAATGATGAATTTTCCGCCGACCGATTTTTTATTGACGCTCGGCGCGAAATCGTGCTGCCAGTCGCTGTCCGTCGAGATGGACGCGTACACGAGGCCGCTGCTGCGGATGATGAAATAGTCGCCGTCCTGCTTCAGCACCCCGCCCGACGCGTATTGCGCATCGTCGTTGATGCCGTTATCGCGGATGTAGAGGATATACGACTGCCCCGCCATCAGCACGCCGGTCTTGGAATCGTCGGTATCGCCGTCGGCGCCGTCGTCTTCAATCGTGAAGGTGGTGGAGTCGTTGATGGCGGTCACCACGAGCGCCACATCGCGACGAACGGGGTCGTTGTTCGGGGGAACGTAGATATTGAAAAAGGTCGAAGGCTCGCCCGTCGCGAAGGCGGCGGTATAGTAAAAAATACTGAGGGCGAGTAGTAGAATGAGTCTTCTCACTGGCAAATGAGGGGAAATGATGGATTCGGTCCTGCGCCCCCTGTGCCAATGGTCAGGCCAATTAATTCAACGCCTGATTTTCAAGACTTTAATTAAAATTAGATTACCGATATCGTCCACTTGCTGGAAAAAGCTCTACTGAATAGACGTCGACGCCGTCCCACCGGAAGGCCGTCGCCAACCCGCAAGGCCCGCCAACGGCCTCCATCATCTGGAGCATCTTTCCAGAATGTGGATGCGCCGATGTGGCGCCACCAAACAAGAACATTAACAATCAAGCAGTTACACTTTTACGACGCACTGGTACGGCGTTCGTAAAGTGGGGTCATCCCCCCAACAATCACACGTATGGCCACCGAACCCCTCAACATCTTCCTCGTCGACGACGACGCCTTTTCCCTACAGCTGATGGAGTTTGCCGTCCGCGATAAAGGCTTCGAGCAAATCGCGACGTTTTCCAGCGGCACCGAATGCCTCAATTCCCTGACGCAGGAGCCGGATGTGATTTTCCTCGACCATCAAATGGACCACGTGACCGGCACAGAAGTCCTGAAAGCCATCAAGCGCTTCAACCCCGACATCTACGTGGTGTTCGTGAGCGGGCAGCAGCAGGTGGAAGTTGCGGTAGAATCGCTTAAATACGGCGCTTTTGACTACATCGTCAAGGACGAGAAGCTGACAGAGCGGATTGGCGAGGTGCTCGATAAGATTGGCGTGGTGCGCCAGATGCTGCAACAGAAAGGCCACTCGAAATGGCGGCGGTTTTTCGCGGCGATCTCGCTGATTTAGGAATAGGCGCTTTTGCTGCCTGCTTTTACTGCCTGCTTCCGCTCCCACTGCCGGTATATTTCCTTCTGACCCGCCCGATGCGCTTCGCCCTTTTCTTTCTGCTCCTCACCACGGCGCTGCTGACCGGCTGCACCCAGAACCTGTTTCAAGCGGGGAAGGTGACGCCCGCCTCGACCACCGCGTTCGCCCTCACCCCTGATTATCAGTATCGTATCCGCCCTGACGATAAGCTCAGCGTGAGCGTTTGGGATCACGAGGAGCTGAGTGTCGGCTCGATTTACGGCATTTACAACTCCAACGAAGTGTATGGCAAATGGCTCCTCGTGGATGCGGGCGGGCAGATTGACCTGCCGAAAGTCGGGAGTTTTGCGGTGGCGGGCCTGACCGTGACGGAAGCCGAAACCGCCCTCCGCACCACGCTCAGCAAGTGGATTGTGAACCCGATTGTGCATCTGACGGTGCTCAACAAGGAAATCACGCTCCTCGGCGAAGTGAATACGCCGGGGCGGCAGCTACTGGATAAGGAGCGCAACAGCTTGGTAGATATCGTGGGCCGCGCCGGTGATTTCGGCACCTACGCCGACAAGCGACGCGTGCAGGTCATCCGGCAAATTGAGGGCAAGCCGGTCGCGACGGTGGTCGATTTAACGCAGCTTGATTTACTCGCGCAGCATAACCTCACGGTGCTGCCCGGCGATGTGGTGTACGTGCCGTCACGCGGGAGTAAGATGTTCGATAAACGCTCTCAATCGGTGATTCCGGTGGCGTCGGCGATCAGCACGCTGATCATTATCGCGAAGCTGTTTTTTTAGTTTCTGGTTTTTGGTTTACCGTTTTGGGTTTTTACGTCGGCTTTAAGCTTCTGATTCGCTCTCTTTATGAATATGCGTGCCTTACGTCCTTTTCTGCGCGGCTTGCCCATCATCTTTCTGTGCTTGGCGGGGGCGCTGCTGCTGGCGAAGAACTACCTGCGCTACGCCACGCCGCAGTATGAGAGCACAGCTAAAATCAAGCTCGCCGATGTAAACGAAGGCCCGACGAGCACGAACCTGTTCAAGGATTTCGACCTGTTTTCGTCGACCAATAAAATCGGGGCCGAGGTAGAGGTGATGAAGTCGGAGATGCTCGTGAGTCAGGCGCTTGACCGCCTGCCGTTCGATATCAGCACGTACCGCGTCGGGCAGGTGCAGACGACCGAGCTGTACCGCCAATGCCCGTTCACGGTGGACATCAAGCTCCACGATGAGCGCTGGGCCGACAAAACCTTCGGCCTCCGCATCGCCCCGAACCATCAGCTGGAGCTGACGCTGCCCGGCGGAAAAACCGTCAAAGGCACGCTCGGCCAGCGCTTCCACTTCCCCCAAGCCGACTTCTGCATCGAAATAAACAGCACTCTTCTCGCTGAAAAACCCACCCTCCGCCTCGCCGACCGCTACCAGTTCGTGCCGCACTCGCGCGACCGCCTCGTCGCCGAAGTCATCAACAAGCTCGACATCACGAGCGTCGATAAAGACATTGCCATTCTGCGCGTGAGCTTCCAAAGCCCCGTCGCCGATAAAGCCGCCGACTTGGTGAACACGCTCACGGCGGCGTACATGGACGATTATGTCGCCAACAAATACAAGGTCGCGAACACGACGGTCAAGTTTCTGAACCAGCAGGTGGCGTCGGTGGGCGAGCGGTTGGCGCTGTCGGAAGACTCCATTGAGCAGTACCGCGATGCGCGGAATATCATCAATATCCGACAGGAAACAGAGACGGATTTACGAAAAATTTCGGAGCTAAAAATCCAGCTCTCGAACCTACGGATGAGCTTGGCGGCGGTCGAGAGCCTGTGTCGGTATATGCAGAACGGGCAGCAGAATGCGCTGGAATTAGCCCCGAACTTCGAAGCTTTCAACGATTTGCTTTCGACGGAAATCATCAAGAAAATCAAGGCATTACAGGCCGAGCGACAGGATTTGCTCCTCCGCTTTACGCCCGAAGACGAGAAGGTGAAGGTGATTGAGGAGAAGCTGATCGATTTGAACGCGTACCTGCTGGAAGGTGTGAAAAATACCCGCAATAATCTACGGGTGAAATACGCCGAGATCGAGCGCGAGATTCACCACTCCGAGCAAGTGTTCGTCGGGCTGCCGACGCGCGAGAAAGACCTCACGATTCTGGAGCGCGATTTTCAGCTCAATCAGAAGCTCTACAATTTTCTGCACGAAAAACAGACCGAGGCCGAGATTGCGCAAGCCGCCAAAATCACGTTTCACCGCGTGATTTCGCCCGGCGAAGTGCCGCAGAAGCCGATGGCACCGAATCGGGCGCTGATTACCATCATTTCGGCGTTTTTGGGGCTGATTACGGGCTTTCTGCTGGTGTATCTATACGCCACGCTCCGCGCCCGACCGACCGATGCGCACGCGATTCAGAAGGAATCGGCGACGCCCGTGGCCGCCACGCTGCCGCACATTCCGGCGCCCGCCGACTACGCGTCGGTGTTCCGGCAGCTCACCATTCGGCTTGATTTGAAGGATTTGCTGCGCCCCGGCACGCGGGTGGTGCTCACCGCGTTCACGACGCACGAAGGCCTCGGGTTTTGCTACGAGCAGCTCGCGGCGGCGCTTCGGCGGCAGGGCCGCACAGTCCGCGTCGTCCGCATCGACGATTGCCAAACCCTCCCCCCCGCGCCCGCCGATGCCGATGAGCTGGTGCTCGTCCGGAACCAGCCGCTCCTCCTCGATAGCCACGCGTTGGCCGTGATGGCGGCGGCGGACGTGAACCTCGTCCTCATCGACGGCGCCGCGACGCCGATTGGCCGCATCGCCGCCCTCGACCTACTCGCCCTCGAATACCAGCTCCCCGGCGTCCATTTCTGCCTGAACCGCGAGGGCTACGTGCCGAGCATGTTCGGCGGGGTATTGAAAGCCGGGCGGCGTCTCTTTTCCACTCTTCTCCGCCGTGAAAATCAGTCTGAACCTATTGTGGCGGGGTAGCGCGGCCGTGGCGCCGCGCTACTGGGTGATGGCCGACCAAGCCGTCGTGAGCGGCACCACGTTCCTGACGAACGTCTTTTTAGCGCGCCTCTGCGGCCTAGCCGCCTTCGGCGAATACAGTGCGTGGCAGCTCGGGCTGCTGCTGATTCTGACCCTGCAAGGCGCCCTCATCAGCCAACCGCTGCCGGTGGTTTACGCCGTAACCCCCACCCCAGACCGCCCCGCCTACCGCCGCGCCGTGGCCCTGATGCAAGCCCTTTTCAGCAGCCTGACAATGCTCCTCGTCGGCGGCGGACTGCTGCTTTGGCAGCAGCGGCCGGTGCCCACCGTGCTGGCGTTTGGCGTGTGCGTGGGCGCCGTGACCGCGCTCGATACGGCCCGCAAGCTCCTGCTCACAGATGGCCGCGTGCGAGCCGCTTTCCTCACCGATGCCGTGTCGGGCGGGCTGCAATTGCTGGTGCTGCTGGCGTGGAGCGTGCGCGGCGCCGTGCCCACGGTGGCGGGCGTGCTGTGGGTGGTCGGCCTCACCACGGTGCCCGCGCTGGTCATTGCTGCTGGGGCGCTGCGCCTCGGTTTCGGGCGGGTGCCGCTGCGCGAATCAGTGCGGCAGCACGGGCGCCAAACGCGGTGGCTGCTGCCCACGGCGGCCCTACAATGGAGCGCCGCTAACGGGCTGCTGGTGTTCGTGGGCGTGGCCGGACCACCAGCCGGACTAGGCATTCTGCGCCTCGCGCAAACCGTGATGGGCGTTTTCAACGTCGGCTTGCAGGCCGTCGAGAGTTACGCCTTACCGCGTTTGAGCCAAAGCTTTCGGCACGCGCCGCAAGAGTTTGCGCGGCAACGCGCCGCCCTCGGCCGGACGCTGCTGCTGCTTGGGGTGCCCGCGCTGGCCCTGCTGTTCGTGGGGGCCGCACCGGTGGTGCGGTGGCTGCAACCCGATGCGGCGGCCTACGCCGGGGTGCTGCGCTGGTGCTGCGGGCTGTATGCGGTGATTCTGCTCGTGTACCCCCTCCGCCTCACGGTCCGGCTGGTGAGCGACGGGCGCCCCTATTTCATCGGTTACGTGCTGAGCGTGGCGGTTTCGGTGGTGGGGGCGCAGCCGCTGGTGGCCCACTGGGGCGCCGAGGGTGTGGTGATGGGATGGCTGCTGGCGCAGGTGGTGCTCGGGGTTTACTGGGCGTGGGCGGTGCGGGGCAGCGGATCACCGCTGAAACGGCGGAGCTTTTTTTCTTTTTCGAGCTGATTTATCTCAGGCTTTTTTTACTGGCTTTTCACTCGCTTCCCCTCTCCCCTTTTATGTCGATTCATATTCTCCACATCATCCTCGGCAAAGCGAATCCGGAGCGGATGAACGGCGTCAATAAGGTCGTTTTTGCGCTGGCCTCGGAGCAGGTGCGAGCGGGGTGGCAGGTGGCGGTGTGGGGCGTCACGGCTGAGCCGGTCGCCAATTATCCGCCCCGGCCGTTCACTACGCGGCTTTTTCAGGCCCAACGCAACCCGTTCGTCCTTGATAAAGCCCTCACCGCTGCCCTCGACACCGACCTGCCGCCCGGCACAGTGGTACACTTGCACGGCGGATTCGTGCCGCTGAATTACGCAGTGGCGCAGCGGTTGCGGACGCGGAAAATTCCGTATATCCTGACGCCGCACGGCTCCTACAATGTCATCGCGATGAATAAAAACCGCTTCGCGAAGGAGACCTACGTGCGGTTTTTTGAGCGGTCGCTCCTCCGTCACGCCGCCGTGGTGCATTGCCTCGGCCAGAGCGAGACCGTGGGCACCCGCGCCCTAGTGCCAACCGCCAACACCTGCCTCCTCCCCTACGGCTTCGACCAGCTCCCCGCGCCCACTTCCTCAAACCCCAACGCCCCCCAAACCCCGTTCCGGGTAGGTTTCTGCGGACGACTCGACACGTACACCAAAGGCCTCGATGCGCTCCTGACCGGCTTCGGATTCTTCCTGAAACAAGTTCCGACCGCCGAGCTGTGGCTGATTGGCGACGGGCCGGGCCGGACGGAGATGGAAGCAGGCGCGGCGGCGCTGCCGACGGGTTCTGTCCGGCTGTTCGGGAGTAAGTACGGGGCTGAAAAACTGGCTCTATTAGCTGAATTAGACGTTTTCGCGCACCCCTCACGCAACGAAGGGCTGCCGACGGCCGTGCTGGAAGCAGCCTCACTAGGCGTGCCGTGCTTGGTGACGGAAGCGACCAATATGGGCGCCTACATCCGGCAGGGCGCGTGCGGCGAGGTCATCGCGCTGACGGACCCGCAGCAGGTGGCGACGGCGCTCACGGGGCTTTACCACACCCTGCAAAACACGCCGGATGGGCACGGACTGCGCGAGCGGGCGCGGACGATGGTCGCGACCGCATTCGGCTGGTCGGGGCTGCTGCCGGAATATGGTCGGATGTATGAGGCGGCGTTGCAGCCGGTGGGGGTTTATGTCTAGCGCCCGCGTTGCCGTACCCCGCGCCGTTGCCGCTGGGCCGCGCTCACACGCGAAATTTCTGCGCCTGATTCACACGCTGCTGCTGGTGATTCTGGTCATTAAAATCGCGGGGTTCTTTACCTGGAGCGAGAACATCAATATCACGCGGGTTTTCAAGGTCGCGAGTCGGATTTTGATGACTGGCGCGGCTATCGCGGTGTACCGGATGATTGTGCGGCGCGGCGCCGTCGATTCGTTTCGGTGGCATAATGTGCCCGCTCCGGCGCTCTACGCGGGGTATTTGCTGCTGGGGCTGGTCTCGATGCTGTGGTCGACGAACCCGGGTTACTCGTTGCTGCAATGGGTGATGGACGTGGAGAGTCTGGTGTTTGCGTATTATTTCATTAAGTCGATCACGGTTCTCGATACGTATTTTCCGGAAGGACAAATCCGCTTTTACCACCTGATGGGCAACGCCAGCTTCCTGCTGATGCTGATTTTTATCGTGGGGATGTGGGTGGCGCCCGACGTATTTTACCGCCTCACGCACGGCGGCGAGGAAGCGCGCCTCGGCGGATTTATGATGAACCCGAACGAGCTGGGGATGCTGTGCGTGGCGTGCATCTCGTGCTTCATCTTCGACCTGTACCGGCAGCACCGGCCGGTCTGGACGATGACGAAAATCCTGCTGGTGCTCTACGCGCTGATCATGACGGGGTCGCGGTCGTCGCTGATCGGGTTTTTGCTGGTGGTGTTCTTCCACATTCGGCAGTCGAACAGCATCAAGCTGAAACTGGCGATTAATCTGGGCGCGGTGCTCTCGATTCCGGTCATCGTGCAGACGATTTTCATTAAGCAGGGCGATTTGGAAGAGGTGATGAGTATGACCGGTCGCCTCCCGTTCTGGACCGCCCTCCTCACCGAAGGGCTGCCGAAAGAGCCGCTACTCGGCTTCGGCTTCATGCGCATCGCCTACCGCGAATATTTCCAGAGCGTCCACACCTACGCCGGGCAGATGACGCACAACACGTTCATTCAGGTGCTGATGAACCTCGGGTTTGTCGGCCTAACAATTGTCATCGGGCAGATGATATTTACGATTCGCGGCTTCCTGAGCCATCCGGAGAAGGAAAAGCGCCTGATGTTCATCGGCATCCTGATTCCGATCATGATCAACTCGTTCACCGAGTTCGGTATTTTCGGGGAGACGAATTATGGGATTCTATTTTATCAGCTTCTGATTTTTTCGATCAGCCTAAAATTCAACCCGCTTCTGGCTGATAGCGAGCGCCTGTTTTTGCAGCGAATGCGGCCGGAGCTTTTTGCTGTGGAAAGCGGGAAATAGGCAGTAGCTGATTACCCGACGGATCTTTCCTTATCACCTATCAGTAAAGCCGCCTTTCGCTTCCCGGTCCGCCGTCGGTGGGGCGGAGCAGGTGCAGCCAGAGGCGCACGAGCGGTCTGTCGGAGGGCGGTGCTATTCAGCTGTAGCCGTGCCGAAGGGCTTTGCTGACGGCCTCGGTGGCGGAAGAGACGTGCAGCTTCTCGTAAATGCGCTTGATGTGCGAGCGCACCGTTTCGAGCCCGATGCCACATTCGGCGGCAATCATCTTATACGAAAACCCGTCGACCAGCAGGTTCAGCACTTGCTGTTCGCGCGGGGTGAGGGTGGCGGCGGACGCCGTTTCGGCGGGGCTGACGGGCGCAGGACGCGCTGAATTAGCGGGCTGACTCGGGAAAAACCTCAGCACCTGCCGCGCCACGCTCGGCGACATCGGTACGCCGCCCTGCTGCACATCCCGAATGGCGGCGACGAGCTGGTCGGGGGCGGTTTTCTTGAGTAAGTAGCCGTCGGCGCCGTTGCAGAGGGCTTGAAAAACGCGGTCGTTATCGTCGAAAACCGTCAGCATCAGCACTTGTGGCGGTTCGGCTACGGTGCGCTTGATGCCTTGAGCGGCTTCCAGCCCGGTCCGGCCGGGTAGGTCGATATCCATCAGCACAACGTCGGGGCGCCACTGCTGTACCTCTTTTTCCGCGTGGGCGCAGTGGCCGAGGGCCGCCACCAGCGCCAGGCCGGGCGTGGCGGTAATCAGGCGGCTCAACGAGGTCCGGAGCGGCTCGTTGTCTTCGTAGAGCAGGACGCGAATCGGGTTCTCCATAGATAATGACAAAGATGCAATACCCGTCCGCCGGTAGCCAATGCCACGAAAGGGGGATGTGCTGCCAGCACCGAGCTAACCCAGCGCCTCCCTCCTTCCGTGCACGGCTGGCGCCTTACTCCGCCACCACCACCCGGCAGCTTTGTGAGCCGCTACGGACCACATAAACTCCGGCGGGCAAACCCCGAACCGGCAACGTGGCTCCCCCCGCCGAATCGGCTTCGGCACGGCCGACCAGCCGCCCCAGCGCATCGTAAAGGCCGATTCGGCCCACGGCGCCGCTTAGCCGCAAGGTCTCGCGGACGGGGTTCGGGGCGGCTTGCAGGATGCTGATTGGCGCCGACACCAGCACCGCCGTACCGAGCGGACGGGCGGCACCCACTTCGAGCGCAAACCGCCCGACCAGCGCGCCCGCCTGCACCACGGGGAACGCGTAAGCGGTGAGCTGCCGCAGGTCGTAACGGGTGCCGGTAAGGCGGTCGAGAAGCGTTAGGGGCGTGCCGTCGAGGTGGTCGGCAGCGGCGAGGGCGAGGGTCCAGACGCCGGGCGTGGGCACGCTGGCGGTCAGCTCAACGGTGGTGCCGGTGAGGAGAAAATCGACCGGAAGAGCATTTACGGCGAGTAAATCACCAGTCGGCAGCCCGCTGACGAGCGTTGGATGCCCGATGTTGAGCGCGGGGCGTGGGCCGTCGAACGCGGCATCGAGCGCGGGCGTGGCGTTCGGGCGGAACGCGATGAACGTATCATCCGACGTTGCCGCGGAATCGGCGGGCGCTTGAAGCCGGAGCTGCACCGTGGGCACAGCGGCGGACGCGGCGCGAGCCGCCGTCGGGTTCACGAACGTCGTAGGCCGGTGGGCGTTGGTGAAGGTCAGATGCAGCGGAAGCGGCGTTGGGTCCACGATATTGGCGAAGAACCCCTGCCCCATCGGCACCAAGCCGTCGGGCAGATTGCCGGTGCCGGTGCCGTCGGAATTACTCACGCGGGTGCGGTAAATGCCGTTGCTTCCGCCCGTGCTTTGCCACACGGAAATGGCGGCGCTCAGGCCCGGCGGCACCGCCACGGCATCCCAATCGAGCGGCGAGGCGTACGGGTTCCCTAGCAGATGCCACCCGGATTTACCGTTGCTGCCAGTGCGGCTGAGCGGCCCGACAGTCACATCGCCCTGCTGGGCTTCGCCGAAAAACGTGACCGTCAGCGGACGCATATACGCCGAGTAACCGCGCCCCGACGTGAGCAAATCGGTCGGCTGATTCGGGGAGAAATAACCGGTGCTGAAATCGGCCGT
Source organism: Hymenobacteraceae bacterium (assembly GCA_031397815.1). GTDB lineage: Bacteria > Bacteroidota > Bacteroidia > Cytophagales > Hymenobacteraceae > JANNMJ01. Next base: position 47,335 of record JANNMJ010000062.1, read on the forward strand.
CGGCCCGCCGCGCGTCTCGTCGAAGCCGAACAGGTTGGGGTACTTCGCCGTGGGCGGCGCCACGAACGGCAGCGCGTTGTACGCCGGATTGACGAGCGGCGTAAAGCCATTCGCCCCAAATACCGTCAACTGACTCACCGGCGCCCCTTGCACCGGCGCGCTCAGGTGCCGGAACCCGAGACCGGGCGCAGCGCCGGGCGCCCAATACCGCTGGACGAAAATCGGCCCCACCACCACGCCACCGGCATTGACGAGCATCGCCGTGCTGGTCGCCGATGACGCTAGGGTCAGGTTCTGAAACGTCTGAAAATCGCCCTCTAGCGTGAGCATTCGCGTGATTTTAGCCGGAGCGTTCAGCGTTGCGCCGTGCGGCCCGACGGTCAGCTCGCGGTACGTCTGCGTGACGTTCCCCCAGAGCTGCTGAGGCGCTGTGCCCGCCAGTTCGACCACGCCGCCCACGTGCCGGAAATCGCCGAAAACGGTGAAATCACCGGTGAGCGTGAGGGTGCCGCTGACGGTCAATACAGCGCCCGCCGCCAAGGTCAGCGACCCGACGCCTATGTTTTGCGCGGCCGTCAGGACGGGGTAGCGCGGTTTTCCGGCGGGAATCTCGGCGGCTTCCGTGGCGCCCGGTAGCTGATTACCGGCCCAGTTGGCGGCATTCGTCCAGTCGGTCGAGATGGCGCCCGTCCACGTCGCCGCCGTCAGCACGGTGAAGCTTGCGGCCGTGGTGAAGGTGCCGAGGCTCGGAATCGTCACGGTCAGCGGCCCTGGTGCGGCCCCGTTCGGCACCGCAGCCGTCAGCGAAGTACCGGCGGCGTTTACGCTGATAACGGGAGCCGCAATGCCCCCGAACGCGACCGAAGTAGCGCCGTGCAGATTCGTCCCGCTCAAACTGACGACGGTGGAAATGCGCCCGACCGTCGGCAGGAAAGCTGCTACCGTGGGCGCGCCGATAATCGGGTAATCGGCGCCGGAAAAGGCTGTGCCGCCCGGCCCAGTGACGCTGACCCGGCCCGTAGATGCGCCCGGCGGCACCGTCGCGGTGATTTCCGTCGCCGATTGGGCCACCACGTTCTGCGCGCTCACACCGTTGATGCGCACGTCGGCCACGCCGAGCAGGTTCGTGCCGGTCAGCGTAATCGTCCCGCCGATGTGCTGGCCGTTCGCCGGGGCGATGGCCGTCAGAATTGGTGCCGATGCCGCTCCGCCGGCCGTCACCTCGAAATCAAGCGCCGAGGTGGCGAAGCCGAGCGGCGTCGAGACCAGAATCCGGCCGGTGGTGGCGTCGGGCATCAGCACGAACGTGGCGCTCGTGCCGGTCGCGCTCGGGCTGATGGCGTTGCCGTTCGCACTGGTGCCGACGAATACATCCGCCGCTTGCGCTAGCCCGGTGCCCAGCACCGTCACCGTGGTGCCGATGGGGCCTGACGAAGGCTGAAAGCTGCTGATGGTTGGGGCGGGCGCTACGATGAGGTAACTGGCCGTGGTGGCGGTGCCCTTCGGCGTGGTCAGAATCAGCGGACCTGTGACGGCGCCCACCGGCACGCGCACCGTGTACGCCGTGGTGGAGCCGCTGTTGAGGAACGGATGCCGCGGGCAGACCAGCCCGTTGAGCGTCACGCTCGTGACATCGACGAAATTGGTCCCCGTCAGGGTGACGTATTGCCCCTCGGCAGCCGTGCCGGGCGTAAAGCTGCTGATGGTCGGCGGCGGCGTGGCGAGTACGGTGAACGCCCCGACACTCGCGCCGGTACCGGCCGGACTGGTGAGCGTCAGCAAGCCGCTCGTGGTGTTGGCCCCGACTTGCAAGCGGATTTCAGTGTTCGAAATCACCGCCGATGCACCGCCGCCCGCGCCGAAAACCAGTCCACCGTTCCCAATCGTCGCCTGCCCGACGACGGCGTTCGGAAGCTGAAAATTCGCGCCCGTCACGGTCACCAGCGTGCCGATGGGGCCGCTTGTGGGGGTGAAGGAAGAGATGACGGGCAGCGCCGGAGTGCCGACGATGGTGAGGTCGAGGACCGACGTGAGGGTGTTGTATAAGGTCGTGACGCTCACCGGGCCGGTGGTGGTGCCGGGGGCGACCACGGCGCGGATTTCGGTATCGCTCACCACTGAAAAGCTCGTCGCGGCCCGGCCGTTGAAGCGCACGGCGGTGCTGCCCGTCAGGCCCGTGCCGATGATTTGCACGGTCTGGCCCGCCCACGTCGTGGTTTGGCCGGTGGCGAGCGCCGCGAAGCTATCGAGCGTGGGGGCATCAACGATGGTGAAATCCGCCGCTGAGATGCCTAGCTGCGCCGTTTGGGCATTTTGCGCCAGTACCGTCACGCGGCCGGTGGTCGCGCCGGGCGGCACCACGGCAGTGATTCGCGTAGCAGAAACGACGGTAAAGGCTGCATCCATCCCGTTGAACCGCACGGCGGCGATGCTCTTGAAGTTAGTGCCGGTGAGGGTGATGCTATTCCCGACGATGCCGCGCGCCGGAACGACGCTCGTGATGGCCGGAGTCACCAGAAAATCTAGCGCGGTTTCGACGTACCCGAGCGTGCCGTACGTCACCCGAATCCGGCCGCTCGTGGCCGTGGCGGGCAGGGTAAACCGGAGGAGCGTGGGCGTGGGACGCGTCAGGGTTTGCGCTACGCCGTTGAGGCTGACGGCCGTAGCCGCCGTAATCGGCGTGCTGTTTCCGGCCCAAGAGTCAAGCTCCACCACTACGCTGCTGCCCACCGGACCACCGCCGGTGTACGAACGAATCGGCGAATAGACTTTGAACGGCCGCGTTTTCGTCGAACCAGAGTTGGCGCCCTGATAATCGTAGCGCAGCTTAATCACCCCTTCGATAACGCCCGGCGGCACGGCCACGCGCACCACCGAATCGCTCAGGGCGCGGAAGCCCGCCGCCGTGCCGGGCGCCGGATACGGGTTCGTCCCGTCGTTGAACCGCACATCGACTACTTGGCGGGCGGGCGTCTCGAACCGGCTGTAGCGGTAAATCGAAATCGCGACCGAATCGCCCGGCGCCCCGGCCGCTGGCGTCAGGGAGCGCACGAGCGGCAGCACCCGGAAATGCGTGGTGGCGGTGTTGCGGGTGTTGTTCATCGTCAGGACCAGATTGCTGGAGGAAACGACCGTCAGCGGCATAGTGAGCTGAAGCTGGGTTGCCGACAGCTTCACGAACGCCACATTTTCCGTCCCAAGCTTGACGTTGAAGACGAAATGGGCCGGATTACCCACCGTCGGCTGGTCGAGCGTGAGCACGACGGTTTCGCCCGGCATCGCCGCCGCCGGCTCGATGCCGACGAGCGTGGGCGCGGGCAGCTCAATCCGAAACGGCGAGCTGACGGCGTAGAAGACGTGCCCCACGGCTTCCACCACCACGCGCGCCGCCGAGGCGGTCAGGCCCGCTGGCACCTGCACCGCGCACACGCCGTTGTTCGGCACGTTTGCGGCGAGGGTGGTGAACGAGCGGCCGTCGTCGGTGGTGAGGCGCACGTTGACGGTGGCGCAGCTGATGGGCGCCAGGTTGGTGTTCGCCACGTCCCAAATCACGGAGGCGGGCTGCCCGCTGGTCCACCAAAAACCATTGTTCGTGAGTGGATTGGTGATGCGGAATGGCCCGGCGCCGGGGGCGGTGGTGAGGGTCACGTCGGCGGTTTGCGCGAGGCCGCCGCGCCCGTCGCGCACGGTGCAGCGGAAGTGGAGGTCGCGCGCCACGGTGGGCAGCGCCTCGCCGGGCACGGCGTCGCCGATGCGCGGGAAGTAGCGCGTCGGCTCGGCCGTCGGCGCCCACGACCGGAACAACGGGCCGGTATCTCCGGCGGTCTGAGGGTCGGTGGGTTTTACGTAAGGTCCGGCGGGGCCAAGGTCGAACTCGTCCCAAGCGTAACTCAGGAAATCGCCGTCGGCATCGGTCGCCGTGGCGGTCAGCCGAAACGGGGTGTTGACGGGAATCGTCCGGTTGGCGGGCTGCGCGCTCAGGACCGGCGGCGTGTTGCCGCTCGCGGGGCTGTTACTGCCATTGGCGCCGGTGGTAAGCAGTAACACATTATTGCCGATTATTTCCAGACTTCCCCCGTGAAAAAACAGCTCCGCATAAGCTGATTGCAGGTTATCAGAACCGCAATGTCCGGAGTACGACATCACCGATATCCCCGCCCCCGGCTCCCACGCCGTGGTGGCCGTCCGCTGCCGCCCGCAAGCGTTCACGCTCCCGTTGAACGTGTGAGGTGAGCCGTACTGATGCCCCATCTCGTGGATGACGGTCTTGAGGAAATATGGGTCCAGCGGATTGCCGTGGCCCGACGTGGCGCTTGCTTTATAGAATGGAAACATCGCCCCGCTGCGCACCGCCAACCCGCCGCCGCCGTGGTTGAACACCTGCCCCACATCGTACTGAGCGCCCCCGAGCGTGAGGTCCAGATTCACCTGATTCTGATGAATCAGATTATCCTGCATCAGAGTATCGAGATCGTCATAATATCCATCAGTCACCGAATCCCGGTAAATAATACTCAGCTCATTGGCAACGAGCTGAAACCGCGTCGAGGCATCGCGCTGGTAAATCGCGTTCACCTGATTGACGAGCGACGCCATATACCCCAGCGTCGGTAGCCACCCGCCGCACCGCGCCGTGAACTGGCCGGTGCTGGCAAACGCCACGCGGAAAGTGTTTTGGTAGAAGCCATTGGTGCCGAGCGCGTTGGTCCGGTGGGCCGTATTCGCCGGTGGTACCGCCGTTGTAACGGGCGCATCCGCAGTCGCGCAGCCGTTCGCGACGGGGTCGGGCCGAATCGCTTGGTGCGCGTAGCAGAGGTAATGCACCGAGTCGCGCAGGCTCACGGGGTCAATCTGGAAGGCGCCCGTCGGGGTCAGCACCAGCGCCCGAAACCCGAGCGGCGACACATCGCACCGCACGCTCAACGCCGCATCATCCGCCCCCACGCCCGCAAACGTGCGAATCCGCGGCACCTGCGCGGCCAGTGTCGGTGCCATCGGGTGGGTTTCGTAGAGCCGAAACCGGACGGTTCCGCCGTCGGGCGTCGGCAAGGTCAGGACGGGCGCCCCATTGAGCACCGCGCTCCGCCGCGCTACGGTTTCTTCGGTGGGGGCGCCGGTGGTGGCGGCGCGGAGGTCGGCCACATCCAGCGTCAGCGCCCGGTACGCGGTGAGGCGGTCCGCCGTCCGGCTCCGGACGGCCGCCGTGCGCGCCGCCGCATCGTCGGGGTGCCAATAGGGCGGCAGCAGCGCCCGGTTGCCGGTTTGCGCGCTAGATGGGAGAGATGGCAGCGCCGCCAAGCTGCTCAGCGCCACGGCGAATAAGAAGAATGACCGAAAAGAGCGGGTTAAAAAGGGCATACGCGACGCCCCCGCGCCTAATGAGTGAACAGGACGGGAGGCATCGCAAAACTCTTGATAGGGATTGGAGATTGAAATCCCCTATTTGGGGGAGATGGTGGGGGGTGTGTTGTGCCGAGCCGGGGCGTGGGTCGCCCGGCGCGTGGGTCGCCCGGGGTAGTCGGCGCAAAGCGCCGCCAACCCCGGGCTTTGGAGAAGAACCCCGTTGGGGTTCGCATTACGCATGTCATCGGGGAACCCCAACGGGGTTCTTTTCCACAGCCCGGGGTTGATTTTTGAAAAAAATCTACCCCGGGCCCACGTCGGGACACGTCGGGACACGTCGGGACACACACGCTCCCCCCAAAAAATCAAATCGCCCCAACCGCACCAATCAGCCTGCCGAAAACAGACCAACCAGCACGCCGGGGCGATTCAGGAAATGGATGGATGGGGAAAAGAGGGTATTATTTCGTCACGCCCAATTGCGTCCGCAAAAACGCCAGCGCGCGGCTGTGGGCGTCTTCTGCGAATTCTTTGGTGTATTTAGGGTTGCTGGGGTTTGCGAAGGCGTGGTCGGCGTCGTAGCTCTTTACGGTGAGGGTTTTACCGGCTTTTTTCATCGCCGCCTCAAAATCCGCAACGACTTTCGGCGAAATCCATTTATCCTGCGTCGCGAAAATACCGAGCACCGGCGTGCGGAGGTTCGCGAGCTTCGCAGCATCGGCTTCCGGCTGGCCGTAATACATCACGCAGCCCGCCGCTTGGGCGCCATTCAGCAGCGCCGTTTGGAGGCTCCAGCCGCCGCCGAAGCACCAGCCCACCGCCCCAATCTTCGCCTTGGCGCCCGCGTAGGTTTTGGCGCCCGTCAGGATAGCCATGGCGCGCTCCGGCTTCACGGCCTGCATCAGCTTCCCGGCGGCATCGGCGTCGGTCGCGATGGCGCCGTCGTACAAGTCCACGGCGAGGACGTTGACGTCGGGCATCTCCTCGGCGTAGCGGGCGGCTTCGCGCTTGATGTAATCGTTCAAGCCCCACCATTCGTGAATCACGAACAGGTATTTGGTGCTCGGCTTGGCGCTCTTCACGAGGTAGCCGTGCCCTTCGGCGCCGCCCGCCACCGGAAACGTCACTGCTTCACCGGCCCCGGTAAAATGAAACGGCCGCGGCGACAGGTGATTCCCCCGGAAAGCCGCCCGCGAGCCGAGCTTGGCGAACGCCACCGTCGGGGCGGCGCAGCACGAGGCGGGCGCAGCGCCGACGCGCCGGGTGGTTTGGGCCGAAGCCGGGAGTACGCCAACCACCGCCGCCACCCAGACCAGCGGCAGCGTCATTTTGAGGAAAGATTTCAGCACGAAAACCACGTTCCGACCAGAAGTTTCAGGCGAAACAGCTTCTCCGTGAAGCCCACCCGCCGGTCGAATGACGGCACTACAAGTCAGGGGGGAAATAGTTTGAATCGAGGAGCCGCTACTGAGTAATACGAATAGGTTTTGTCATTGCGAGGAGGCTTTGCGACGAAGCAATCCTCGTAGGATGTGGGCGTTTGCTGAGCCACATTTTCGGTGCAACGGGGATTGCCACGTCGTCGCAAAGCCTCCTCCTCGCAATGACAAAGTCTTCTTCTGATTAGATATTTAACGCGCGCCATCAGCCCGCCAACCCGACCTTTGCGGACACTATGTCGGCACCCGCCCCTCTCCTCACGCCTTCCGATTCGCCCGCGTCGCATCGCCACGCGCTTACGTTCATCTTCATCACGCTGCTGATCGACGTCACCGGGTTCGGCCTCATCATTCCCGTGGTGCCGAAGCTGATTCAGCAGCTCCACGGCGGCAATCTGGCGAATGCCGCCGAGTGGGGCGGCTACCTCGGCTTTGCCTACGCGGCGCTGCAATTCGTGACGGCCCCCATCCTCGGCGGCCTCTCCGACCGGTTCGGGCGGCGCCCGGTGCTGCTGTTCTCGCTCTTCGGATTCGGGCTGGATTATATCCTGCAAGGCTTCGCGCCCACGATGGGCTGGCTCTTCGCGGGGCGGTGCATTGCGGGCATTACCGGCGCGAGCTTCACCACCGCGAGCGCCTACATCGCCGACATCAGCACCCCCGAAAAGCGCGCCCAGAACTTCGGGATGATTGGCGCGGCGTTCGGCATCGGCTTCATTCTCGGCCCGGTAGTCGGTGGGCTGCTCGGCGAGGCGTATGGCCCGCGCGCGCCGTTTTTCGCCGCTGCCGCGTTGGCGCTGCTCAATGCCGGGTACGGCTATTTCGTGCTGCCCGAATCACTGGCGCCCGCCAACCGCCGCCCCTTCGACTGGCGCCGGGCGAACCCCGTCGGGTCGCTGCTCAACATCGGGCGGTATCCGCAGATTCTGGGGCTGGTGGCAGCGATGTTCCTGCTTTACATCGCCGGACACGCCGCGCAGAGTACGTGGACGTACTTCACGTTCGAGCAATTCAAGTGGACTGAGAAGCAAGTCGGCTACTCCCTCGCGTTCGTGGGGCTGATTATTGGCATCGTACAGGGCGGCCTGACGCGGGTCGTGATTCCGCGCATCGGGCAGCGGCGGTCGGTGGTGGTGGGGTTTGCGTTTTACGTGGTGGGCTTGGTCTGCTTCGCCTTTTCCACCGAAGGCTGGATGATGTACGCCTTTATGATTCCCTACGGCCTCGGCGGTTTGGCTGGCCCGGCGGTGCAAGCCCTCGTGAGCGAATCGGTCCCGCCCTCCGAGCAAGGCGAGCTGCAAGGCGCCCTCACGAGCCTCGTGAGCGTGGCGAGCATCATCGGCCCGCTCCTCATGACGCGCCTGTTCGCGCATTTCTCCAGCCACGCGCCCGGCGCCGTCTACTTCCCCGGCGCGCCGTTTCTGGCGGGCGCCATCCTCACCATCATCGCCTTGGTAATGACCATCTGGTCGTTCCGCCGCCAAAAGCTAGCCGCTCAGTAAGCCCCGCCACTTGGCGGAGTGGCTTCCTTTCAACAGGAGATGGCACCGCCAAGTGGCGGAGTGCCTTCCCGATGAATGGAGACGGCACCGCCAAGTGGCGGTATGGCTTCCCGACGAATGGAGACGGCACCGCCAGTTGGCGGAGTGGCTTCCCGACGAAAGGAGGTGGCACCGCCAAGTGGCAGAGTGCCTTCCCGACGAATGGAGATGGCACCCCAATGTGGGCGGATGGCTTCCCGACGAAAGGAGACGGCACTCCAATGTGGACGGGTGGCTTCCCGTGCATCCGTGAAAGGGACACCGTTTGATGCCGCATCGCGTCCGCCATCGCCGGTTTCCCCTTCGGGAACGCCAGTGTTCCGTTAAGCTCCCCTATTCTTACCTCCCCCCATTGCCCGCCTAAAGCAACTCCTAGCTGGCAGAATTAAATTATCCCAAACCTTACTTTATATTCTAACAATGATTCTTTTGCAGCAAGAGGAATTCGAATCGTTTCGAAAGCCCGAATGGCTTCTGCCGCCAACAGCCGAATAGGATAGTTAGACAACTGACCTCGGCCAGTCCCTGTGTTAACCCCTATTTCAACACTGGTCTTAGAAAAAATTGGCGTATCAAATCGCACGAAACCGGCAACCAACTTTCCATCTGCACGGACGAGTACTCTAAGTATGACATATCCCTCGGCTCCTGCTCGCAAAGCTGGAAAAGGATATTTAATTGAATCGGCCAGCATAGCCCCCACTTTCATCAGCATACCCGAATCCAACTCAATCGTCGGCACAACCTTCAACTGCGTGCTAACAAACGGCTCATCATCAATCGTCCGCACCGCAACAAATGGCTCTTCGCCAGCCTTCGCATTCGTCGCCACCGGAGCAGGGGAAGGCTTCCGGGGCCGCTCATGTCTTTGTGAGCGCTGACCCAGACTTGTAAAAGCGCACAAAGACAGCGCGACCAACAAAGAAATTCTTACCATCGATTTAAAAGCGATTCAGGGAGTTAAGAATTTTACACAGACAAACAACATCCCCCCAAACCAAATCCCCAGCACCACCAACCCCACCGCATCGCGCACACGCTGCCGCCGGTTCTTCTGCGCTTGCGATAACGGCTTCTGCTTGTTGTACCGCGCCTCCCATAAATTGAATGGTAGTCCGAAAAGCGCGCTGCCGACAAGCTCATACAGAAAATCCATCATACTCTTTACCGATACGCGACCGATTAGCCGCCTTCCTCCCCCGAACGAATAACCACCAACGAATGTAATCACGCGCTTATTGCCCATCGGCGGCGCTGTTCCCGCGCCCGTCCCGACCTTTGCGCCTATGTCCTCGATTGCTTTCTATACCCTCGGCTGTAAGCTCAACTTCTCGGAGTCTTCGGCGCTCGCCCGCTCCTTCGAGACGCGCGGCTGGGCGCGTAAGGCGTTCCACGAAGGCGCCGATGTGGTGGTGGTGAACACTTGCTCCGTCACCGACCACGCCGACCGTAAGTGCAAGAAAGTGGTGCAGGAAGCGCGGCGCCATAACCCGGCCGCGCGGGTCGTCATCGTGGGGTGCTACGCGCAGCTCAAGCCGCAGGAAATCGCCACGATTCCCGGTGTGAGCGCCGTGTTTGGCGCCGCCGAGAAATTCGACCTCGCCCACCACGTCGAAGCCCTCCTCGCGAACCCCGCCGCCGACGCCGCACCGCTCGTCCTGACCTCCCCCATCGCGCACGCCAACACCTTCGTGCCCGCCTACTCGTCCGGCGACCGTACCCGCACCTTCCTCAAAGTGCAGGACGGCTGCGATTACTCGTGCTCGTTCTGCACCATCCCGCTGGCGCGGGGCAAGTCGCGTTCGGGGGATATCGCGGGGGTTTTGGCGCAGGTCGAAGAGATTGCCGCGTCCGGCACGGTGCAGGAAATTGTGCTCACGGGCGTCAATCTCGGTGATTTCGGCCTCGATTCTGACGGCACCCGCCAAGAGACGTTCACGCAGCTCGCGCACCGTCTCGCCGCCGATGCGCCCGCGCCGATTCAGCGGTTCCGCATCTCGTCCATCGAACCCAATCTGCTCACCGATGAAGTCATCGACCTCGTCGCGAGCGGCACGCGGTTTATGCCGCACTTCCACATCCCGCTCCAATCCGGCTCCGACCGGATTTTGCGCCTGATGCGCCGCCGCTACCTCACCAAGCTCTACTCCGACCGCATCACGCGCATCAAAACCCTGATGCCGCACTGCGGAATCGGGGTCGATGTCATCGTCGGATTCCCCGGTGAAACCGACGCCGACTTCCGCGAGACCCACGATTTCCTCGCCGCCCTGCCCGTCACGTACCTCCACGTTTTCCCGTACTCCGAGCGCGCCAACACCCTCGCCGCCGAGCTGCCGGGCCGCGTGCCGGAGCGCATCCGCTCGCAGCGCACCGAGCAGTTGCGCAACCTCTCGGAACGCAAGCGCCGCGATTTTGCCGAAAGCCGCCTCGGCACCACCGCCCGCGTGCTGTTCGAGGCTGAAGTCAACGCCGCCGGACAGCTCGAAGGCTATACCGAGAACTACATCCGCGTCGCGCTCCCCTACGACCCGCTGCTGGTGGGCGAAATCCGCGAAGTGAGCCTCACCGAGCTGACTGCTGGGGGCTTGGTGTTGGCGGAAGAAGCTATCGTGGCGTAACGAGGGTTTTCCCGACTCAAACCCGCTTCCGCAGAACGGCGAAATAGAACCCGTCGAACCCCGATTCTGACGTCCACGTCCGGTTTTCTTCCAGTAATTCCAAATCGGCGGTCGTTTCGAGGCGTTCGCGCACCACGGCTTCGCCTTCCTGCGGCAGCAGCGAGCAGGTGGCGTACACCAGCAGCCCGCCGGGCTTGAGCATCGCGGGGTATTCGCGCAGAATCATCCGTTGCACCTCGCCCACATCGGCCACCGCTTGCGGCGTGAGGCGGTTTTTGATGTCGGGTTGACGGCGCATCGTCCCCGAACCGGAACACGGCACGTCTAAGAGGAGTCGGTCGGCCCACCCTGCTAGCTGATGGCGCGTGGTGGCGTCGGCCAGCCCCGTCCGGATGCCCGTAGCGCCCGCCCGCGCCGCCCGTCGGCGCAGTTCCGTCAGGCGCTCCTCTCCCACATCGAGCGCCCAAATCTTCCCCTGATTCCCGAGGAGCGCCGCCAGATGCAGCGTCTTGCCCCCAGCGCCCGCGCAGCCGTCAATCACGTGCATCCCCGGCTCCACCCGCAACGCCGGGGAAATCAATTGCGACCCGGCATCCTGCACCTCCACCAACCCGCTCTGAAACGCCGCCGACCGCGCCAACGGCTTTCGCTGCAACAGCCGCAACGCCGACGGCACCCCCGGCACCAAATCCGTATCGATGCCCTCGTCGAGTAAGCGCGTCGCGGCCTCACTCAACGTGGTTTTCAGGGTGTTCACCCGCAGCGTCACGGGCGCCGCGCCGTTCTGCGCCGTCAGCTCGGCGGGCCAGCGGTCGGCCCATTCGGGTAGCGGCGGCACCGCGAGCCAATCCGGCATCGACTCCCGAATCGCCAGCGGCAAGGACTCATCCGTCAGCCGCCGAGCGATAACCTCGGCGTCCAGCTCCGCGAACTCTACCCATTGCGGCAGGGCAATCTCGCGGCGTACCAGATGCGCTGCGAAGAGCGCCCACGCGTCGTCGCGGCCCGCCGCAACCGTCAGCAGGCGCTGCCAGCGCACGATTTCGTAAATGGCATCCGCCACGAACGCCCGATCACGGGAGCCCCATTTCGGATTGTGCCGAAACTGAAAATCCACCACCCGCTCGGCCACCCGCTGATTCTCGAAAATCTCCGCGAGGGCCGTCACCACGGCTTCCGCCAGATTTCGATACACGCGGACGGGGGTAGTAGGCTTTGCCATAACAACGCAATGGAACCGGTTGAGGCGGCAAAATACCGCCATAGTCGCCACTAACCCTGCGGCGCCCCTCCCCGACCCTGCCCCGATGCCCGGCCCCAAGTCTCCGCTTTCCGTCCCGAATGCGAACAAATAAATACGCATCCCCGGCGCTTTCGCATTCCCTCTCGTACACCCTTCGCGACCTTCCCCGCACTCGGCCCCAACAGCGAAGCTTCTTGTCAAATCCGCCCCGTCATTGGACTTTCTTCCCTGTCGATTCCTGCCCGCTGCGCTCATCTTGTCGACCCGCTCCCAATGGTTAATCTAAGCCGCTTTTTCATGGGACAGGCCGATACCTGCAACCATTTGATGTTCGTCTACGACGCCACCGACCAACGCGTCCTCTACGTCAATGCCGCGTATGAGACGATGATGCACGGCACCTGCGCGAACGTCAATGAGGAATATCCGGCGCTCCTCGCGCTCCTGCACCCCGACGACCGCGAATACCTCGTTCAGTATTGGCAAAATTGGACGAAAGGCCGCACCACGAATGAGGTCGAAGTCCGGTATCTGGAGCCTAACCGCCCCCAGCAATGGCTCTCCCTGACGCCTTCTTTTCAGACATCCGACGACGGCCACGCCCTACTCGGCGGCACTATCCGGAATATCAGCACTCCGAAGCATTATCAGGAGAACGCCGACCTCTTCAATAGCCGTAAAAACGCGACCCTTGAGATTTTATCGCACGACCTGAGCAGCTCGTTTATTCTGATTCAGCAAATTGCCGAATTTCTGCGCGAAGAAATGGCTGCCCGCACCGATAGCCGCGTTCCCGATATGCTGAATGTCCTCGAAACGACCAGCCAGAACAGCGTCGGGATGATTCGAAACCTCATCAACCTCGAATTTCTGACGTCCGTCAATACCGACCTCAAATGCGACCGCGTTGATATCGGCCCCATCCTGCGCACGCCGCTCGAACAGCTCCAGAGCGGCCAGCGCCTGCTCGGTCATCAGTTTAGCTACACCCTTCCCACGGAAGCGGTTTACGTCAGTCTCGACGTCAATAAATTCACGCAGGTCGTTATTAACCTCGTCAGCAACGCCTTAAAATTTACTCCTGACGACGGCCACGTCGAGGTCGTCATCGAGGCCTTGCCCGAGACCGTCCGCATCCTCGTCACCGATAACGGCGTTGGGATTCCGCTGAATCTCCAGCCCTTCCTCTTCGAGCGGTTCACGAAAGCCCGGCGGCTCGGCCTACGCGGCGAAGCCACGACCGGTCTCGGCCTTGCCCTCTGCAAAAACATCGTAGAGTGGCACCACGGCACCATTTCCGTGGTCAGCACCGAGGGCGTCGGCACCACCTTCACCGTCGAGCTGCCCCGCATCGAAGTCCTCGAAGCGGTTATCGCTTCCCCCCGGGCCATCGCCACCGAATAACCCGCCGCCCCGCCCATTCCGGCCTCCGGTTTATCCGCTGCCCCGCCCCGCGCTCAGCGCCCCACCCAATACGACATTTCCGTCTTATTAAAATACGTCTCGCCGTCTTTAAAGGCGTTCACTTCCGTCCCCCACGCCTCGAAGCCGAACTGCTCGTACAGCCGCCGCGCGCGGGTATTCGACTCGATCACCACCAGATTCACCTTCTCGATACCCGGCAACCCGGCAGCCCGGCGCAGCACTTCGGTAATCAGCACCTTACCCACGCCTAACCCGCCGAACTCGCGCGCCACGTACATCCGGAACAGCACGCCCCGGTGCCGGTGCCGCTCCCGTGTAACGCCCTCCCGCTGAAAGCTGACCACCCCGGCCAGCTCCCCGCCCTCCGTCCGCACCCCGAGCGTGAACGAATCGGGTGCGCCGGTCGTCGGAAAAGGCTCCGGCCGCTCATCCGCCGGGCTGATGCCGAAACAATCCGGATGACGCTCCAAGCCTTCCATAAAAAACGCTTTGTATTCGGCCTTGTCGGCGTCGGTGAGGTCGTGAAGGGTCATCGGTTTCTTTATTGGGGAGATAGCGAGGGGTGTTTGCTTCGTGGTGGGGGCTGTATTAAAGTGTTTTCTGTCGAAAGGGAAGCAGGTGCTTCATCCGGCACGCTGCTATACCTTTCCGAGGGAATCACGAACGTCCATCAGGGCAAAGCCGAGCAGATTCAGCCCTTGCCACGCGTTTACGTCGGCGGCACGGGGGTCGTCTTGAGCCAGTCCGATGCCCCACACCGGGTCAACCGGACTTGCTTCGACCAATATTCTGTCGGCGGTTTGCTTCAGATAAGCGGCCAGCGCGGCATGTTGCCCGAATTTATGCGCATTCCCAGCGCGCACAATCTCATACCGCGCTCCGGCCCATATCGCCTCGTCGAAACCGACAATCTCCCGCCCCAATTGCTTCGCTTCGCCGGGCGTACGGGCACTCAACACGCGCGCTGCAATGTCCGCATCGCCGAATAGCCGCGCTTTCTGCACCATCATCCAATGCTCTGCCGTGCAGAAGGTTTCTGATTCGACCACGAACGGACTCTCGAACCACTGACTAAAGCAGAATTTACCGACCGGCTCATTCAACTTATTCGAGTGACCCCAGAAATACAAAAACTTCGCAGCCCGTCCGGCGGCGTGTTCCTGTTGGAGCCAATCGACGGAATATTTCACGCCTTTGCCGTCAGAATATCCCCCAGCTTCTCCTCCGCTTCCGCCAACAGCAACTCTTTTTGAATCGGCACCACCCCCACGCGCTCACATACCAGCCCGCCGCCGAGGTTGGCGAGGGCCGCGAGGGCTGCCGCCGGAATCCGCCGCGCCAGGCATAGCGCCGCGATGCTTATCACGGTATCGCCCGCGCCCGAAACGTCCACAATGGCGCGCTCGTGGGCGGGTAAATACGTCGGCTCGCCGTCAGAGGTCTGCACGAAGACGCCGCGCTCCGATAACGTCACGAACACGATTTCCGGCTCCAAGCGCCGCCGCAATTCGTTTACCGCTGCCTCGAAAGCCGGACGCTGGAACCCAATGAACTCGGCCTTCAAACCCTCTTTCAGCTCCTTCAGATTCGGCTTGAAGAGCGTGCAGCCGACGTACGCGAGGAAATTCTTCTTCTTCGGGTCTACTGCTGTCGGAATCCCTGCTGCCCGCGCCGCCGCCAGCATCTTCGGGATGTTCAGCGCCGTGAGCACGCCCTTGTCGTAGTCCTCAAAAATGACCACATCGGCCCTCGTCAGCAGCTGCGTAAACCGCACTTCGAGGCGCTGCATCTCCGTGGCCGTCAAGGGGGCTTCTACTTCCGAATCGATGCGGAGTAATTGCTGATCGCTGGCGAGAATCCGCTCTTTCACGGTCGTGGGGCGCTCCACCGACTTCACCATACCGTCCGTCGGAAGGCCCACGTCGTTCATCAGTCGCAGTAAATCGGCTCCGTCGGGGTCGTCGCCGACTACGCTGCACAGCAGCGGCGTTGCGCCGAGCGCCCGGATGTTGAGCGCCACATTCGCGGCGCCGCCGAGCCGCCGCTCGCGGCGCACGACGTTCACAATCGGCACCGGCGCCTCCGGCGATAACCGCGTCGCGCGGCCCCAGAGGTACGCATCAATCATCACATCCCCCACGACAAGCACCGTGAGCGAGTTGAACGACGTAAATAAATTGGTCAGACCAACTGGATTTGACATAGCAGCGAACGACGAACTCTCCTAACGTTTCGTTTGGGGTGCGCGACGTGCGGGGGCCGTATTTATTTCCTCCCCTCCACCCGCCGAAGCTAATATTCAGACCAATTTCCCCAAGCTCACCTTCATCCGCCGCGCCGCTTCGAGCAGCTTCTCATCCGCCGCCGCGTACGAGAGCCGCAGGCAGTTCGGCTCCCCAAACGCATCCCCCGACACGAGCGCTACGTGCGCATCCGAGAGCAGGTACAGCGCCAAATCCATCACATTCCCAATCACTTGCCCGTCCGGCGTGTGCTTGCCGAAAAACGAGCTGACGTTCGGGAACAGATAAAAAGCCCCCTCCGGCTCACTGAGCTGCAAACCGGGAATCTCGCGCATCGCCTTGAGCATCAGGTCGCGGCGGCGCAGGTAATGCGCGCACATCTCGTCCGATGCGGCCCGGCCGCCTTGCAGCGCCGCCAGTGCCGCCCGCTGCGCGATAGAGCAAGTGCCCGACGTCACCTGACTTTGCATCTTATCGCAGGCCGCCGCAATCTCGGGGCGCGCCGCGAGGTATCCCACGCGCCAGCCGGTCATCGCGTAGCCCTTCGAGAAGCCGTTGATGGTCACCACACGGTCGGCAATCTCCGGCACGCGGCCGATGCTGAACAGCGGCTCCTGCCCGAAATAGATGTACTCGTAAATCTCGTCGGCAATGACGTGGATGCGCTCGTGCTTGGCTACCACGGCGGCAATCGCTTCCAGCTCGGCGCGAGAGAACACGGCGCCCGTCGGGTTGCACGGCGACGAATACATAATTGCCTTCGTGCGCGGCGTAATCGCGGCTTCGAGCTGCGCGGCCGTCACCTTGTAATCGTTCTCCAACGTGCCCGTCAGATGCACCGGCACGCCGTCGGCGAGCTTCACCATCTCCTCGTAGCTCACCCAGAACGGCGCGAAGATGATGACTTCATCGCCGGGGTCGACTAAGCTGAGAATCGCGTTCACCAGCGCCTGTTTCGCGCCCGTGCTCACCACGATCTGCGTCGGCAGGAAGTCGAGGTGATTGTCGCGCCGGAGCTTGTCGGCAATCGCCTGCCGCAGCTCGGGGAAGCCGGGCACCGGCGTGTAATACGTGAAGCCTTCATCAAGGGCACGCTTAGCGGCATCCTTGATGTAATCGGGCGTCGGGAAGTCCGGCTCGCCGAACGTCAGGTTCACAACATCAACCCCGCGCGCAGTCAGCTCGCGCGAGCGTTTCGCCATCGCAATGGTTTGCGATTCGGCCAGATGCTGAATGCGCTCAGATAGAAAAGAGGACGAAGCGACGGGCGCGGCGACGGTGGTCATTCGGACGGGCTGGTTGGTGAAGGCGGAAAGGGTCGGTAAAGGTAGTAGCCGCCAACCGACCACAAAACCCTAAAACCGGTTCCGCCACATCATCGATTCAACGGGCCGCACCGTCCGCTCGTTGTATTTCGCCGACGCCTTTGCGTTGTACGGATTGTCGATTCCGCCCTTCACCTCGAAATAAATGAGCTGCCCAATCGGCATTCCGGCATAAATCCGGACGGCTTTTGAGACCGAAATCTCCAGTGTCCACGTGTTCGAGAACCCCACATCGCCCTTCCCGGCCGTCGCGTGAATGTCGATTCCGAGGCGCCCGACCGAGCTTTTCCCTTCCAGAAACGGCACGTGCGCGTGGGTCTCGGTGTACTCCTCCGTCACGCCCAGATACAGCTCGCCGGGGCGCAGCACATACCCTTCCTCGGGGATCTCGAAGTGCTCAATCTCATTGTGCTTCTTCGCATCGAGCACCGCATCGCGGTACGTGGCGAGGTATCGCCCCAAATGCACGTCATACGAGTTCGTGCCGAGGCAAGACAGGTCAAACGGCTCAATCAGGATAGTACCGGCGGCAATCTCCGCGCGGATTTGTTGGTCGGTAAGAATCATGCAGGCGCAAAACTAGTGTGCGCGTCGGCAGGAAAGCGTTACGGCAGATGATATAGGGCTGCATGGCAGTGCGGGGCCGTGCTACGCGCACGCTCAATCAGCCCCGTAAAACCCCGGAGCTTCCTCACCTTTTTCACATCTCCACATCGCTCACATCTCCCCCCACTTCTCCTACAGCTCCTCCTCCTCCACCGCTGCATTCATCGGTGGCGCTACCGTCGCCACTACCGGCGCTTCCAACACATCATCTCCGGGGGCAGCCAACGCATCCGCGAGGCGCAATTCCAGCTCCCGCACGCGGCCTTTCAGCTCGTCCACCTCATCCGCGATGAGCGTGAAGCGCAGCTCCACGGCCCGGTGCCGGGCTTCTTCGGCATACGTAGCGGGCAAGGCGTCATCGGGGGCGGGCGCAATCTTCGGCATCGCGTTCGCGGCTGCTTCCAGCGCCATTTGCTGCGCTTGCGCCCGTACCGACGGCACCACCACGAACAGCAAATACGCCACACCGCCCGCTGCGGCCAATGCCAGCATCAGCGCCAGCGTCCCCGACCACCCACCGCCCGATGCCTTACCGGCAGCGGGCACATCGGCGGCGGCCACGGCTTCTGGGGCCGCATTCTGGTTCAATTCATCCACCTGCGCATCCGATGCCGCGCCTTCCGTAGCGGCATCTTCATCGAGCGCGGCCCCGGCCAGCGTATCCGGCTGCGGTGCCTCGGTCACGGTCTCGCCCGACGCATCATACTGCGCCACGGCTTGCTTAATCGTCCCTTCCAACTTCCGAATTAACGCCGAGCGGTCTTCGCGCCGGGCGGCTTTGGCAAGGAAGAACTCGAAATTGGCATCCACCAGAATCCCCCGCAGCCCCTTCTCGAAGTTAGCCAGCGTGGCCGCGCCGTTCCCGAAGCGGTTCTTATACTTCTCGGCTTCGTCGTTGTAATTATGAAACAGCTTCTCGAACGCCGCATCGCCGTTGAAATCCTTGAAATCACGGCGCTCGGCGCGCGTCTTGAGGTTTACGGGGAATTTCTTCCGCGCAAACCGCGCATCATACACGCCTTCCATCGTCTGGAAGTTCACCCGGTCGACCGTCCGGTCGAACAAAGCTTTGTTGGCAGTGGGATCGGCGGCTCGGGCGCCGACGAAAGCCGTCAGCAGCACGATCAACAGAGCAAGAAATCGCTTCACGACAAAGGGGCGATTGGAAAAGCCAATCGTTCCACAAAGTAACGTTCCACAGGGCGAGCCAACACACATCGTTGTCGGAAAACTTCAAATTAGCTACACCCCAAGCAGCCCCGTAGGGGCTACCTTCCGGTAGCCGGGGGCAGCGCCCCCGGTTGAGATGTTTTAATCATTTCGGCAGCCCCGTTAGGGGCTACCCATACCCGCCAAAATTGCCCAATCGGTAGCGCAAATCGTGTCAGCCGGAGCCTCACCGCCAATCAGCTACACCACGCGCAGCCCCGTAGGGGCTACCTTCCGATAGCCGGGGGCAGCGCCCCCGGTTTAGGTGATTTATTCGTTTCGGCAGCCCCGTTAGGGGCTACCCCTACCCACCAAATGCGCCTAATTGGTAGCGCAAATCCGGTCAGGGTAGCCCCTAACGGGGCTGCCATTGCCTAATTCGCCACGGAGCTACCGGAAGGAAGCCCCTAACGGGGCTTGCCCAATCAACGGCAGCCCAACGAATGGCGGGCGGGCACAAGGCCCGCCCCTACGCTGATCTGGTTAGCGGCAAAACCCCGCCTCACCTACACCACCCCACACGCCTCCACCAACGCCGCCCGGTTCGCCTCCAGATACTGGTCAATCAAATCATCTGTCATCGCCAGCGACACGAACAGCGATTCGTACTGCGACGGCGCCAGATACACCCCGCGCTGCAACATCGCCTGAAAATACCGGGCGAACATCGCCAAGTCGCTCTTTTTGGCGGTCTCGAAGTCGTACACGCGCTCCGTGGTGAAGAAGATCGAGAACATCGACCCTACTTGGTTGATCGTGTACGGCGGCAGCCCCAGCTCCTCCATATTCCGTTTCATCCCGCCGGTAATGCGGTCGGTGAGGCGGCTTAGCTCGGGGTACACGGCCGGATGGTCGTTCAGGTAGCGGAGCATCGCGAGGCCCGCCGCCGTGGCAATGGGGTTCCCCGAGAGCGTCCCCGCCTGATACACCTTCCCGGCGGGCGCAATGCAGTTCATAATATCCTGCCGCCCGCCGTACGCCCCCACCGGCAGCCCGCCGCCGATGATCTTGCCGAGCGTCGTCATATCGGGCACCACGTTGTACAGCTCCTGCACCCCGCCCGCCGCTACGCGGAACCCCGTCATCACCTCATCGAAGATCAGGACGGCGCCGTGCTTCGTGCACAGGTCACGCAGGCCTTCCAGAAAGCCGGGGTCGGGCGTCACGAGGCCCATATTCCCCGCCACCGGCTCGACGATCACCGCCGCAATCTGCCCCGGATACGCATCGAAGAGGCGCCCGACAGCCGCCACATCGTTGTAAGGCGCCGTCAGGGTATCCAAGGCGGTTCCCTTGGTCACGCCCGGCGAATCGGGTTCGCCCAAAGTGGCTGCCCCTGACCCCGCCGCGATCAAAAACGAGTCGCCGTGACCGTGGTAGCACCCCTCGAACTTGATGAACTTATCGCGCCCCGTATACCCGCGCGCCGCCCGAATCGCCGACATACACGCTTCCGTCCCCGAGTTCACAAGCCGCACTTTCTCGACGCTCGGCACCATCGCGCAGATCAGCTCCGCGATTTCGATCTCGCGCCGCGTCGGTGCCCCAAACGACGTCGACGCCGGTAACGCCGCCCGCACCGCCGTCTCGACGATCTCCGGCGCGTGCCCGAGAATCATCGGCCCCCACGAGTTGATAAAGTCCAGATACTCATTCCCATCGACATCCCGCAGGAACGCCCCCCGCGCCGATTCCATAAACACGGGCTGCCCGCCCACCGCCCGAAACGCCCGCACCGGCGAGTTAACGCCGCCGGGAATGGTTTTCTGGGCACGGGCAAAGAGGTCTTGACTGGTGGGGTGGTTCATGGGGGGAAGCGTGAGGACGTAGCGCGGTTTTACAACTCCGCAGCGGTGATACAGTTCGCGAAATTAGCGCGGCGGGCCGCGAAGGGACTCCGCCAATCCTGCCGAACTTTGAAAACGATGTTCTTTCTGACTTCCATGAATCGAACCCTTGCCCTGCGGCTCTTTCTGCTCTGGCTGGCGTACCTGCTCGGCGGCCCATCTCTGTTAGTTATCGGTCAGGCGGTGCCCGTTCCGCCGCCCGGTGGCTTTACTATCCAACCGGTAAAGCAGTTGCGCCCCGCCCCAGAGCCGCCCGGCGGCTTGGTACCCTACCGCGAAGGAAATCTGTGGGGCTACTGCGATACGCTGGGGCAAATCTGGATTAAACCCACCTTCGGGAGAGAGACGACCTTTTTCGTGCGGGGGTTTGCGCAGGTGATGCGCGAGCCGAAGCATTTGCAGCCGGAAGGCGCCTACTATTGGCTTAATGCCCGCGGCGAGTGCCTAAATTCCGGGTCTGATTACGCCGTGATTCCCACGCCCGACGGCGCACTGCGCGCAATCCGCCGCCGCCGCAACCGTAGCGGCAAAGAACTGGTCATCATTGCCGCGGCCGATACCTTGGCCCTTATCGCTCAGCTACCGCCTTACCGGTATCCGCAGCCGCTGGCCCCCCGGCTTTTCAGCGTCGAACGCGGATGGACTGCCACTGTCAAGCTCTGGTACTCGGTGCGGCTGCTGTTGCCGGTTAGCTTCCTGCAATGGCTAAACGACCGATACCAGTCACGGGGAATCATTGACGACCGGGGCCGCCGTCTTGGGCGTAAAGTCTACAAGCAGATTGCGCCCTTTAAAAATGGCGAGGCCTTTGTTCTACGGAAAACTCGCGGTGATACAACTCAATTGGGTCGGCTTGATTCCACGGGACGGCCTTTGGGTCCTTTTCAGTGGATGTCCATCGCACAAGCTCAAGTATATCTTAGATTAGCTAAGCCCTACCCTATACCACTTGATAGCCTCTACGAAGCCTTAGCGCAACGCCTCGATAGCGCATTACCGCAGGACGCTCCGCCCACCTATCGGGTAAGTTATCAGGCTAACGGTACTTGGCGGCTCCTTGATTTGCAGGAGCGGCCGATAACGCGCTTCTATCCGGCCGCGCAACAGCTCGTGCATTTTCACGTCCCTAGCCGCAAGCTGCTCGTAAAGGCGCTGCTCCACCCGGAAAGACCGGCCACCCCAGAAACACCGATCATCGAATATGAGGGGCTTAGCTACCAAACGTCCTATTTGTTGCTTGATTCGACAGGAACGGTCTTGGAACACCTTGATGCTGTTAAGTCGCAGTCTTGGATAGACGCACCTACAAAGTTTGGTCTTAACATTCACGCCTTTGTAAAGCGCGACTCGCTCAAATCAGCTACCCGGCTCGATTATGACCCTAGTGAAGCGGGGTATTATTACTATGAATATCAGCACGGGCGCTTTCTTCCTTATCTTCTGGAGGCCCCAGCGCGGGAGCTGGCAGGCGGTTGGCTATTTTTCGAATACGGTTATCAAGTAGCGAGCCTAACATCCCATAATCCTCCTAAACGCATCATACCCTCGGTTCTTCGCTCACCGACTGGCGCCCTACATCCGGCTCCTACAGACTATCAATGGAGCATCCATGATCGGTCGTATTACGCTCCTTTTTACAAAACATTCCGAAGTAGTAGTTTGCAATATGCCTTCCCTCCGTTCGAAAGAGGCGTCCAGTTGGTTGAAAGTTGGCAAGGACACATCGTCCTGATAGGCGACGTATATTATCTAGGTCTTAAAAGTCGAGGCTACATCACACGAGGTGGACGGCAGTTGTATAAGGACTAAACCGCTTGACGGCACACGCCCAAGCACGACAAGCATCTTCGCAACCTCCCGTAGTAGGTTATTCAAAATCTTTATTACATTCGTCCCGCCGAACAGGTACTAACTACCTACCGGCCAACCTCCAAAGCTATCTCCGGCGGGTCTGATTTGCCCGCCACCCCTCATACTTACCGCTTCCCAACTCTTTAAAATCCTCCTGACGTCGAGCAGTGGCGCTGCCTCTACCTCTAATCCCTGTTCTGTTCGCCTTTATAAAGTATTCTCCTCTCCCTTCTTCGTTCCGATACTCTTCGAGGAGCTTTCGATAGCTACCCGAGAGGTTTCGACGACTTCCTTAGACGTTCCTCCGTCTACCGTAGCGTTTGTGAGGCCTTACATAGAGCCTCCCACGCCTTCCGTAGCGATTCCAACGTCTTCCATAGCGTTTCCGACACTTACCGTAGCGTTTCCGAGGCCTTACATAGCGCCTCCGACGTCTACCATAGCGTTTCCGACGCCTTACATAGTCGTTCCGACCTCTTACATAGCGTCTCTGATAGCCTTAGAACGCTGGAAACGGCCTTTCGACCGCATCGCGGTTTTCACCGATTGCCTTCCAGCGGCGCCCACTGCCGATGTATTGCCCATAGTTCGTCCACCCACTGTTCCCCTATTATGGAACCGCTCAAAGCAACGTTTACCTGCGCCGTTAAAGACCTGCCGGTCATTGGCCTTTTTGTTTTGGCTTCGCTCCGCCGCGATTTAGCCGAGCTTGCTACCTATTCGCTCAAATACGCCGACAACGTCTTTGTCGATGCCTTCGCCGCTGCGCTCAAAAAAGTAGAAGAGCTGATTAACCCGGCCATCTTCACGGCGCAGCATAAGAAGCTCACCGAGCAGATCGACACCGATTCCAAAGCGATTCGGCCTTTTCTCAATAAACTTGAGATTCGGCTCGACGATGCCAACGGATTACCCGCCACTGGGCCGCAGCTTACCATCAACCCCACCGATTCCGGCATCAGCCAATTGCGGAAAGCCATCAGCTACCGCGACGTCGAGGGGATTATGTACTACGGCAAGAACCTCAAGCAACACCTCACCGATAACGACGCGGCGTTGAAGCTCGTCGGATACCCCGATGCCGAGCGCGTGGAGCTTGACCGCCTCCTCTCGGCTCTCTCCACCGCCAACGCGGCTCAAAACGCCCTCATCAGCGAGCGCGATGCCAAGGTGCAGGCCAACCTGCACGTCCTCAACTCGTTCTTCGACGATTACCTCAACCGCGTCATCGCCGACGGTAAAAAGGCCTTCAAGGAATCAGCCCCCGCCAAGGTGCACGATTACACGATGAGCCGCCTCAAAGCCCGCGTCACGGCCCAGCGCCCCGCCCAACGCAAGCGCAAAGGCAAATCCGGCGAGGATACCACCCCCCAACCCGGCGAGTAACTACAGTAAAACATTTGTCATTGCGAGGAGGAGGCTCTGCGACGACGTGGCAATCCTCGTTGCACGGGTTACGTGAGCTGAGCTAACGCCCCCATCCTACGAAGATTGCTTCGTCGCAAAGCCTCCTCGCAATGACAAAGCTGTAGGCGAGTGCTGATACACGATAAAGCGAAAACGCCCTGTTACCAATCAGGTAACGGGGCGTTTTTATTTCATTTTCCGTCGAATAAATCACGCTCCCTACCGCACCACCTCCACCAACCGGTTCGTCAGATGCAGCACGCTGACCCCCTGATTATCCCGCGCCCCGTCCGGGTAGCCGATGATGGGCTGCAACGCGCCCGGCTGAAGCCCGCGCTGCGTTAACCCCGCCGCCAAACCGCCCGCGCCCATCTGCCGAATCACCGGCGCGAACGTAAAAAGCAATTCGAACCCCGCCCGCGCGAAATCCGACGGTGGAATCCCGTACCGCTGCTGCCACGCCCGCCGAAACCGCTTCCCCGCCGCTGAAGAAACGTCGCGGTAAGCGGGCGCGAGGAAATAAAATTCGTGGTCGTTGAATTGGTCGAGACTTAATTCGGGCATTTCCAGCCACGCCGCGGGTGCCAACACGGGTACGTGGCCGTTATCGCGCTCCAACCGGCCCGCCACCTGCTGCGCCGCGTTCTTCTCCTCCGACGCCACCACCAAAATCCCCGTTTCCGCCGAATCCAGCGGCAGCGCGTTCACCTTCTCGGTCATCCGCGTGCGGTACGTCTGCGACGAGACTCTTTCCTCGGCCTTTATCGTGCCGCCCAATCGCTCGTATTCGGCCCGAAAAGCCGTCGCGAACGCCATATCGTCCTTCGTTTCCTCCACTAAAAGCACCGCCGTCTTCGGCTCGAACCGCGCGTAGGCGAGCGCCGCCGCCGTGCGGGCCTGCGTCTGCACGCTCGGCCGGAATAAATACAGCGTCGGGCTGTTCGGAAGCAGCGTACCGTCTTCCGATAACGGGTTCACCACCGGCACGCCCTGTTCCGCCGCCGCCCGCGCCACCAACCGGCTCGGGTTCTTGTACACCGGCCCCACAATGAGGTCCGTCGCCAGCACATCGGGCTGCCCGAGGAGCGTTTTCGTCGCTACCGTATCGTTATCGAGGTCGTAGGCGCGCAAATCCACCGGCGTCCCGAGGGCCGCGAGCGAATCAGCGGCGAGCTTTAGGCCTGCATATAGCTCCTGCCCGAACTGCGCGCGCTTCGGGTCCACGGCATCGAGGCCCAGCGGCAGCAGCGCAGCAACCCGCACCGGACGCGGTGACCCCGTGGCGGCTCCGGCCGGTCCCAAACCCACCCGTTGGAGCAGCGTGGCCTGTTCGGCGGTGAATTTGCCTTCCGGCATCTCCTTCAAAAGCGTCCGTACCAGCTCGCGGTCGCCCATCGCTTCCGCCAATTGCGCCTGAAGCAGAATCACTTCCGGAATCCCGCCCCACGTGGGCTGTTGGGTGCGCAGGCGCTGCAAAACCGGCACCGCCTCCGCCGCTCTACTATCGCGCAGGGCCGCTACGGCCCACAGATAGGTCGCAGCATTGGTCACCGCCGTCGGTTTCGACGGCGAAGTGATGATTAACGGTTGCAGCTCGACGAGCGCGAGGCGGTATTTCTGCGCTGCCAGCAGCGTCTTGGCCCGTTCGTAACGCGGGTCGGGCGGTGCGGTGGCACTTGGGCGGGTTGCGGCGCTCCCCGGCTGCGCTGCCACGGGGGCGGGCAGGGTCAGCAGCACCGTGGCGCCCAGAAACAGAAAACGCGTAGCCGAAGGCCAGAAATTGATTTGTTTAGTCATTATTCCCACTCAATCGTAGCAGGTGGCTTCGACGAAATATCGTACACCACCCGGTTTACGCCTTTCACCTGATTGATGATAGCGTTCGAAACATCCGCCAGAAAGGCGTACGGCAGGTGCGCCCAGTCGGCGGTCATCCCGTCCACGCTCGTCACGGCGCGTAGAGCAACCACCCGCTCGTACGTCCGCTCGTCGCCCATCACGCCTACAGTCTGCACGGGCAATAACATCACGCCCGCCTGCCATACCTGCTCGTACAAGCCGTGTCGGCGGAGCTGATCGATGAAGATGTGATCCGCTTTTTGCAGAATCTCGACCTTCTCAGGCGTCACTTCGCCCAAAATCCGAATCCCGAGGCCGGGGCCGGGGAACGGATGACGGTTCAGGATGAGCGGCGGTAAGCCCAGCTCGGCGCCCACCCGGCGCACCTCGTCTTTGAAGAGCGCCCGCAGCGGCTCCACAATCTTCAAGTGCATCCGTTCGGGCAGCCCGCCCACATTGTGGTGGCTTTTAATCGTCACCGAAGGCCCATTCACCGATACCGACTCAATCACATCCGGGTAAATAGTCCCCTGCGCGAGCCATTTGGCGTCCGTCCCCACCTTATGCGCTTCCCGGTCGAATGCCTCGATGAACGTCCGGCCAATCGCCTTTCGCTTCGCCTCCGGGTCGGTCAGCCCCGCCAACGCCCCGTAAAACTCGGCCCGCGCATCGACCCCAATCACGTTCAACCCCAAGTCCTGATACGAGTGCAGCACCCCCGCGAACTCCTCGTGCCGCAGCAACCCGTTATCGACGAAGATGCACCGCAGTTGCGCCCCGATGGCACGGTGCAAGAGCAGCGCCGCCACGCTCGAATCGACGCCCCCGCTCAGCCCGAGCAGCACCGTATCGGCGCCGATCTTTTCGCGCAGGTCAGCCACGGTCTGAGTCACGAAGTGGGCGGGCGTCCAGTCGGGGGCGCAGCCGCAAATGCCGTACACGAAGTTCGCGAGCAGCGTTTTGCCGTCTTCGGAATGCGTTACTTCCGGGTGAAACTGAATCCCCCACGTCATCTGCTCGCCCATCCGGAACGCCGCCACGGCCACCGATTCCGTCGAGGCGATAACGGTAAAGCCCGTCGGCGCCTGCGTAATCGTATCGCCGTGCGACATCCACACCACTGACCCCGGCATAATCCCCGCCAGCAGCGGGTCCTCACTCTGAAGCGATTCGAGCCGTGCCCGCCCGTATTCGCGGGTCAGCGCAGGCGCCACCTCGCCGCCGTTCTGAAACGCCAGCAGCTGCGCGCCATAACACACGCCCAGCACCGGCACTCGCCCGAGCAGCGCGCTCAAATCGGGCATCGGCGCATCCGCTTGCCGCACCGAGCACGGCGAGCCACTAAGAATAACTCCCTTCACATGCGGCCCCAGAGCCGGTATCTTGTCGAAGGGATGAATTTCGCAATACACATTCAGCTCGCGGATGCGCCGCGCAATGAGCTGGGTATACTGCGAACCGAAATCAAGGATAAGAAGCTGGTCGGCCATGGTGGCCACAAAGGTAGCCCGGCACTTTTTGGCGAAGTAAGGAAGATTGAATTTCGATTGGAGACGTGTTGTGCGGTTGAGGGCGGCTGTTGCGGCCGGTTTTTCGCCGAGATTCTCCGCTGACACGCTCATCAAGTACTTTTCCAGCAGCCCCCGCACCAGATTTTGTCATTGCGAGCGGAGCGAAGCAATCCTCGTTTCAGCAGCGCGGCGGTTGAGCCAACGCGGCGGAGCAATCGCAACAAGCAAACGAGGATTGCTTCGTCGCAAAGCCTCCTTGCAATGACAAAAGGGTAGCGTATTGCGTAATCGTACGCCCCCACCGCATAGCACCATCCCAGTGGCACGCTATCTCACCCCAAATACTCCCCCTTCCCCCCTCTCCGCACGGAACACGCGCCCCGCCGAGCGTGTTTTCCCTTGATTTCCGTTGGTTCCCGGGCCGTCGGTTCGTAGCTTCGCTCTTCTTCCCCGCTTCGTGTACGCTATCGTCGATATTGAAACTACGGGCGGCCAGCCCGCGCAGGACCGCATCACCGAAATCGCTGTTTTCTTGCACGATGGCGAGAAAATCGTCGATTCTTATTCGACCCTCCTCAACCCCGAGCGGCTCATCCCGAGCTACATCGAGCGCCTCACGGGCATCTCCAACGAGATGGTGCGCGATGCCCCGAAATTCCACGAGGTAGCGCGGAAGATTGTGGAATTTACCGACGGCTGCGTGTTCGTCGCGCACAACGTCCGGTTCGATTATTCTTTCCTCAAAAAAGAATTCGCCGACCTCGGCTACACTTATTCGCGCAAGACGCTCTGCACCGTGCGCCTCAGCCGGTCGCTGCTGCCGGGCCTGCCGTCGTACTCGCTCGGCAAGCTGTGTAACTCCATCGAGATTCCGCTCGAAAACCGGCACCGCGCCTTTGGCGATGCCGAAGCCACCGCCCACCTCTTCACCCGGCTGATGGACGTGAACCGCACGGCCGTCGAAACGGGCGTCGCCGACAAGCCCGACGCTCCCGTGAAGGCCGCGATGAAGCAAAGCCTCCTCCCCCCGAACCTCCCGCCCGAGCGCGTGGCCGTTTTGCCGGATGCGGCGGGCGTTTATTTCTTCTGGGATGCCACCGGACGGCTCCTTTACGTCGGTAAAAGCATCAATATCCGCAAGCGAATCGCACAGCACTTCGCCGTGGAGTTCAAAAGCCGCAAATCAGCGGAGTTCAAGAACTCTATTACGGATATTACGTGGGAATTAACCGGCTCCGAGCTGGTTGCGCTGCTGTACGAGTCGCATTTAATCAAGCTCCACAAGCCACCGTTTAATCGGGCGCAGCGCCGCAGCGTCTTCGCAACGGGTATTTTTCTGGAAGAGAACGACGCCGGGTATCTCACCTTTCGTTACGGCAAAGCCGACGTGCCCGGGCGGCAACCAATCATCGCCCTCAACAACGGCCCGCGCGCTAAAGGCTTCCTCTTCCATAAAGTATCGAAGTACCAGCTCTGCCAAAAGCTCTGCGACCTCTACCGCACCGCCCCCGGAATGTCTTGTTTCGATTATCAGGTCCGCCAATGCGCCGGGGCGTGCGTTGGCGTGGAGCCGAAGGAAGTGTATAACCAGCGCGTGCTGGAAGCGGTAGCCTCCTTCACGTTTGAGCACGACAGTTTCGTCGTCATCGGCCGGGGCCGCCAAAGCGGCGAGCACACCATCGTAGTCGTAGAGAACGGCCGCTACCGTGGCTTCGGCTACGCCGACGCCGATTGCGTAACCGCCACCACTCTCGCCGACTTCAAGGCCCTCATCACCCCCTACGTCGATAATAAAGACACCAATCAGATCATTCGCGGCTACCTCCGCACCAAGCACCCGGACCGAGTTATCATCTATTGAGGCGCTCCCCGGCACGTATCAAGGCTTACTTTATATAACCTTCTGCCGCCACAGCCGCTATAAGGCCCGCGCCCTCACCTGAGAACGAGGACTTTTTACATGACTGTGTTCACCAAACTGGTCGCGCTCGCGGCCTTTCTTACCCTGCCGCTGCTGAGCGCCGCGCAAGGCATCGCCACCGATGTAGCGCCTTCCGAGCAGCGCCCCGAGACCAAGCCACAGGGCGTAAAGCTCTCGCTGGGAGCTGCGGGCTCTTTGGCGTTCTCCGGTTTCAACGCGGCCATCAGCGTAGAGGCGCAGCGGGGGCGCCATGCGCTTTATGCGGGGCCGAAACTGTCGTTGGTCGATTCTTATCTGCCTTCGCAGGGGCCTTTTGGGGGAATCGGCGGCTATAAATTCTATTTTCTGCCCGATTATAACTGCACGGGGCGCTTCGGCTTCTTCGCGAACCTCGATTATCAGCTCCAACGGTACCGCTCGTTTCAGCGCGACGGCGCCCGGTCGGGGAAGTACAACGTGTTGCACGAGCTGATGCTCGGTTATGGGCTGGAATACCGCATCACGAACCGGTTGCGGGTGAATAACGTGTTCGGCTTCGGCCGTTATTGGGAGCTGTACAACAACGCAACCTCGGGCAAGCAGTATCAGCAGACCGGTTACAACCGCCTCGTGCGGGTGCAGCTCCTCTACACGATAAATTAGGCGGTGCGCTTAATCCATGCGGCTCATCAAGCCCCCTGTTCTATTATGATGACACGGAATATCCTACGCGCGGCCTGCGGTCTGATGCTCGGCGTCGCGGCCTGCACGCCCGTTGACGAGCGGCCGGTGCAGAACCTCAACGGCGGCAAGGTGCGGGTGATGGGGCACGCGGGTTCGGGGTTCGAATCGGCCATCAACCCGTACCCGTCGAACACCCTAACGTCTATCCGGCGCACCATCGAAGGCTACAACGCCGACGGTACCGAGCTGGACGTGCAGCTCACGCAGGATTCGATGCTCGTGCTGTATCACGACGGCACTCTTGAGTCGATGACGGAGTGTGAAGGATATCCCTACGAGAGCCTCGGCACCACCATTACCAATTGCCGCTACCGCACCGACTTCAACTCGCACATCCTGCAAGACGAGCACCTCATCACCCTCGACGACATCCTCGGGCGGTACCAAAACACGCCGTTTCAGCCGCATTTCGACTTCGATCTGAAAGTCCCCGAAGTGCCGAACCTGAACTACCCGCGCTTCCGGGCGCAAATGGCCCGTCGGCTGGCCGCCACGGTGGCCCGCTACGGCGGCGAAGCGCTGTTGCCGCACATCAACTTCGGCGCCGGGGATGTGGACCTACTATTGGCGGTGCGCCGCGAGATTCCAAACGCCAGCCTCCACCTCGATTCCAATGATTTTGAGGATGCGTTGCCGAAAATCATCCAAAACAACTTCGCCGGACTGATTACCTCGAACGAAAGCGTGACGGCCGAGCAAGTAAAACGCGCCCACGCTGCCGGTCGCGAAGTGACGCTCTTCAGCGTCCTGCGCCGCCCGGAGATGATTGAGGCCGTGGATAAAGACCCGGACGCGATTGAGGCCGATAATATCCTGCTGCTCCAGCAAATTCTGGCGGCGCGGTACGGCAATTAGCCGTTACGGCTGCTGGAGCTGGTCGAGGAGAAGGTAACGGTCGCGGTGGGCTTCGGTTTCATAACCGGTCTTCACGTTGAGGCGCATAATCTGGGCCTTTTCGTTGGGTTGCATTTGCGGCCAGTGCCGCAGCTCTTCATCGGGCTGCGCGTTGGGGTTGCCGGTGAGGATGAAGCGCTCAAAATACCGCTGCATCGTAGCGGAAACTTGCTTATCCTCGTCAGTCCAAGCGAAGACTTTGTTGGTGTCGAGGTTGCCGAGGGCGTATTCGATCTCTGCCGAATGCACCGCGCCGGGTGGCGGTGCGGGAGTGCTGCTCGTGGCGCCCACTATTTGCGGGCGCGGCCGGGTGAAGAGGTACCGATACACGGGCTGGCCGCTGGTGCGGGCGTGTAAGTCGGCCCATTTCCAAGTGGAATAGACGATGAAGCGATCACCGGCGAGGTCGTCGGCTGATTGGGCGGCGGCTTCGGGGGTGTTCGTGGGGTAGAGGGCGAGGATGGCGTCGGCGTGGGGGCCGTAGAGCTTCTGCACGGTGGCGCGCACGTTGTCGGGGGTCGGTGGGAGAGTGCTGAGTAGGAATGAGGCGTTCATTTCCAATGAGTTCCAGCCGACCAGCAGCGGCACCCGCGCCTGTTGGCCCGCCGTAAAGGCGGCGAGGGGCGTTTGGGGGAAGAAGTAGCCATCGATCACGGGGGCGAAGCGCGGCATTCCGGCCTTACCGGCCGAATCGAGGAGCTGTTGCGCGGGTAGCGCGCGCAGTGCGGCCAGCGTCGGGGTGCCGAGCTTGGTGGCGAAGGCGACGCCGCGCGTTTCGGCGTCGGCCATCGGGATGGGGCCGAAAGAGGAGCCGATCAGCGCACCGCTCTCGCCGATTGCGCGGATGAAAAGCCCTTTCGAGAGCGGTGACGCCATCTGCGCGCTCACCGAGATGGACCCCGCCGACTCGCCGCCAATCGTCACCCGCTGTGGGTCGCCGCCGAACGCGGCGATGTTCTGCTGCACCCAGCGTAGGGCGGCGTTCTGGTCGAGGAAGCCGTAGTTGCCGGTGGTCTGGTGCTTCGTTTCGGCCTTGAGCGCCGGGTGCGCCAGAAAGCCGAACACCCCCAGCCGGTAGTTCACCGTGACGGTCACGATGCCGCGCCGCGCCATGGATTCGCCGTCGTAGCGCAGCTCGGAGCCGTCGCCCGCCTGAAAGCCGCCGCCGTGGAAGTACACGAGCACCGGCTTGAGCGCGGCGCGGTCGGCGGTGCGCGGGACGGGCGCCCAGACGTTCAGATACAAGCAGTCTTCGCTGATGGCGCCCGACCGGAAGTTCATGTCCTTATACAACGGCAATTGCATGGCGCGCGGGCCAAACGTGGTGGCCGGGCGCACGCCTTTCCAGCGGGGTACAGGCTGCGGCTCGCGCCAGCGTAACGTGCCCACGGGCGGCGCGGCAAACGGCACGCCCTTGAAGATTTGAATGGCGTTGTCGGCGGTAAGCATCCCCTCAAGCCGTCCGCTCTTGACCTTCACGCGGGGCATTGGCGGCGAATCGGCGGGCCGGGAAGCGGCGGCGGCGTTCAGCGAAACGGCCATGAGCATCAGCAGGAAAGGCACAGCCCGAAGCACGGGGAACGAGGCAGAACGCGGCAGGAGAAGCATCAACAAGGAAGGCATGCGGCAAAGATGGGGGCGTGATGAGGCAGCGAATCGACAGTAAATAGCGTCTGGTTATTTAGAAACCAATGCTGAAGCTGCTGAAGCGCTCCCACGCCCACGTTAGTACTCGTTCAGAAATAACCACCTACATGATTTGTCATTGCGAGGAGGCTTTGCGACGAAGCAATCTTCACTTGCTTAGCGCGATTGCTCCACCGCGTTGGCTCAACCGACGAGCCGAGCAAACGAGGATTGCTTCGCTCCGCTCGCAATGACAAATTACTTTACTATTCGTTCTGACTGAGTGCATAGCACTCGCTTTCGGCGTTCCGACGATGAATGTTGCGCGCTAGTCGATTCCGCTGCCCGGCGCGGCTACCCCACACGCTACCTTGCCGGTTATCTGGTGCATTACCCCTGCTGCGGCCGGTTTTAGGCGGCTTTCTGTTCTTTTCGCATACGTTTTCTTCTCTGAAATCCCTCTTATGAGCCGCAACATCTACCGGCTATTCGGCCTGCTGTGCCTGCTGTTGAGTACGCCGCTGGCTCCGGCGGCGCGGGCGCAGGGCTTTATGGGGCTGAGCGCATCGAACTACGCCGGGACGCAGGCGCTGACAGTCAACCCGTCGAGCATCGCCGATTCGCGCTTTCGGCTTTACGTCAACATCGGGGCGGCCGATGTCAATCTCTACAACAACTACCTCAAGGTAGATATGCCGTTCGGGTTGGTGCCGCTGGTTCGGAACCGCGCCCCCGACGAGTACCGCAACACGCGCGGTCACTTGAAATTCGACAGTAACTGGCTGAGCCAAGACCTCACGGGCCGCGCCAAATTCGTGACGGTGAGCGGCGAAGTGCGCCTGCCGACCGTGATGGTGGCGCTGCCGCATCAGCAGAGCGTGGCATTCGGGAGCCGCGTGCGCGCGTATCTGCAAGTAAACAACGTGAGCGAGCCGCTGGCGCAGCTGAGCCGCTTCGGACTGGACGATGCCGATGAGCTGGGCCTCGCGAATCAGCTTTTGAAGGACAATCGCTTCTCCGTAAACCTCAACACTTGGCAGGAATTCAACGCGTCGTACGCGCGGGTGCTGCTCCCCGCCGGCCCGCACTTCCTGAAAGCCGGCGCCACGGTGAAGTATCTGGTAGGGCTGGCGGGCGGGTACATTAATAATGAAGGGCTGGGCTACATCGTGTATAACAGCGATAGTATTCAGGTCCGCGACCGCAAAGTGAGCTACGGCTACACCGATTACCGCTACTATCAGAGCGATTACGGCTTCCGCACCCGCAACCTCTATAATAAGGACCGCCTCGGACGCGGAATGGGCCTCGATGTGGGGCTGACGTATGAGTTCCGGCCCGACGCCGACAAGTACGTCTACAACATGGACGGCGAAACCGGCCTCCCCGACGACACGCAGAACAAGTACAAGTTGCGCGTCGGGCTGGCTATCGTCGATTTGGGCCGCGTGAAGTACACCAATCAGACCTACGTCAGCAATTCTAAGCTCACGGGCAGCAGCACGCTGCCACTCGGCTCGCTCGATACGCTCACGTACCGCGACCTCGACCACGTCGATGCGCTCGTCCAGAAGCTCGTGGGCGTTGAGACGCGGACCACGACGTTTAAGTCGCGGCTGCCGCACACGCTCAACCTCACCGCTGATTATCACCTGCACCGCAACTACTACGTGGGGGCGCTGTGGAGCCAAAGCCTGCTCTCGCGGTACGCCGTGGGGGTGCGCACGTTCTCCAGCCTCACGGTCATTCCGCGCTTCGAGAAGAAGAAGATCGAAGTGGCGCTGCCGCTGTCGATGGCCGATGATTACAGGCGGTTTGGGGTGGGAATGATGGTGCGCGTCGGACCGGCGTTTATAGGCTCCGATAATCTGGCGGGGGTTTTGGGGAAAGGCCGGGTCAGCGGGTATGACCTGTATATGGGTGTCGCGTTCGCACTCTATCAACGGAAGCCCCTTGACCGTGATGGCGACGGCGTATCCGATAAAGTGGACCTGTGCCCCGATGTTAAGGGCGTGTGGGAATTCAAGGGTTGCCCCGACCGCGACGGTGATCACGTAGCCGACGTAGTAGATAAGTGCCCCGACGACGCAGGTCCGGCCGAGTTCCAGGGTTGCCCCGACCGCGACGGTGATCGGATCGTCGACCGCGAGGATCAGTGCCCCGATGTAGCTGGTCCGGTCGAGTTCCAAGGTTGTCCGGACCGGGATGGCGATAAGATTATCGACCGCGACGATGCTTGTCCGGATGTTGCCGGGGTGTCGGAGTTCAAGGGCTGCCCAGACCGCGACGGTGACCACGTAGCCGACACGGACGATCACTGCCCTGACTTAATCGGTGCGAAAGATCACTTCGGGTGCCCCGACACTGACGCCGACGGGCTGTACGACGACGTCGACCAGTGCCCAACCGTAGCGGGTCCGGCAACCAATAAAGGCTGTCCGCTGGCGGATACCGACGGCGATGGCGTGCCCGACCCGACCGATCTGTGCCCCCTTACGCCGGGTCCGGTGAGCAACAACGGCTGCCCGGTGCTCACGCCCATGGAGACGAAGATTCTGAGCACGGCGTTCGGCAATCTGGAGTTCGAGTTCCGCAAGGCGGTCATCCGGCCGTCGTCGTTTCCGGCGCTGCGCGAGCTAGCGAATCTCCTCGACGAGAAGCCGACGTACCGGCTGCGCCTCGCGGGGCACACCGACAATGTCGGGTCGACGGCCGCGAACCTCAAGCTATCGGAGCAGCGCGCCACGGCCGTCAAGAACTACCTCGTGCAGCAGGGCATCGACGCCGGGCGGTTCGACGTGGAGTTCTACGGCAGCTTCAAGCCCATCGACACGAACGCCACCGCTGCCGGAAGAGACCGCAACCGCCGCGTCGAGATGACGGTGGTGTTTGAGTAGAAGAGTCGCCAAGCCCGCCAAGCTTCGAACATTTCAACAAAAAATTAGATTTTTCCGTCGAATCGCAAATTATCGCCGACTAAGCCTACTTACCGACGCGCGAACTTTCTGGCAGAGGCTTTTCCGTTTACCGGCGAAAAAGCGATGTTGGTAAGGAAAATCACCGGGTTCGTCGAATATTTTCCCATCGCTTCCGCAAGCGTTGCACCTTTGTATCAACACTTCGCTCCCGGAGGAATCTGTTCGAAGGAGAGTCTGGTCGACACCAAGCGTGTCCTGGGCATCTACCTGCCAATGGAGGTTCCGGAGTAGCCAAGAGTTGGAAATGTGATGAGATGGGGAAAAAACCGTCGGCTTCCGGCGGTTTTTTCTATTCTCACATTCCTTCTCTCCCCCTTGCCATTCGACCCTGAACTCAACAGGCTTCGCGGCATCAGACCACAGCTATTCGCGGGTCGGCACTTGACGTTTACCACAACAATCTATCGGTTCAACCCCTAAAGCAGGGTGTTGGCCTTCTTCCGTTTGCTATCCGGTCGTTGCACCCCACATATTTGCAACGTTTTCCGGCGATAGTACAAACCGCCGCTTCAAAACCTCTCTCCAATGAAACTCTCCTCTACTCTCTGCACGCTCGCTGCCGCTTTCCTTGTAACGCTCAACGCGATGGCTGGTGGTAAAGACACCAAGGTCGCGGCCCCTGCCGCTGATGCAGCCGTTCACCCGGCGCTCGCCACCCCGCCCGTAGTTGTCGTGCAGCCGTCGATGGAGCCGCTGGCTTACATGATGGCTTGGCAAAGCGCCGCCAACGCCACGCACCACACTGATGCCGTGCAGCTCACGCACGCAATGGCCGACCTCGTCGGCTTGCCGACCGGCCCCGCGCACGATGCCCTGGAGCGGTTCCTTGACGCTGAGCTAGCCGCTAGCCCCGGCCGCTTCGATGCATCGGCGGAACCCCTCGAAACGTTGAGCCAGATGCTGCGCGAGAACGTCGGGAGCTTCCAGCGCATCCTCAGCCCGGCGCTTTCCGAAGTAGGTTACGCCCGGTATCAGAAGCTGCTCGACTCGCTGAACATCAAAGCGAACTAGTTACGGGCTGCTCCGGCGGTCACATCCTCCTTCCTTTACCTTACGCTCTATCTTAAGATTTGAGCTGACTTACAGCTCTCGCTTACCGATACCTACTTACCCGATTGCGCCGGATTGGAAGACGAGTCTTCTGATCCGGCGCAATTGCTTTATGGGTAGTGGGGGAAGTGGCGCGGGCGGGCACCGGGACATATCAGGATGCGCGGGCGGGCACAAGGCCCTCCCCTACCTACAATCAGCCAAAATAGGCGCCGAACGGGCTGTATGGCCTTTTATGGATTGTAATACGCACGTAGGGGCGTGGCCTTGTGCCCGCCCGCATGTGGTATTCGAACGCACACGGCATCATATCAGAATGCGCGGGCGGGCGTAGGGGCGTGG